>NZ_JBSDZD010000003.1:0-97140 GCF_056726165.1 Vibrio sp. 9-16B-A1
GGGGTGGGAAAGCCGCTTTGGAGCGAGCTGAAAAAGCAGATATTTCTTGGTCTGGATGAGTTTGTGGAACGGCACCAGTCAGAGTTGGGTGATGAGAAGAGGGACTTGTCAGAGATCCCGTTGAAGCCGCGAAGAGATAAAGCCAAAACACTGGAGGAGTACGAGAGGGAGGCAAGCTCACGCGATGAGGCGATTGCAGCGGCATTCAACAGCGGAGCCTATACCCAGAAACAGATAGGTGAGCATTTTGGGTTGCATTACTCCCGGGTAAGCAGGATAGTGGCAAAAGGCAAGACCTGACCCTGAGAGTAGGTCGGAAAGAGAGAAACCAGAGATGGCATATTTGATGTAGATTTAAATCGTATTGGGGATTAGCTTTGAACGACACTAAAAACCCTTGTTGGGTTACAAGGGGTAAAACAATAAAGCAACTTATTTTGGAACTTCAGACTTTTGAAAACCAAAATTTAAAGGTTGAGATTTCATTAGATGGAGGAGAGAGTAGTAAACCTATAAGCATTGTTCGAAAACGAGGCTCTGTATGTATGCTTGTTAATAGTGAGTTAGAGTAACCCGAGAAGCGATTGGGGTCAGGTTGTAGTGGTCAACTAAAATTGGGATTGTGACAGGTGTTGTTCCTACTAATGAGTATGACTTCATTCCAACTGGAGTAAGAAAAGATAGCTTGAAGGATTTTAAAGGCTGAGTGTTAACTTGTAGCTCTGGGTTATTTAAAAGGGGAGTCTTTGGTGAAGAAGAGTAGGCTTGTACTAATAGTGTTTGTTGCCTTTTGGGCTTTTTTCCCTGTATTTAAAGGTGAGTTAATCAGTTTTAACACTGAAAGTCAGGAACAAGCTAAGTACTTTGAATCAATGTCAGGTAAGGATGTGATGACTGAGGATGAGTTTGCTGAATATAAGGCCAGAGCATACACATATAAAGAACAAAGAGATAAAGTGCGAGATGACAATGTACTCAATGTGTTTACTTTGATGCTAATTTATCTTGCTTTCTCCTTTGGTGTAATAATTTACTTTGTACGGCAGAGGTCATTTTATACGGCGGTGCTAATGTCTTTGTTCGCTTTGATTGCTTTTGTTGTCTAATGGGGGCGCCCTATTGACCCCGCTTCTCTGCTTTTAGATGTTTATTTAGCCTCTGCCAGAGTGATCTGGCAGGGGCTTTTTTCTGTGCCGGGATCTTCATCTTGCTCACTTTGAGGTATGCATCGCGTATTTTATAAAATCCAACTTTAGTCAGGATTAAAGCATCTCCGAAGTGGGGTAGTCTGGATTCAGATTTCTTAACTTCGCGGAGCAAAAATGAACCTGAAAGTAATTGGTTGTTGTCTGGGACTGGTTGGATTCAGCGCATACGCAAATCAGGAACTGGCAGAGCAGTTTGAAACCAACATCAAGCCACTTGTCCGTTATCAGGGAGAGGAGACGCCCGCTTTCACCATTTTGGAACGGATGGAAGAGTACAAAATCCCCGGGGTGAGTATTGTGGTGATAGAAAACGGAGAGATCGTACTGGCGAAAGGGTACGGGGTGAAAAGCCAGGCCACACAGGAGCCGGTTGATGAGAATACCCTGTTCCAGGTGGCCTCAATCAGTAAACCGGTCACCGCCGTGATGGCTTTGCAGCAGGTTGAACGCGGAAGACTCTCCCTTTATGAGCCTGTATCGAAGCATATTGATGACTGGGGCGAAGGCACACTGAACAACGAAGTCACCATTTCTGGTTTGATTTCGCATACCGCAGGATACGACAATCCTATGTATCTGGGGTATGAACCGGAGGGGACGGAAAAAGGCTTCGTTGACTGGGTAAAAAGCTGGTTTGAACCTGATATGCCTGATCTTCTGGGGAGCTTAAAAGGCGAAGGTATCAGCCATGCCGTGGTACTTGATGAAGCGGCCATAGGTCAGTGGAAGTATGCTGGCGGTGGATACTCGATACTGCAGTATCTGCTCGAACAAACCACCGGAAAAAGCTTTGATGAGCTGGCCAAAACAGAGGTGCTTGAGCCGCTCAATATGACCAATTCGACGTTTGACCAGGCCGGTGTCGCCGGAAAGTACCAGAATCTGGCCCATGCACACATTGATGGTGAAGAGATTCAGGGGTTGTGGCGGGTTCATCCTGAGAAAGCTGCGGCAGGTCTTTGGACCACTCCCACGGACCTGGGTAAGTTTGTGATTTCTCTCCAGGCGGCGCTGGACGGGGGGGACGGGAAGGTGGTTTCGAATGAGACGGCCAGGCTGTTACTCCAGAGCGTGAATGGCTTTGCCGGGCACGGGGTATTTGTGCAAAACCAGGGCACGGAACGCTATTTTCATCATGGCGGGATCAACTACGGTATGGAGTCGCACTTTGTCGCTTACGAGCAGGGTGGAAAGGCTGCGATCGTTCTGACCAATGGTAACCGTGGGGATGGACTTGCACTGGAGATCCTTCATTCGATTGCAGAAACGTACGACTGGCAAAACTATAAATACGGGCTGCATCAAGCGGAGCGGGTGGCAGCAGATACGCTGCGTACATACGTGGGCACCTATGAGTTTGAAAGTGGCTTTGAAATGGAAGTCACCGAGGCTGATGGCGTGCTGTTTGTTCAGGGCGAGGGGCAGGATAAGTTTGCCGTCTATCCTTCTGATGAGGTGACTTTCTTCCCGACACAGTTTTACTCCCGGTTTGTGTTTAAGAAAGACTCAGAGGGGAATGTCAGCGGTGTCGAGCAGCTGTGGACAGGAGGAAGCTGGATCAAAGCCAGCAAGCTTTGAGCAAAAAACGGGAGGCCGTAACCAGGCGGCCTCTTTGAAGGCGGACAGAGCAGAAAGGCCAGTATTGAAGCGGTCCAGACGAGAGCTAAGCCGCAGTTCTGGCTTGATCTTCTGATGGTTTAATTTGTTGTTGAACCTATCACTGAAAAGCAGTAGGTTAACTGACTGGTCCTAAAACAAATATAGGCTCTCTATGTCCCGGTTTCGTCCTTGCTTAGCTGTGTACCTGATACTAAAGAAAAACGACTCAATTCTGCTTATGCGCCGTCATAACACCGGATATGAGGATGGAAAACTGTCCCTGCCTGCAGGTCATGTTGATGAGGGGGAGTCGGCCATTGATGCCATGGTCAGAGAAGCGAAGGAAGAAATTGGGGTGACCATCAATCCTGAACAGCTGGAACTGGTCTATACGCTGCACAGGAAATCCGTGAACGATGTCTATGTGGATCTCTGGTTCATGTGTGAGGACTTTAGTGGTAATCCCAGGAACATGGAGCCACATAAGTGCTCTGAACTTTTGTGGTCTGATGAAGAACACCTGCCTGATGATCTGCAGGAGACGGTCAAAAAGGTGTTGTGTGACTACAGGGAAAATTCCTACGGAGATATGGGCTTATAGTCAGAGCAGACATCTGTATCAAAACCGGAATCGACATGACGTTGTGGACTGAACTACTCATCTGAGAAATAGCGCTCAATAATAACCGAGTAGGTCCCATCCTGCTTCATCGAACCAAGCGCCATATCGAGTTTATCGCGCAGCCCCGCATGGTTGCGCTTTTTGGAAAACGCGATATAGCTGGCGGTGGACTGAATAGCGGGCGAGAGGGTCCTGAATCTGTTGGTCAGACCGAGCTCTTTCGCCACATCCAGACCACCGAAGGTGTTGTTTATCCAGATATCCACCCGGCCCCGCTCAAGCATTTGGGCGCATTGACCTGCACTACTGGTTTGCTCAATTTTGCTTATAACCCCATTCACTACAGCCTGGTCAAACAGCTCACCATAGCTGACTTTATTGACCACACAAAACCGATACTGGCTCAGTGCCTCCAGTCGGCCATCAAACCCGATGGTACTGTCATTGAGGGTAAACAGGGAAATGGTCTGCTCAAAAAGGATCTGCTGACTGTAATCGGCAAAGATCTCCCGGTCATCATTCTTAAAGATTGTGTAGATGGCATCTGCCTGGCCGGTTTCGATGTAGAGCAGAGCCCTGGCCCAGGGGAGTACCTGAATGGAGACCGGCTGGTCTACACGTCTGAATGCTTCGCGGATCACCTCTGTGGCGATACCTTCGACTTTCCCCTCTGCAGACATCACGTAAGGCGGGTACTCCAGCGTCACCAGCTTGAGTGGCGCTGCCCTGCTGCCTGCCGTTGCAAACAGGCACAAAAGGCTGAGCCATAATCCGCTATATTTTCGCAGCAGGCACATCAGTATTTACCCCACTGGCAATCAGATCTGTTTTTATAAAGTTTAGCTGACGGGTGAGAAAGCACACAGCCGACGGGATTCAGGGTATCGGCAGAGAGTAAAATGGGGATGGCTCAGAATCGAGAGATACAGGCCAGAGTATGCCTCTGGCCCGTGTTTGGTTCAGCCGGCGTAAGCGAGAGTTATTTCCCGTAACCGCTGCTTCTCAGTATCGCTGATAAAGCTGCCTTCAATGGCGTTGAGGGTAAACAGTTTCAGCTCATCATTGGTCAGCTCGTGGCTTTGAGCAACGGCGAGAAAATTGTCGGTCATGTAACCGCCAAAATAGGCCGGATCGTCGGAGTTGATGGTGACACACAGCCCCTTTCTGAGCAGGGTAGCAATATTGTGCTGTGCCATGTCGTTAAACACTTTCAGTTTAATGTTGGATAAAGGGCAGACCGTCAGCGGGATCTGTTTTTCAGCCAGCAACTTCATCAGTTGTTCGTCGTCGTGGCAGCGAACCCCGTGGTCGATACGGGAAACGCTGAGCAGCGAAAGACTGTTGTAAATATTGCTGACCGGCCCCTCTTCACCGGCGTGGGCCACGGTAAGAAAGCCCTCCTCAAGTGCTTTGGCGAACACCCGGGCAAACTTCTCCGGCGGATGCCCAAGCTCGGAAGAATCAAGGCCAACGGCAATGATTTTATCTTTGTGCCCAAGTGCCTGTTCCAGGGTCTGAAAAGCCGACTCTTCGTCTAAATGACGCAGGAAACACAGAATGAGCTGGCTGCTGATCCCAAGTTTTTCCTGCCCGTCTTTCAGCGCCCGGTGGATGCCATTGATGACGGTATCAAAGGTGATGCCACGTTCGGTATGAGTCTGAGGATCAAAGAAGATTTCGGTATGTATGACGTTATCTTTTTGACAGCGCAGCAGGTAAGCCCAGGTCAGATCATAGAAATCCTGCTCCTGGATCAGCACGTTGGCCCCCTGATAATAGATGTCCAGAAATGACTGCAGGTTGCTGAACTGATAGGCCGCCCGGACAGCTTCAGGAGAGTCAAAAGGAAGACAGAGGTGATTGCGCTGAGCAAGGCTGAACATCAGTTCAGGTTCGAGTGTGCCTTCAATATGCAGGTGGAGCTCAACTTTGGGTAAGTTCTGGATAAACTGGCTCTGGTTCATCTTGCCTCCTTTTAATTGTATTCATATTTGGCGTTATGCAGAGCGTTGGGGATTGTGCTGCCTCCCGGTTTGCAGGAGATTTATTATTAGTATAGTCAAAGCCTTGCCGCCGGGCTGGGTATAAGGAAAGAAGGGGACATTGATTCATACAGCCAGGTTTCTGGTTCTTGCTGACCGCTTTGAGGTCCCCCCTGTAATCATCAGAGTTCCATTCACTACCTGTATCAGCAGGGTAACCAAACTCCATACTGAAACGCTGGTTCATTTTGTGATCGATTGCATGAAACCAGCACAACATCCTGATCAAGCTCACAGTGAGAAGATAAAGCAAACGTTTGTTTGCGTTTTATAAACTACTGTATCGATCTAATTGAAACGGCGTTGCATTTTGATTGTTCCATGCAGAATGGCTGTTTCGTCTTCCTGAATCCAATTTACATGGAGTTTCATTTGAACAAGTTAAAACTATCACTGGTTGCCGTATCAGTACTGGCTGTGCTTGGGTGCAATGACCAAACTGCGCAGGACAATGCGCAGGTTGAGACCGATCAGGGCGACCAACAGGTTGTTGATAAAGTCAATGATTTTGAAGTCGTGCGCAAAAATATGCTGGTTGGTTTTGTTGAAAGACAAGCCCGGTTTGCTAACGGTGAAGGCATGACCGTACAGGTTAAAGCACAGGAACTGGTTGATACCATGCTGGCTGATGGCAGCTGGGAAGGGATTGATTATACAGCGACGTCTTCAGCGAACTGGACCCCGAAAATCCATCTTAATAACATGCGCATGATTGCATCGGCGTACACAGAAACGCAGGATGACGCGTTTGCAGAGGCCGTTGTCCAGGCGATGAACTTCTGGATTGACGCTAGGCCGACAGCTCACTGGTGGTGGGAAGATATCGGCAAGCCACAGTTTCTGGGTGAAGTCGCCCTGATGCTGGGTGATCGTATGCCCTTGCATCAGCGTTTTAGCATCGCAAACATTATGCCCATTACGCCAGGGGTAAGACCGAGCGACGGCGCAGTACAAAGTGGCGGTAACCGCAGCGATATTAACCTTGGTGTTATTTACCGCGGTCTTCTGACTCAGGACGATGCGATTGTTGATGCTGCGATCCGTGATATGGAAAAAGCGACGGCCTTTACCGATAAAGACGGTGTTCAGGAGGACTTCTCCTTCCACTCTCATGGTCCTCAGCTTTACAGCGCTGGTTATGGTGAAGTGTGGTTTAACGCGACGCTGCGTATTGCTCATATTGTTCGTGACTCCAAATGGAAGTTCAGCCAGGAGCAGTCAGAGATACTGGCGTCTTTCTTCCTTGACGGCTGGCGATGGATGCAGCGTGGTGAGCGCCTGGACTACAACGTCTGGGGCCGTGGCCTGAGCCGGCCGAAAAACGATCTGACACCACTCAGCGAACTGGCGGATGTTGATCCAAACAGCGTATTTAACAGCATGGACCATGTTGCTGAGCTGGTGCCTTCCCGCGCAGCAGAAGCCATGGCATTTAAGAATCATGTACTGGGTGCCCGGAAAGGCGCGCCGTCTGGTCTGAATGGTTTTAAACACTTCTGGCGCAGTGATTACTCCACCAAGATGACCGATGGTCACTTCTTTGGAATCCGGATGAACTCAAAGCGAACCGAGCCGAATGAGACCGGTAACGGTGAAAACATGCAGGGTTACTGGCTGGGCTTTGGCAGTACCTTCCTGGAGCAGCGGGGTGATGAGTACCATAACATCTTCCCGGTATGGAACTGGAAGATGATTCCGGGTGTAACGGCACCGGAATATCAGGGGCCATCTGGCTCGTGGGGTATCATCATGCAGCCGGATGTTTCATTTGTTGGCGGCGTGACGGATGGTAAGTACGGTGTAACTACCATGGACATGAACCTCACGACCCTGCGCGGCAAAGCGGGTGAGTTCAATACTCAGGCGAAAAAGTCCTGGTTCAGCTTTAAAGATGAGATTGTGGCGCTCGGTGCGGGCATTTCTTCTACTTCCGCTGAAAATGTAAATACCACCCTTAACCAGACCCTGCTTAACGGGACGGTAACCGTTGACGGTGTTGAGTTTGCCAATGGTTCGCATGATGTCAGCGGTGCTGGCTGGGTACACCATGATGGTGTGGGTTATATCTTCCCGCAAAATGGTGCGCGTAACCTGTCTAACCAGACCCAGACCGGTAACTGGAAGCTGATCCGCAGTGGTTCATCTGCCGATCCGGTTTCCAAAGATGTCTTTACCCTGAGCGTCAGCCATGGCATTAAGCCGAATGGAGCGGATTACCAGTACATCATCGTACCGGGTCAGACTCCGGAGCAGACCGGTACCTATGAGCAGGCTCTGCCGGTAACAGTACTGGCGAACACGGCGACGACCCAGGCGGTACGTCATGCTGACCTCGGTGTTACGGGTATCGTGTTCCATCATGCCGGAACGATTCAGATCAGCGACGACCTGACTGTATCTGTCGATCAGCCAGCCGTGATTCTGGTTGATGAGAGTGGTGCAGAGCCGGTTGTTTCTGTCTCAACACCGGACAAAGCGTATGCGGAAGTGAACCTGACCCTTGATTCAAAAGCCAAAGGTCAGTCAGTGACTCAGATGGTGATAACTCATGGCCGTACCCAACAGCTGGGTAACAGCGTGACCTTTTCGTTCTATCAGGGGGCAGAAGAGAGCAACCAGGCGTTCAGGGATGAGATTAAGCAGGCAGAAGCTGATGCGGCGGCAGAAGCGGAAGCTGAGCAAAACTCGGAAGAAGCTCAGCAGGCAGCAGCCGAAGCCGAGGCCAAAGAGATTGCTGAGGCGCGCCTTCAAATTGAACAGGCGCTGGCAAATGGCGGGGTAAACCTGGCCGTTGTTGGTGATGGTCATGTGCGTAATGGTTCGTCTGCAGACGGGAACTTCGGTGCAGCCTCTTATATGGGCGTGGAAAACCATGCGGATAATCCGGCTCTGGAATACCGCGCGGTGCTGAACTTTGATGCAACCGGTCTGGCGGGGATTAATGCAACCTCAGCCAAACTGAAACTGCACCTGAAAAAAGTGGTAGACCGTGATGATACGGTACGTGACAAACCAATCCGCCTGCAGGCATTTGGCTTTGTGGCTCCGGAAGGCTGGTCTGAAAAGACGATGACCTGGAACACGCTGCCGGACCTGACTGGTGCACCGTCTTCGAACATTCTGACCCTGACAGAAAGCCAGATCGATGAGCCGATTGAGCTGGATGTTACTGACATCGTCAATAACTATGGTGACAGCCGTAATCTGAACGTGGTTCTGGTGAACATTGATGAGAAAGGTAAGGGCGGCTTTATCCACATCGCCAACCGTGAGGAAGAGGTGAATGGTGTCGCCGGTGCCCGTGCAGCGAGCCTTGAAATTCAGGGTGAACTGAAAGGCACTCTGAGCAAAGAGATCACCGTGACTTCGGTTAAAGATGGTTTTGTGCAGGGTGGTGGTACTGAAAACAACAACTACGGTACCAACTCATACATGCAAATCATGAGCGGTACCGGCAGCCACCACCGTCGTGTTTACCTCAGCTTTGATGTGAGTGAGCTGGGTACGGACACAGTTACTTCCGGTAAGTTGCGTATGTTTATGCGAAATCTGGTTGTGCAGGATGGTTATCCAAACCTCACCGTTCAGGTATTGTCGATTAACGACAGCTGGGAAGAGAAAACCCTGACCTGGGCTAACCAGCCGGATCTGACGGGCGCGGTGAAATCAGACATCACTAACTTCACTATGGACGACAAAGGTACGGAAGTAGAGCTCGATATTACCGGTCTGGTAAACCAGCTGGCGGGTAAGAAGACCCTGGAGCTGGTGCTGATCAACCCGGAAGAGGGCAACCCAAACCTTATCGTATTTAACTCAAAAGAGGGAACAACGATTAAGCCGACTCTGATCCTGAAATAAGACCGGAGTAAAGTAATCAAAAGGAGGGGCAACCCTCCTTTTTGGTGCTAAACCTCAACCAGATCACTTTGCAACTGTCCAACCAGTACCTTCAGTGCACCGTCCAGGCAGTCATATTGTTGTGCTTTTCCAAGTACCCTGATCCCCTGGGTTTGCAGGACCAGAAACCGGCTCAGCTGGTGGATGTCGGTACCATCTTTTAGCCTTCCCCGGGTCAGGTCATTATTCAGGGCACAGTAAAAAGCTTCGTCCAGCGCTTTGTAGAGCGCGTCCCCGCTTTGCAGAACTCCTTCATCATTGTGTGCGCGTTCCAGTATCGCGTTTTGCAGGAAACAGCCGCATTTCTGCTCCCGCTGTAGCAGTGCAAACTGAGTGATGAAGTCAATGATCTGCTCTGTTCCAGCCTCACTGGTTTTGAGTGCCTCCAGTGCTGGCAGAGAGATGTGATGGAGATAATACTCCAGTGCTTCGCGGTACAGGGTCTCTTTATCGGTATAGGCGTTATACAGGCTGAAGCGGTTGATCCCCAGATGCTCTACCAGATCTGCCACGGATGTGTCGGCATAGCCTTTGTGCCAAAACAGCTCCATTGCTGAAATCAGCTTTTCCTGCCGGTCGAAGTTCTTTGTTCTTGCCACCGTTTCCTCACTTGCCCCGGTCTTTATTTCGGAACATTCGTTCAGAAAATACCAGAGTTATTATTGACCAATCGTTCTGTTATGTTTAGATTGTAATCTGAACGTTCGTTCTGATAAAGGAAGTATAATGAAAATTTACCAACTTGCTCCAACACCAAGCAGCAAACGGGTCAGCATTTTTCTGGCAGAGAAAGGCATTGAAGTGGAAAGGCATGAAATAGATATACGCGGAGGTGAAAACCTCAGCAAAGCGTTTCGCGCCATCAGCGTCAATGGCCGCGTTCCGGTGCTGGAGCTGGATGACGGAACAACAATTTGTGAATCGGTGGCGATCTGTCGCTATTTTGAAGCTCTGTATCCGTTAAAGACTCCGTTGTTTGGCCGGACTCCAAAAGAGCAGGCCGAAGTGGAAATGTGGCAGCGTATTGTCGAACTGCAGGGGCTGTATGTGGCTTTTCAGGCGTTTCGCAATATCACCGGCATTTATGCAGACCGTGAAACCTGTGTCGAGGCCTGGGGACATGAATCGCGTCAGCGCGTGATTGATTTTCTGCCGACACTGGAAAATCAGCTGAGCTCATCAGCTTATATCGCCGGGGACTTCTTTAGTATTGCTGACATTACCGCGTTCGTATTTGTGGAGTTCATTGCCAATCTGGATATTCAGGTGGGTGAGGATTTTCCGGAGCTGAAGAAGTGGAAGGAACGCATTTCTGAGCGCCCATCCATCAGCCAGCTTTGATAAAAAAGGAAGCTAATCATGATTGAGTTGTACACGGCGGCCACACCGAATGGTCATAAGATTTCCATAGCCCTTGAAGAGATGGGGCTGGACTACCGGGTTCACGCGCTGGATCTTTCTGCTCTGGAGCAGAAACAACCGGAGTTTCTGGCGATTAATCCCAATGGTCGTATCCCGGCTATCATCGACCGGGACAATGAGGACTTTGTCGTTTTTGAGTCCGGGGCGATTTTGATCTATCTGGCTGAAAAAACCGGACAGTTCTTTCCAACTGATGCCAAACAGCGTTCTCAGGTGCTGCAGTGGCTGATGTTTCAGATGGGAGGCGTAGGGCCGATGATGGGTCAGGCGAATGTGTTTTATCGCTACTTCCCTGAAAAGATCCCGGCGGCAATCGCGCGTTACCAGGGGGAGGGAAGACGTCTTTTTGAAGTGATGAATGCTCAGCTGGCCACGAAGCGATATCTGGCTGGTGATGAGTACAGCATTGCGGATATGGCGACCTGGCCCTGGGCCCGGATTCACGAGTGGAGCGGGGTCAGTATCGAAGGGCTGGCGCACCTGCAAAGATGGCTTGATGAGCTGGCTTCCAGACCGGCCTGCCAGAAAGGGATATTAACTCCCGCACCATCAGAACTTTCCGCAGAGGAGCGGGCAGAAAAAATCCGCCAGATGGTGACCCGCTAAATGCAGGCCCGATGGCTTCTTAAATGGGCCATCGGGTATTTTGGGTGTCAGGCTTTTTTCACATACTTCGCCGTTACCATCATCTCGCCAGCGCCGTCCAGCTTGCAGTCCAGCTGGTGGTCCTTACCTTCGACGATGCGGCGGATCACCGCTTTGGTACCGATTTTGAGTACCTGCGAGCTGCCCTTAACTTTCAGGTCTTTGATAAGGGTAACCTTGTCGCCTTCACTCAGGCGGGTACCGTTTACATCTTTAATCGCGTTACGTTCTGCTTCAGCCTCGGCTTCGGCCGGGTTCCACTCGTAAGCGCATTCCGGGCAGACCAGGTTGTCCTGATCCTGGTAAACGTATTCAGACTGACATTGCGGGCATGGGGGCAGGGACATAGTTCTATACCTTGGTGAAATTGGTTTGACGTCTATGGTACTGAGTCCGCATGGTCATAGCGAGCAGAAATTCACAGCCAGTCCCGGGGGCTGGCTGTGTGTATGTATGGTTAGTGTGGCTGCTGAGTGTTAACGGTTTTCTGCGACCAGGAACTGCTCGTAGGTGAAATCGTCATTGAGTTCGTAATAGCGCAGGTCCGCTTCAATTTCACACGGTTCCTGAGCGTTATCCCGGACCAAACTATGCCCGTCTACTTCAATGGTTTTCCTGCTCAGAATGATAAAGTCATCACCGTGGTAACGAATGATGAGACAGTCCGGATACAGTGTTTCGAGTCTGCGTGCCAGTCCGTTCAGCAGCTCGTTGCCTTTATCCCAGCCATGCTCCTGGTTATAGGCTGAGAAGTGATGCAGGTCGATAAGTGTCAGGCTGCGATACGGGTGACGCTTACCATTGAGCGTGATGTGCAGATAGTCTTCGTTATACAGCCCGGTAAGAGAGTCCTGGAAGAAATAAGCCATCCGGCGCTGCTCCAGCTCAGAAGACGGCATCTGGCTGGTGTGGGACAGGTCGGTCTCTTTGAGTACCCGCAGGGCTATTTCAGCCACTTCCGGGTGGAACTGGCTGCCGCTCTGCCCGCGGATCTCTTCCAGTGCCTCGGGGATGGACTTGCGGGGTTTGTATATCCGGTTAGTGGTCATGGCATCAAACGCATCTGCGACGATCATGATGTGAGCAAGCATCGGGATTTGATTGGGTGAGGAGGTGGCCGGATAACCATGGCCATCGTACCTTGCGTGGTGGAAGCGAATGATTTTTGCCAGGTCGTGATACATTTCAATCCGTTCCAGCATTTGCGCACCAACCTCAGAATGCTGCTTGATCAGTTCGTATTCGAATGGTGTCAGCCTGCCGGGCTTTAGCAGTATGGCATCGGGGGTGGCGACTTTGCCGATGTCGTGCAGGATGGCTGCTTTTTCAAGCCGGTTGATCTCTTCGTGACTGAGACCCATCTCGCGGCCCATCAGGGCACAATAGTGTGCTACCCGGATGGTGTGACCGGCGGTATAGGTATCACGTTGCTCGATGATGTTTACAAAGGCAAGGATGGTCTCTTCATAGTTTGCGATGCGCTGGCGCTCCATGTTGGCGATCAGCTCTTTTTGATCATGGGTGTAGAGGGCGATGCCAATATCGTGTGCCATGTTTTCCAGAATATGCAGCTCTTCATCTTCAAATCCGTCTTTTTGGGCACAGAACACGGTGATCAGGCCATAGAGGGTCCGCTCGTCGCCAAAAACCAGCGGCAGGACGATAAACCATTGTGCGCTTGGGTGGAGCAGTTCTGTGCCGGCGGGCAGCTCTTCAACATGGTAGTGACGTGATTCGATAACAGCGTTCATCGCTGCCAGAACCGCCGGGTGAGAAGTCAGGCTTCTGAGGGAAGCGACTTCGCTGGCCGGGCCAACTCCGCCGGAGGCTGACTGGCTGACAAACTCAATCAGATCGTTACGAACCAGAGCTGCAGACACAAACGGATAGGCGTTGTTCTCTGCCAGTTTCCGGGTGCTTGATTCCAGCAGGTGGCGTACAGAGTATGAGGAGATCAGGATTTCGTTGACCTCAGTGATGATCTGCAGGACGTTTTTCAGGTGTTGCTCATAGGCCAGCGACGAGTTGAGCTTTTCAGTACGCTGCTTCACTTTTTTCTCCAGCGACTCGTTGAGTCGGGTTACCACTTCCTGGTGGGAGTGAAGCAGGTGAATGAAGGCAAAGGTGATCACCAGCATGATCACCGCGATAATGATGGTGCTTCTCTGATCCTGACGGGCTTTATCAGCGATGATGGCCGTTTGCTGCTGATAAATCTCAGACGGCATACTGACCCGGATCCCGCCACGAATGTCACCCTCTTTGTATCCCTGCACGGCGTGGCAGGCCAGGCAGCTTTTGCCTGCGGTCAGCGAGCCCATAAAGTCAAACTTGTTCTCCTCCCCGTTGAAGCGATAGTAGTATTTCTGGTCTTTGTTGAACTCAAAGTACTGCAGGGCCTCCTGTTCAAAGGCATCGGGTTTGTTGCCCGGGTTGAGCGGCTTCAGGCTGGTGATTTTGAATTTATAGCTGGTTTGCGCGTTGGAGATATCCGAGATCTGGCGGGTCATCCAGGCCGGGTTGATTTTTATCAGCCTGCGGCCATCTTCCAGTATCAGGTGATTGTTCTTCAGGTAAGGGTTGGGTTCCAGTTTGCCCTGGTCAAACACATACACACCGCCATGCTGTGAGTTCCACTGACGGGTGTCCTGAATGCTTTTGAAGTGTGCTTTGGCCTCCTGCAGCAGTTGTTCCTGAAGCAGGGTTTGCTGGGCGGTTCTGGAAGCGGATATTTGGCCAAACGCATAAAGAATGAATGCCACGGTCAACAGCAGCGTGAACAGCTGTAATACACGTTTTAATGTCAGATTGCTCATAACTATACCTAACCAGCAGCGTTTGATTATTTGTTGTGTTGCATACACCTGCTGTTTTAAGTCTAGCTTTGATTTGGTTTTGTGGAGAGAAAAATGGCAAATGTTTTAATCAAACAGAGAGCGTGAATACTCTCTGTTATCTGCTGTGCCGGTAAGCCCCGTTGACAAGATAAATACCCTGGCTGCGGCACTGGGCCCTGAGGTCGAGCAGGGTGGTATGGGTCAGCAGAATGGTAAACAGGTTGTACAGCCCGCAGGAAATCAGTAACCCGGCAGAGATGATGCTCATCATGGAGATAGAGGAAGCCAGCATGAGTGTTGCGCTGATAAATATCAGCATGGATGAGACTGCCAGATTGGTTTCCCTGCTGATGAGTCTGCATAATTCCTGTGATTCCAGATGCTCAATACGGACTTTGCTGCAAAGCGGTCCGGGTTTGAAGCTAAGGGAGCTTCCCTTTTTAGTGTACTTTATATTGTTGATAAATAAGATTTCTTCAATCTGAGATAGCATGATCCATCCTGCCTGAACTGAGTTTCAGGCAGTGTATGTGACTGTAAAAAAGACGCCAGTTTTATAAAACCATTTTTCGAGTCAGATCAAGCAGGATCCGTGAGCAGCGGACCCTGATGGGACTATACCGCCGACAGCGACACCAGGGTTTTGGTGTACTCCTGCTGCGGACTGGCAAACATCTCGGCGGTATTCCCCTGTTCCACCACCTGGCCGTCCTTCAGTACCAGGGTGTAGTGACACAGGGCTTTGACTACGCTGAGATCGTGGCTGATAAACAGGTAGGTGAGGCCGTATTTGGTTTGCAGCGCCTTGAGCAGATCCAGTACCTGGGCCTGCACTGTCCGGTCCAGTGAGGAGGTCGGCTCATCGAGCAGGATAAACTCCGGCTTTAAGATAAGCGCCCGGGCAATAGCAATGCGCTGGCGCTGACCGCCGGAGAACTCATTGGGGTAGCGGTGGCGGGTATCCGGGTCAAGCCCTACTTCTTTCATGGCGTGGCAGATCGCCTCATCCTGCTCCTGCTCTGTCATATCAAAGTGGACTTTCAGGCCCTCCCCGATGATCTGGGCCACTGACATTCGCGGGTTGAGCGCGGAGAACGGGTCCTGGAATACCACCTGCATACGGCGGCGCAGTGGCAGCATCTGTTTACGGTCATGAAGGCCAATCTCCTCCCCATCGAAGCGGATCCCGCCCTCACCGTTAATCAGGCGCAAAATCGCCATCCCGGTGGTGGATTTGCCGGAACCACTCTCGCCCACAAGGCCAATCGTGTGGCCTTTTTGCAGGGTGAAGTTGACGTCCGTCACCGCTTTTACATGGCCCACGGTGCGTTTAAATACCCCGCCGGTTATCGGGAACCAGACCTTGAGCTGGTTGGTTTCGATCAGCGCCGAGGCGTTGTTATCGGCTTCAACCGGCGTGCCGCGCGGGTCGGAGTTGATGAGTTTTTGGGTATAGGGGTGTTCCGGCGCTTCAAAAAGCTGTTTACACGGCGCGGTTTCGACCAGCTGACCGCTTTGCATCACCGCGACTTTGTCGGCTATCTGGCGCACGATACTGAGATCGTGGGTGATAAACAGCATCGCCATGCCCAGCTCTTTCTGAAGGTCTTTCAAAAGGTCCAGGATCTGGGCCTGCACCGAAACATCCAGCGCTGTGGTGGGCTCATCGGCGATCAGCAGTTCCGGCTCGTTGATAAGCGCAATGGCGATCATCACCCGCTGGCGTTCGCCGCCGGAAAGCTCGTGCGGGTAGGCGTTCATTTTCTGCTCCGGGTAGCGGATGCCGACTTTTTTCAGCCACTCCAGTGCGATTTCCCGGGCTTTACTGGTGCGGGTGCCACGGTGGATTTCGAGCATTTCGACCAGCTGACGGCCGATTTTGTGCAGCGGGTTGAGCGAGACCATCGGCTCCTGGAAGATCATCCCAACCCGGCCGCCACGGATCCCGCGCAGCTGACGTTCGGTGCATTGCTGAAGGTCCAGCCCATCGAACATCACCCGGCCATTGAGGTAATGAGTACTGCCACGGGGCAGCAGGCGTAAAATCGCATTGGCGGTGACCGATTTACCCGAGCCACTTTCCCCAACCAGCGCCAGGGTCTCTCCTTTGGCGACCGACAGGCTAACGTTTTGGGTGATCACGTCCAGGTTATCCGGTTTTCCGAATCCGACAGAGAGATTTTCAATAGTAAGCAGTGTCATGGTTACCTCTGCTGATGCGGGTCGAATGCGTCACGGACGGCTTCACCGATAAAGACCAGCAGGCTGAGCATGACAGAAAGAACGACAAAGGCGGAGATCCCAAGCCAGGGCGCCTGAAGGTTGGCTTTACCCTGAGCCAGCAGTTCACCCAGTGATGGTGAGCCGGCTGGCAGGCCAAAGCCAAGGAAGTCGAGCGAGGTCAGGGTGGTGACCGAGCCGGAGAGAATAAACGGCACCATGGTGAGGGTGGCGACCATGGCGTTCGGCAGCATGTGACGGCCGATGATTCGGCTGTCACTCACCCCCAGCGCATGAGCGGCTTTGACATAATCGAAGTTACGACAGCGCAGGAACTCGGCGCGCACAACCCCCACCAGGCTCATCCAGCTGAACAGTACCATGATACCGAGCAGCCACCAGAAGTTGGGCTCGACAAAGCTCGACAATATGATCAGCAGGAACAGGGTCGGCATTCCCGACCAGACTTCGATAAAGCGCTGGCCGAACAGATCCAGTCTGCCACCGTAGTAGCCCTGGCTGGCACCGACTATCACGCCGATAATCGACGAGACAATCGTCAGCGCAAAACCAAACAGTACCGAGATACGAAAACCATAGATGATCCGGGCCAGTACATCCCGGCCCCGGTCATCGGTGCCGAGCAGGTTTACGCTGTCCGGCGGCGCCGGGGCAGGCTGGCTGAGGTTGTAGTTGATGGTGTCGTAGTGAAAGCGCACCAGCGGCCAGATGATGTAGCCATCGGCCTCAATCAGCTCTGCCACATACGGGTCGGTGTAGTCAGCTTCGGTTTCAAACTCGCCGCCAAATTGGGTTTCGGCGTACTCAAATGCGACCGGGTAGTACCAGTCCCCTTTGTAGGAGACCAGCAGCGGTTTGTCGTTGGCAATCAGTTCGGCAAACAGGCTGAGCACAAACAGCAGGGTAAAGGCCCACAGGGAGAGGTAGCCACGTTTGTTGGCTTTAAAGCGTTGCCAGCGCAGAGCAATAAGTGGATTCATCATTACTTACCTGCCTTTCCTGTTGCACGACTCCGGCAGACACTGAACGCAGACACGCATAAACCCATCCATGGGGCTCCACCCGGGCGTCCTGCCCGGGAGGGTCTGCTTATCAGTGTCTGCCTGCGTTTTTTGGGGGATGCAAAAGTCATTTACCTGGCCTCAAAATCAATACGTGGGTCGACCCAGGAGTAGGTCAGGTCGGAGATGATGCTGAGGATCAGTCCCAGCAGCGTCATGATATACAGGGAGCTGAACACCACCGGGTAGTCACGCTGAATGGTGGACTCAAAGCCCAGCAGGCCGATCCCTTCGAGGGAAAACATCACTTCAATCAGCATCGAGCCGGTAAAGAAGATACTGATAAACGCCCCCGGGAAACCGGCGATGATGATCAGCATGGCGTTACGGAAAACGTGTTTGTAGAGAATGCTTTGCTCATCAAGCCCTTTGGCGCGGGCGGTCACCACGTACTGCTTGTTGATCTCATCGAGGAACGAGTTTTTGGTCAGCATGGTCAGGGTGGCAAAGCCACCAATCACCATCGCCAGTACCGGCAGTGCCAGATGCCAGAAGTAATCGATGATTTGATCGAACCAGCTGAGCTGGTCAAAGTTGGAAGACACCAGGCCGCGCAGCGGGAACCAGCTGAAGTAGTTCCCCGAAGCAAACAGGATGATAAGCAGGATAGCAAACAGGAAGCCGGGAATGGCGTAGCCGATGATCACCATGGCGCTGCTCCAGATGTCGAACCGGGAGCCGTGGTGTATGGCTTTCATGATCCCGAGCGGAATGGAAATCAGGTAGATCAGCAGGGTGCTCCATAACCCGAGGGAGACAGAGACCGGCAGCCGCTCAACAATCAGGTCAATCACGTTGCCGTCTTTAAACAGGCTTTCACCGAAGTTAAAGGTGGCGTAGTTCTTCAGCATTTCGAAGTAGCGCACGTGGATCGGCTTGTCGAAACCAAACTGCTTTTTGATCTCCTCGACCACTTCCGGATCCAGCCCGCGTGAGCCGCGGTAGCCGGATGTGGCTTCTGACGGACTTTCTGTCGCCAGCTCTTTTCCGCCTCCGGAGAAGCGTTCCATAATGCCGGACTCCATGCCCTGCATCTGCGCCATCGCCTGTTCTACCGGGCCTCCGGGCGCAATTTGAATCACAAAGAAGTTAATGGTGATGATGGCCCAAAGGGTGGGGATCACCAGCAATAAACGTCGGATGATGTATGCGGTCATAACCTGTGTACTTACCAGTTAAGGGCGCGGCAATGTGCCGCGCCAAATCCGTTTAACGGCGTTTTTCCGGCAGCTTCTGTGCCTTCTCTGAATCAACCCACCAGGTGTCCATTCCCAGGTCATAAGCCGGGCGGACTTCCGGACGGTCAAACTTATCCCAGCTTGCAATCCGGTACTTGCTCAGGTGCCAGCCTGGGATGGTGTAAAAGTTCCACTGCAGTACCCGGTCGAGGGCGCGGCCAAGGTGCAGCAGTTTCTCCGGATTTTGCTGGTTGTCGGCGATCTGCTGGGTGAGGTAATCCACGGCCGGATCTTTTACCCCGGGGCGGTTATAGGTACTGTCGATATACTGACTGTTCCAGGTGATAAGCAGACTGCTGCTGGGGTAGCGGCCTGAACTGATCGAAGCAAACACCATATCGTAGTCGCGGTCCTGATAACGCTTGAGGTACTGGGTGGTGTCTACAGTGCGGATCTTCATTTCGATCCCCATCTGCCTGAGGTTTTTCTGTACCGGAATGGCGAAACGTTCGGTAGTCGGGCTGTAGATCAGCATTTCAAAGCTCATCGGCTCACCGGTTTTGACATTGGTCATGACCTTGTCGCGCAGCTCCCAGCCCGCTTCTTTCAGCAGTTTAAAGGCAGTACGCATCTGACCACGGATCCGGCCGGAGCCGTCGGTTTTTGGCGGATGATAAATTTCAGTAAACACCCGTGGCGCTACCTGATCTTTGATGGGTTCCAGGATCTTCAGTTCTTCTTCTGAAGGCAGTTCACGCGCCTGGTAATCTGAGTTCTGGAAGTAACTTTCGGTGCGGCTGTACTGACCATAGAAAATGTTTTTGTTCATCCACTCAAAATCCATCGCGTAAGAGAGTGCTTCACGCACTTTCGGGTCGCTGAATACCGGACGCTGAATGTTGAATACCAGCCCCACCATGGACGCAGGCTCGGAGTGAGCGATCTCCTCTTTTTTGATATAGCCTTTGTCAAAGTTGACGCCGTTGTAAGCCGTCGCCCAGAACTTGGCAACGCCCTCCTGGCGGATATCAAACTCACCGGCTTTGAAGGCTTCAAGCATCACGGTGTCGTCACGATAGTAGTCGTAGGTCACCTTATCGAAGTTATGGCGACCGATGTTGACCGGCAGATCTTTGGCCCAGTAGTTTTTTACCCGGCAGTAGGTAACGCTCTGGCCGGATTTATAGTCACAGACTTTGTATGCCCCGCTGGCCAGCGGTGGTTCACTCAGTGGTTCGGAGAAGTCTTTGTCTTTCCAGAAGTGCTCCGGCAGGACTGGCAGTCCGCGCACCAGGCTGAACAGAACTTCCCGGTCAGGCTCTTTCATTTCGATCCGCACGGTGCGCTCAGAGATGGCTTTGACCGATTTGACGTTCTTATAGTAGACGCGGAACTGGGCGACGCCCTGGGTCATAAACTTTTGAAAGGTAAATTCAAAATCAGAGGCCGTCATGGGGTGCCCGTCATGAAAGACGGCTTTTGGATTGATGTCGGCCTCCATCCAGCTGAAATCTTCCGGGTAGCGAACTTTTTCGGCGATCAGGGCATAAGAGGTGTCCACTTCATCGGTAGATGTGTAAAACAGGGGGTCATAGGTTTCATCAGTGCCGGCAGCGAAGTTTCCGCGGGAAGAGTAGCGGTTAAAGTTGTCCCAGGTGCCCATTACGCCCCAGGTCACATCGCCGCCTTTAGGGGCTTCGGGATTGACGAAATCAAAATGGGTAAACCCGGGCGGATATTGTGCTTCCCCAAATCCGCTCAGCCGGTCGGTCTCGGTTACCCCGGCTGCGATGGCACTGCCACAGGAGAGCCCCAGGGCTGCCAGCAGTATCGATCTTGTTAACATTCTTATTCCTCCCTGAACGCCGGATATCAGCATAAGTTTCGAAGTGCTTGTTTTGATTATAGGAGTTCGACCCGGGTTGAAAAGGTTTTGTTCCCGTCAGTCGCTTTTCTGTTAACAAACGGATAAATAAAGACCAGATGAATCAGATGTGCAAATAACTATTGGTCGGGATATATACAGAGTAACTGACTGGAGGCGGGCAAGGCTGGCAGCGGGACAAGTGGTTGGATTTGATGTCCACAGATTTATTGGGTATTTTAGCTTCCATTCGCATCAACAGGGACGTGGAGAGGGGTATGAGACCCCGGGACGCAGCGTACTCCGCTGCACAATCAACACAATGTTGGGCACCATAACAATGAAACCATATCAAACACATAACAAGAAACGCCGTATCCTCAAGAAACTTTACCTGGGTGAGTTTGCAGTCACTGGCTTTGAAGTCAGCTGCGACACCACTCTGGCGGATTTTGACCAGTACGAGCCGTTTGTTGATGATTTTTGCGCCTTTCTGGATCAGCAGCAGCTCTGTTTTGCCGGTGGCGGACTGGAAAGCTTTGAAGGCTTTATCTGTCCGATGGCCCGCTACGGCAAAGTAACCCCACAGCAGATCGAAGCAACAGCACAATGGTTGACCGCACGGGACGAAGTGACCCGTTGCGAAACCAGCGAACCGGTAGACGCTAACTACCTGTAACGCCAATCGTTGATCTTTCCTGGCCGGTCAAACCGGCTGGGTGATGTTGTGTACGACAAAGATAATTGGTTGACCAAAATAATCATTGGTTGATCAATGTCCCATCATTTTTGTAAAGATTGGTCGATAATCGCAATTTGAGATCTGAATCGCCTGTTATCCGGTGAGGCTTTCTATACTCATTGGATAACCTTATTTGCGCCCGGGCTGCTGCCTTTGGGTATTTTTATAGGGGGACTGTCTATGAAAGTGACTTTCAATGGACAAGACTACGTGTTTGACCAATCTGTGTCGGTACTGGAAGCGGCAAAGAAGATTGGTACAGAAATTCCAACCTTGTGCGGTGACAGCCGCCGCAAAGATAAGCAGCCATGCGATGTATGTGTGGTAGAAGTTGCCGGCAAAGGCATGGTGCGCGCCTGTGAAACTCAGATTTGCGCAGACATGCAGATCACCACCGAAAGTGAGCAGATCAGTGCTCACCGCCACAAAGCGCTGGTAAACATTCTGTCGGATCACAATGCAGACTGTGAAGCACCGTGTCAGGTTGCGTGTCCTGCCCACGTTGATGTGCAGTCCTACCTTGCGCACATTGCCAAAGACGAACACCAGAAAGCGATTGAGATCATCAAGCGAACCCTGCCGATGCCGATTTCGGTTGGCCGTGTTTGTCCGGCGTTCTGTGAGGCTGAGTGCCGTCGCTCGCTGGTGGATGAGCCGATTGCCATCCGCCACGTAAAACGTCACGCCGCTGATATCGATATTGATTCAGACCAGCCAGTCGAGCCGGAGAAACGCCCGGCCAACGGTAAGAAAGTCGCGATTGTCGGTGCGGGCCCTGGTGGCCTGGCCTGTGGTTACTACCTCAGTTATCAGGGCTTTGAAGTTACCGTCTACGAGTCGATGCCAAAAGCCGGCGGCTGGCTGCAGTACGGTATTCCGGAATACCGCCTGCCAAAAGCCATGCTGGACCGGGAAATTGAGCAGATGTGCCGTGGCGGGATGCAGATTAAGTGCAACCACAAACTCGGCCGCGAGATTGAACTGGAGCAGCTGAAGCAGGAGTTTGATGCGGTTTGTCTGGCTGTTGGTGCGTCCAAAGCTGTTGAAGCCCGCTATACCGGCAGTGACCTGGATGGTTGTTACCTGGGCGTGGATTACCTCAAAGATTATCTGACCGACCAGAACTACACCACGGGTAAAAAAGTGGCGGTGATCGGTGGCGGTAATACCGCGATCGACTGTGCCCGGACTGCGGTGCGTGATGGCGCGGAAACCACCATCGTCTACCGTCGTACCCTGGCAGAAATGCCGGCAGAAGATCATGAGATCCACGCTGCCGAAGAAGAAGGTGTGAAGTTCCTGTTCCTGACCAACCCGGTTGAGAACGTAGCTGATGAAAACGGCCGGGTACGCATGGTGCGCTGCGAGAAAATGCGTCTTGGTGAACCGGCGCGTGAAGGTGGCCGCCGCCGCCCTGAGCCGACCGGCGAAATCGTTGAGCTGGAGTTTGATACCGTGATTGGCGCCCTGTCTCAGGAGCCGGACGTGGACTTTGCCAGCGAAGATGAGTTGCCGCTTAACCGCTGGGGCACGGCTGAGGTCGATGAGACCAGCATGCACCACAAAGACAATATCTTCAGTATTGGTGATTTCCGCCGTGGTCCGGCAACCGCAATCGAAGCGATCGCCGATGCCAAAATCGCAGCAGATGCGATTGAGAAGTGGCTGGCAACCGGCGAGCTGAAAACGAACAAACCGTACCTGTTCAACAGCCATAAAGCGGCCAAGCTGAGTATGGTCGCAGCCGATGAGTATGTGAGCGAGAAAGCTCAGCGCAGGATCAAAGCGCCGTTCCTTTCCGAGCACGGCCGTGTGGCGACCTTTGAAGAAGTCGAGCAGGACTCAGATAACCAGTCGGTACTGATGGAAGCGGCCCGTTGTCTGGAGTGTGGCTGTCAGGCCAACACTGACTGTGCACTGCGTGACTATGCCAGCGATTATCAGGTGAAGAATGATGAGCTGGACAATGAAAGCAAACAACGCTTCAGCGTGGACCGCAGCAGTGAGTTTATCGTATTTGATGCCAACCGCTGTATCAGCTGTGGTGCCTGTGTCCAGGCGTGTCAGGATCAGTCCGTTCATGGCGTCCTGACCTTTAATAACGATGGCAACCGTCCGTCTTTCGCCTGCGGTGAAGCGATGGGCGACTCAGACTGTGTTCAGTGTGGTGCCTGTGTGCAGGCCTGTCCGGTTGGCGCGCTGGTGGATAAGCGTGACAAATCCCAGGGTCGCCTTGAGGTGCTTAAACCGGTGAAAACCATCTGCACCTACTGTGGTGTGGGCTGTAAGGTGGTGATGTATGTTGATGAAGCCACTAACCAGATCCGCTACGTTCAGGGTGACAGCAGCTCACCGGTGAACCAGGGCATGCTGTGTGTGAAAGGCCGATATGGCTTTGACTTTATCCAGAGTGATGAGCGCCTGTCTGTGCCGCTGATCCGCAAAGACGGCGATCTTCAGCTGGCAGGCTGGGATGAAGCCATTGCGCTGATCGCAGAGCGTTTCAGTGCAGTGAAGCAGCAATACGGCAGTAACGCACTGGCCGGATTCTCGTCAGCCAAGACCACCAACGAAGATAATTATCTGTTCCAGAAGCTTATCCGCCGTGAGTTTGGTACCAACAACGTGGACCACTGTGCCCGTCTGTGCCACGCTTCCACCGTAACCGGTCTGGAGGACTCTTTGGGCAGCGGTGCGATGACCAACGATATTCCGAGCATTGAGCATTCGGATGTGATCCTGGTGATCGGCTCTGACACCACGGCTGCCCACCCAATCATTGCATCGCACATCAAGCAGGCGATAAGGGACAAAGGTGCCCGCCTGATTGTTGCCGACCCGAAACGTATTGATATGGTACAGCACGCTGAGGTGTATGTGGCCCAGCGTCCGGGAACGGATGTGATGCTGCTGAACGGCATCATGCAGCAGATCCTGGTCAACGGCTGGCAGGATGAGGCTTACATCGCAGAGCGTACCGAAGGGTTTGATGCGATGCGTGAAGAGCTGATGTCTGAGCAGTACAGCCCGGAAAAAGTGGAACTTATTACCGGTGTGGCCGCTGATGAAGTAAAACGCATCGCAGAGATGATCGGTACTGCCAAAGTGACCGCCGTGTACTACTCTATGGGCATCACCCAGCACACCACCGGTCACGATAACGTGCGTTCGATTGCCAACCTGCAGATGTTGTGTGGCAACATCGGTATGGAGGGCGGCGGTATCAATCCGCTGCGCGGTCAGTCTAACGTACAGGGTGCCTGTGATATGGGGGCGCTGCCAACGGACTACCCGGGCTACCAGAAAGTGACTAACCCTGACAACCACGCTAAGTTTGTCAAAGCCTGGGATGCACCGCACCTGTCTGAGGAAAAAGGTCTGACCCTGACCGAGATCGTCGATGCAGCCTGCGACGGTGAAGTGAAAGGTCTGTTTGTGATGGGTGAGAACCCGGTACTGAGTGACCCGGATCAGGCTCACGTCATTGAAGGTCTGAAAGCACTCGATTTTCTCGTAGTCCAGGACATCTTCCTGACCGAGACCGCGGAGCTTGCGGATGTGGTGTTGCCTGCTTTCTCCTTTGCAGAGAAGAGCGGTCACTTCACCAATACCGAGCGCCGTGTTCAGCGTCTGAATCCGGTACTCAAAGCACCGGGCGAAGCGCGCGAAGACTGGCGTATTATCCAGGACATCGCCCAGGCGATGGGCGCAGACTGGGATTACACCTCCGTTGAGCAGATCACCGGGGAGATCAACCAGGTAACTCCTCAGTATCAGGGTATTACCTGGGAGCGTATCGGCAGTGAAGGTCTGCAGTGGCCGTGCAACGATACGGCGCCGGAAGGTACCCGCCTGATGCATAAAGGCACCTTTAAACGTGGCCTGGGTCAGTTTGAACCGGTGCCGTTCCGCTATGCCGCTGAGTTGCCGGATGAGGAGTTCCCTCTGGTACTGACCACCGGCCGCCTGCTGGAGCAGTTCCATACCGGCACTATGACCCGTAAAACCAAAGGTCTGGATAACCTGGCCGGCCCGCGGATCATGATCAGTGTGTTTGACGCAGAGCGCCTGGGCATTGGTAACGGTGAGACCATCAGTCTGCACTCACGTCGTGGCAGCATTGAGGCACCGGCGTTTGTGACCAAACGGATGCAAAAAGGCGTGGTATTTGTACCGTTCCACTTTGCGGAGTCTCCGGCCAACCGCCTGACCATCACCGCGACCGATCCGTATGCCAAAATACCTGAGTTTAAGGTAGCGGCAGTACGAATCGAAAAGTTGCCTGAATTACTGGTCTGATACAAAAAAAAAGAAGGCGCTCATCTGAGCGCCTTCGTTGTATTTTCAGAGGGCGGATTACGCCTGTGTAAGGTAGCTGGTATCCAGGCTGGTGTGCAGCTCCATGCCTTTACGTTCAATCCCGAAGTCCGCTCCCATGGAGTGGCCAAACTCTGCGATTTTCTGCTGAAGATTGGTCAGACCGGCGGGTACTGAACCCGTTTGCTGCTCATATTCGCCAGCCATTCGGCTGAGGCTGTCAGCCATAAAGTGCAGCCCGTGGTGTTTGGCCTCTTTTGTGACAACTTTACTCCAGTCATCACCTTTGTCGAAACCACGCCCAAAGCTGGTGGCCTGCGCTTCAAAATCGCTGAACAGAGCTTTGACTTCACCCTTATTCACCGCTTCCCTGTGTACACCCCATTTCTGTGGCGTGGTCGGGCGCAGTGAGTTCAGGAAGTTCATTGCATGTTTCATGCAGCGGAACGGGCTCTTGAATTTATTGATCACGGCTTCGGTGGCACCATCTGCCTTGTCGGCATGACGGGACTTACCAAAGAAGGTTGGCATACCAGAAGATTCCCACTTCAGGTAAATCTGCTGCTCGCCATCCTTTCCGTTCAGTTTGTCGAAAACCATACAGCCACCGCCGGATGGCAGGCCATTACCGTAGTCTTCGATGCCCAGTTGCGCTCCCTGGCCATTCAGGCCGGCACCGGCACCGGCCAGCCCGGTGTTGCTGAAGTTTGCTTTGCCTGATGCACCACGCTCGTTGAAGTGGGTTGATGCGCGGCCATAAGTGTTAGGGGCGCTGCCAAGGAACTTAAACAGGGTACCGGATGGATCTTTTGCGACCATACTGCCACGGTTAAGCACGACAGGATCGCGGCCTGCAGAGGCATTGTCGGCAACGCCTTTCGCCTGCATAAACCAGGATACCGCCCGGGCGCTTTGCAGATTGGGTTCTACTTTATGCGTCTGACCATCGGCACCTTTTACCTCAATCGCGCCGCCCTGATAATCGCTGCCAGCATTGTTCAGCGCGTCCATGATCCGTTCGCCCATTGCGATGTAGCTGCGCATCTGGTTTGCAGATACGCCGCTGCCAAGATCGAGACGATATTGCTCCATGACCTGACCAACGCTGACTTCACCAAAGTTTTCGGTAGGGATCTGCTGGTTGAGTACAGATTTTTCTGCAGGTTCACCCAACTGCTGCATTTGCGTTTGTGCCTGTTGACGGGCCTCTTTGAGAGCCGGGCTGAATTTGTCAGCCAGTTTTGCTGCGCCAAGGGCAAAAGGCATGGCTGCAGCACTGGCCAGTACGGCAACGCCGCCAGCAACCACACCAAGAGTTGCGGCCAGACCATTGCCGATTTTCGCCAGACGGCTCTGTCCTGCCTTTGGTGATGCCTGGGCTGCCTGCTCTTTGGACAGCGGTTTGACGGAGATTTCTGCTCCAGCCAAAGGTGTACCGCTGCGTGCGATTGTTGTTTCCTGGCCTGATGGTTGTGGTGCGATTTGAGAAGGCTCTGTCAGTGCAGATGTGCGCTGAGGAGTGATGCCACTGTTGACCTGAATTCCCATCGTAGTCTCCTTCTTTTTTTATACTTTTAACATGCCGGTCTGAATATCGGGCTGTGCAATATTCTCTCCCTGGTGCTCCAGTTCGTGTACGAAGGTGCGCCAGTCCTGAGCGATCTCCAGAAACATTGCCAGCACTTTTACCAGTCCTTCGGTGTCTTCCATCTGCTCCGGAAAACGGTAGGCAATAAATGCCTCTTTGGTGGCAGAGTTCACGCCCAGGGTGGCGTCACCGGTCGCAGACCAGAACAGGTTGGCTTCCAGAAATGCCCGGTAAGCGGTCATTTCATGTTGTGACGGCACGTAACCCAATGACGTGTAGATCATCAGCTCTTCCTCGCCGCTTCGGTTGTCCGCAGTAAGGGTTAATGCCGCGCCATCCACGGTCAGTTCGATGGCGGTTTGACCGGCTTCGGGAGCATCAGCGCCCAGGTACTTACATAGATCGTTCAGCATTGCGTCGAATCGGCTCATTACATTTTCCTTGCTCGGGGATTATTGCTTTCTGTTGCTGATAGTAGCCCTGAGGAGAAAAAGACTCTGTTAAATACCGGGGAGAAGTTTTAGGTTTTGGTCGTATCCGCAACAGATGCCCTCAATGGTGCCATTCAGTGGTGTTTGATTAATGGCTGACCGGCCCGGAAAGCGGCCTGATATGATGACGGTATCAAACTAAAAAGCCCCGGCTGACATGCCAGGGCTCTGTTTATCCTTTGAAGCTGATACCGAGGTAGAACTCCAGCTTACGAAGTTTGATGTCACTGACAGAAGACAGTGATGGTGCCCCCCCCAGTTCACCCGCCAGGCCGGTGAGTTCTTTGGTCATCATCTCTTTCGCTTTTTCCCGGTTAGGTTGTCCGCCTTTCATCGGTACCTTGTAGACGGCTTTGCCGATCTCTCCGTTCTGGCTGCGGCTGACCCAGCGGTCAACCATAGGCTCAACCAGTGCCTCTGTCCCCTGGTTTTTAACATAGGCATTGAGTACGCCGCCTTTAATGCTGTCGTGGCTGTCGGTGAGTTTGGTCATAAACTCAGCAAGGCCGGGGTAGGCACGTGTGTAAGCGCCCGAGGTATCTTTCAGTCCCAGTTCCTGCTCAACCATCCGGGTTACGGTTTCGGTCAGGGACTCGTTCAGGTTTCCATTATGGTGATGGACATGGGTAAGTCCGCCTTCAGCAGAAAGCAAATGCATAGCTTCATGGCGGGCGAAGTGATCACCACCGCTGACCGAGGCCGCAAAGATAGGTCTGCCATCAAGGTTTGCAGAAGTGAATCCCAGTGACTGAGTGTTTTTAATATAGGTGTCTGCGGCGCTGCGCTCAGCTTCCAGGCTTTTTCCGGAACCGCCAGCGACCATATCCTGTGCGAATTTATCAACCAGGGTGTCGACATCGACCATTTGCAGCGTGCCCTTTTCCTGCAGGAACTTGCAGAAGTCCGTGAATATCTCACCAAAGCGGGCCATATCGCCTGCCACATCTGATTTGAATTCCAGCTGAGCTGCCAGTGAGCGGTATCCTTCAACAGAAGAGGCCAAATGAGGAGAACCAGTACCCTGGGCAGGGCTCAGGCTGAGTGTCCGGTCTGCCGGTCTGTTGGCCAGATCCTGACTTACGGCGTTATCTGCGCTGCCGGTTGCGTTGCCCGGTGTTACGGCTGCAGCCGTTGCTTCGTGCGCGCCATGAGTCTGGCTCACCTGGCTGGTTACAGCATAGTTTGAAGTTACCTGGGTCATACCATAATTCCTTGTGTTGGCACTGAAACCGGAGCGCCGGCATTCTGGCTGATCTCTGTCAGTGTCTGGGTCAGCGTGTGGCTTTTATCGATGAAGTGAGTCAGAAGGTTGATGAAGGCGCTTTGCTCCAGGCTGTCAGGATTTCTGGTCAGGCAAAGCACCAGTTCATTGTCAATCATAGCCGTCCAGCAACCTTCCATTACATCCCCTTTAGCATTTAGCTCAAGAGCGGCCTGCATAACAGCCAGCGGGTTTGCTTTGTTTACCCGGATTACCGGGCTGTACAGAGAGAGCATTGAGCCTTTGATATACAGGCTGACCCGGGTTTCAGACTGGTTATCTTCGAAGTGGCATTCTCCCGACTTTATTTCCAGCTGAGGGTCGACAGACCACAACCAGTTTTGAATCTGAAGCTCAATATCCGACATTTTCTGCTTTCCTTATGATCCGCACATCAGTTTGACTGTCAGTTTATTCAGGGGATTGAGCGGTGAATATCAGAAAAGGTCTTTATTTTTTAGCCCGACTGTCGTTGCTATCTCTTTTCTGGCGGAAGCGTTGTATAAGGCGAAGGTTAACAGAGATGGAATGAAAATCCCGTTTGAGCGAAGTTTATCCGAAATAAATTCAATTGTTCACTCCGGTACATTTTCCACTGAACCGGATTAATTTTCAGTTTGGAAAATGAAGCAATGTAACTGATCGATTACTTTACGGCTGTGCAATATAATTTGAGTAATTGCACTAAATTAATTTGTATTTAAGATGAATACAAAGTTCAGACAATGTTTGTCTGTTATTTAATAAGGGAGTATGAAAGGGAATTTTGGCCGGGAGGAGTAAACAGGTTTAGGTCAGGATGAAAAAGCAGGTACATTTTGTGATAAAAATTAACCTGCCTTTACCGGATTAGTTCAAAATAAACCATGAAGAAAACACTTCCCTATTTTGCATGGATTAGGCGTACCTGTTTTTCATACAATTTCCGTACGCTGTGCGAACCCTCTTCTGGCTCCAGGATTTTCTGATACTGCTCCAGCTTACCCAGTTGATTGAGCATTTCACTAAGTACCAGTTTTGAAAGATTTTTATTAAGATTACGCTCGCTGTTTGCGACAACGGAAACCGTCCGCCCCATAAATTTTGCCTCACCGGATTGAGAGACAGCTTCCTGAGCGTTGAGTTCACGGATGCCTGCAGTGCTGCGCGCAGATTGAATATCGTTAGACATATTGTACTTATACCCGCAAGTCAGAAGTGCCTGGCATAGTGAAGGTCTCTTCACTCTGATGGTGGGCAGAAAGCAGTGATTCCCATGATTCGCTCTGGCTCACCAGTTCTGCCAGTGCATGTTCAAACTGCTCGTAGTCCAGTGCTTCAGCAGGAACGAGCTTGTAGAGGCACAGGATATGACGGTGACTGTCCAGACCGAAGAACAGCTGATACTCGGGCCAGTGATGGTTAAATGCCAGCAGAGAGCGATACAGGTCGCCGTTTAGCTGCTGCAGGTCGACAACTTCGGCCTCCAGTATCAGGGTATGCAGTTCCGGGTGATAGATGAAATGCACCTTTAAGCTGTCATCAAAGGCCAGGCTTAGCTCGTTATCGTTAAGACGTAATTCAGGCAGGCCGGTTTGATGGGCGAACTGCATTAACACGTCATCGATGTTCTGGCGTGCTGACATAGAGAGAATCCTTGTTTTTCAGGTGTTTTCTTATGCATCGTAGCAATTTTAGCCAGTGCGGTTTATCAATAAACGATGTGTTTTTTTATAAATCAGACATAGTTTTTACAGAGTTGATTTTCAGTTTTTTGCTGGTTAAATTCAAAACAGAACATAATGCAATGATATGAGTATTACTACCTGAAGAGCGGAGTAAACATGATGGTCCCATCCTGGAAAACTATAGCGTGCTGTTGCCTGTTGACAGGGTGCAGTCAGGCAATTCCGACTCAGGCTGAGTTTGCCAGCGGGAGTCAGGCGAAGCTTTATGGCTGGGTTGCAGGCCAGGAGTATTATTCGCCGGTACAGACAAAGCTTGAAGTCTCAGTGTGTAAGATGCAGGACAGTGTTTGCCTGACCTCAGCAAGGCAGGAATACAAAGGCGTGCAGTTGCCGGTTCAGTACTCCTTTTTGCTTGCGCCCCTTCAGGCAGGTGAAGGGGATATGCAGATAGAGGCCACGTTGTATATTTCTGGTAAACCAGTAGCGCAACAGACTAAGAAATATCGTTTCACAAATGAGACAAGGCGTATTGACCTTGAATTAATACCTTTATCACGGGATGAGTAAAAGGTAAGTTATGCCCGCTTTAATAAGGCTGGAAATTAGTTTTATCTAATTTACTTGCACAATATAAATACAGGTTTCATTTTCTGTAAGAGAAAATCTGAAGCGTACAATATAACATTACATCTATTTAATATGCATCATGACTAACTACTCTGATCAGTCCTGTTTGCAATAATATTGGTTGATTTTACCGGGGAGGATCTGGTTATAATATCGCCCCTTGCCCTGAATGCCAGATAAATGCCCATTAGAGGTATTGAATCCTGACGTCTGTCAGCATTAGGGTTCGCTAACTTAAAAACAAATTATAAACAGTAAATTCACTTATTCTAAATAAGTAAAATTAAAATAAACACTAAATAACTAATATTACTGACAATCACTTGTTATTGGCTGCACTTTTGCCTTTGCTGACGTCCTTAATACGTTATGCAATCAGGCTTTTTATCTCGGGGGGTATAGTAAGGTTTTATGACTTTCTGTGCTCTGTTTTTACTTCTTTAATAAGATACAGCGGTACTTACTGTCAATTGGTTTGACTTTAAAGTGCTGCCCACTGTTTCTCTCTGTTTTGTTAAGCGGGAGAAATACAATAATTAAGGGTAGAAAATGGACGTGTCAGGCCATCTCTCAACAGGGTTCAGCTCTCGTTTTGGAGACATACATACATTTTCAGTTTGTGAGTATTGCGACGAAGTGTTGCATATCGAACGCTCTCAAATTGTCGTGGTAAAAAGCGGTCAGTTGAGAATACAGACCGGTGACTTTACCGTTGACGTTATTGAAGGACAGGGTGTCTTTTTAGCCCGTGGTGATTATCTGTTTGAGTATTCACCACATCAGGGAAAGTTTCAGTCTCAGGTTATCGAATTTGATAATGAACTGGTTGGTCAGCTGATGCAAAAGCACAGCGATCTTCTGATGACGTTGCCAAAGCCGGATAAAGTCAGCCACGGACTGTTTTTATTTGGATTGAACTTATTGCTGGAACAGACTCTGGCTGGTATGCAGGTGCTGCAGGAGCAGGGTTACCCGGATGCCATCATGCAGCTCAAATATGAAGAGATGCTGATCCTGTTACTGCACGCGAAGGATGGGGGGGAGTTATATGCCCTGTTGTCTCAGCAAACCAACCGTACTTCCGATCGCCTGCGCCGCTTTATGGAGGAGCACTACCTCAAAGAGTGGAAGCTGACCGATTATGCCCAGGAGTTTGGTGCCAGCCTCACCACGTTTAAAGAACTTTTTAATGAGCATTATGGCATGTCTCCCCGCGCCTGGATCAGCGAGCGTCGTTTGATGTATGCACACAAGCTGTTGCTGACCAGCAAAATGAGCATAGTGGATATCGCGATGGAAGCGGGCTTTTCAAGCCAGTCCTACTTTACTCAAAGTTACCGCCGCCGCTTTGGAACCACGCCGAGCAAAGTGCGTTCAGGTGGGGAAATGGTCGCTTTGGCACAATGAAATGACTTGTGACTAAAATTTTCTGTCTTTTTTTGCAAGTGAAGCCAACGCTGAATCATTACCATATCCAGAGTAGAAAACTCATTTCAGATTTTGTCCTTACTGCCCATGCTGTGTGGAAACGCTGCCTGGCATTGGCATAAGGGTGCGGAGATAAACACGAATGAAAAAGCAACATTGGCGACGCCGTTCGCTTTTTCCTGACAGCAGCGCAGTAACTCAAAGGAAAGTCACAGTTCTGCAACCAGGTGCCAGATACAGGAATGATGCGCGTATCGCGCATGGCCACAATGTTGTGAATGTCAGCCATCGTCAGTTGCTGAGTGATGGTGTATTGACTCAGGATCAGTTGTCTCTGCTTCAGCGTCTGCTTGACCGTAGTGTGATTGACGCGCTTTGTGCCAGTCACCTGGTTAAAACTTATCAAAAGCTGGGGCTTTGCCTGGATCGCTATGCGATGCACCTGTTTCTTGAACTGGGCTCAAGGCTCAGCGATGACCGCGATCTGGTCAGTACAGGGCAACGCCTCACTTATATCAATCGCCGGGTTGGTTTTTGCTACAACCTGGCTCACCCAAGAACCCTTTCTTTGTGTGTTTACTCTGCTCTCAGCCAGTGGATCAGCGATCAGACCGATCAGAGTGTACTGACTGATCTGCTTGAAATGGAGCAGCTTTCCGGTCAGCTCAAAGTACAGAAAGAGTACTGGAGCAAGCTGGCTCACCAGAGCGTCAGTGCTGTATTTGTTGAGCAGCAGCTTGAGCTGATCGAAAGCCAACAGAGTGAGCTGGCTGTGCGGCTGCAATCGCTTGGTGAGCAGACCCTGAAAGTCTCCGAAGAACATCAGAAGCTGATGCAGGCGTGGGATCCAAGCCTGGATCTGCTGGCTGAGCTGGCACAGTACCCGCCAGGCAGTGCTGAGTTTGCATCGCGCTGGAAGAGCTGGTGTAAGAACGCTTCAGAACTGGCGCCTGAACTGGCCCCGCTGTGCAGCAATCTTACGACTCTTTATACCGATGGTGAAAGTCCGGCCCGTGCCTGGCAGTGGCTGAAAGAGTTGAAAGCGGTCAATGGCACTGATCAGTACCACTTTGAGCCGCACCTCGATGAGTGTGGCCACGCCGGTCAGTATCTGAACCAGATTTAAGGAAACACCCATGTTAAATCAGGTGATGAGTTCCCTGGCTGAAACGCTCGGAGTTTCAGCGTTCTCTGCCGATGAAAACGGTTTTTATCAGGTAGAGATCGACCAGCAGAACGTGCAGATCAAGTACCGAGCTCCGTGGATCCTTCTGGAGTGCGAGCTGCCACTCAGCTTTGAGCAGACGCTCAGTTATCAGCAGGAGCAGGCACTGAAACGTTGCATGCAGCTGGCGCTGAAAACAGTGCGCGACAGCCGCGATACCCTGACCGTGGATGAGCAGCAGAGGCTTGTATTGCAAAGCAAAATTGCCGCTGCGCAGTGTGACAGCGGGATATTTCAGAGCAGGTTGTCTCAGCATGTCAGTCTTTGCGAGCGCTACAGTGAACTGCTTGAGCATGAGCGGGTGAATCACGCAGTGAACCATACGGTCTGGCTGCCATGAAGTTGAGTTGTATTATGAGTATGTCACGTCGAATTTTAACGCTCAGCCTGGCGGCTTTTCTGAGCCTGGGCTCTCCGGCGCCGGCTGATGCCGCCCCGCTGAAATGGCCTGAGCGCCCGTTCCGTTACTACGCGGACAATGACTCGCTGCGTGAGCTGCTGAATAACTTTGGCGCCAACTACGGCGTATCTGTTGCGGTCAGTGACAAAGTGGCCGACAAAATAAGCGGTCGCTTTACTCCTGAAAAACCGGCGGAATTTCTCGATTACCTGGCACAGGTTTATAACCTGATGTGGTACTTCGACGGCGCGGTACTGCACGTTTATAAAGCCAGCGAAACCCGCTCGCGTCTGCTGCAGCTTGATCAGCTGTCGACCCGCGAACTTCGCAGTACTCTGATTGCGACCGGAGTATGGGACAAGCGATATGGCTGGCGCGCAGTGGCGGGCAAGGGCCTGGTCTATCTGGCGGGGCCGCCGCGTTATGTTGATCTGGTAATGCAGACCGCAGAAGCGCTGGAGAAACGCCTGGCACAGACCGCGAACTCCAGTGATGAACTTTATATTGAGCTGATCCCGCTTAAATATGCTTCTGCGACAGACAGACAGGTTTCATACCGTGACCAGAAGGTCACAGTGCCAGGTGTTGCCTCGGTTCTTAGCCGTCTGGTTTCCGGTGTTAAGACCCGGATTGCGCAGCCTGCGTCTGCTGGCGACGAGACGAACGGTAAAGCGCCTGAGCAGAGTAAAGAACCGGCTGCCGCTCACAGCGCGGCTATGGTGGAAGCAGAACCTGGCCTGAACGCCATTATTGTGCGCGACACCCGCGCCAGACTGCCGCTGTACCGCAAGCTGGTTGCTCAGCTTGACCAGCCGCAGGCGCGCATCGAAGTGGCGCTTTCTATTATCGATATCAGTGTGAATGACCTGAGCCAGCTGGGTGTGGACTGGCGGGCCGGCGTTGAGCTGGGTGGCAACAGCATTCTCGATTTTAAAACCACCGGCGATCTCAGCAGTCAGGATGTGACCCTGGGCAACGGTAAGAAGTTTTCGGCGCTGCTGGATGCGGGCAACCTGAACTATCTGCTGGCGCAGGTGAAGCTGCTGGAGTCCAAAGGCAGCGCACAGGTGGTATCCCGTCCGACCCTGCTGACTCAGGAAAACGTTGAAGCGGTGCTGAATAACAGCAGTACTTTTTACGTCAAGCTGATCGGTAAGGAGAGTGTCGACCTGCAGGAAGTCACCTACGGAACCCTGCTGCGTATCGTGCCGCGCATCGTTGGCGACCGTCTTGCAGAGCGTCCGGAAATCGGCCTCAGCCTTCACCTTGAAGATGGCAGTACCATTCCGGATGGCGATGTTGAAGGTGTCCCTTCGGTACGTAAGACAGAGATCAGCACCCTTGCAACAGTAAGGCAGGGGCAGAGTCTTCTGATCGGTGGTGTTTACCGTGATGAGATGATCAATCAGCTGCGTAAAGTGCCGCTTCTGGGTGACATCCCATATCTTGGCGCACTGTTTCGCAGCAGCTCGAATACGGTTCGCCGCACCGTCCGGATGTTTATCCTGGAGCCGCGTATTGTCGTTGATGGCATTGGTGACAGTGTGCTGGTCGGGAACGAGTATGACTTAAGACCCCGTATCGCTGAACTCAACAATATTTCAAACAACAGCGAGGAATTTAAGTCCATCGCAGGTCTATACAGCTGTCTCTCACAGGAGCAGGCCGAACGCCACCAGCAGTACCTGCTGGAAAGTGGTCAGTCATCTCTGCTTAATGCCTGTTCGCTGCCGACCGGTCAGCCGGGCTGGCGGGTACAGATAACTGAATGCAGCGCGGATCAGCCGTACTGTGTACGCCCGCAGGAGGAGCAGTAATCCTTATGCAGCAATGGAAAATCCGAATTCTGTCTGGTGTGCATCACGGTGTGGAAGTGCCGCTGTCGCCGGGAGTGCTGGTGCTGGGCAGTGATGATTTCAGCGCAGACCTGGTGCTGTCAGACGCGGGCGTGGAAGCCCAGCACCTGACTCTGGATTGCGGTGAAGAGAGCGTTGTACTGCGCGGCTGCGGTGAAGCTGTGATTAACGGTGAAACCCTTGAGCTGCCGGAGCAGGGCACAGAGCTCAGCCGTGGCGCTCAGGTGGCCGTCGGTGTGGTGCGGTTTGCACTTGGCTTCGCTGAAGATGAGCTGGCTGCATCGGCCGGGCAGAGCGCGGTGACAGAGCAGGCTGGTCCGGTCAGCACTCAGGTTCCGTCTGCGTGGCGGAATATGCTGCTGGTTGGCCTGCTTTGCAGCGCTGTCCCAAGCGCGCTGTTTGCCGGAGTGTGGTACAGCGGGTTAAAAGGCAGTGATAACCAGGCCGTCAGCGCCGCAGAGCCAATAGTGCTGGTCCGTAACATTCTTCAGGAGCTCGGGCTCAAGGATGTCCGGGTTGAGTGGAACGCCACGGAGCAGCAGGCTGTGCTGGAGGGTTATGTCGACAGCAGAGCGCAGAAACAGCAACTGCTCGGACGTATCGATGCCCTTGGCATCAACTATAAAAGCGACCTGCGCACCATGGCGGAGATCCGCCGCGGGGTGCAGTTTATCCTGCGCAACCTTGGCTATCACCAGATCAAGGTGCAAAACGGCGAGGAAGCCGGAACTGTACTGCTGACCGGATATATCGATGATTCCAGCCGCTGGAGTCAGGTAGAGCAGATTCTGGAGCGTGATGTTCCCGGTCTGGTGGCGTGGAAAGTTGAACTGCAACGCGCCGGTGCTTACATGGATACCCTGAAACAACTGCTTGATGACGAGGGCATTTTGAAAAAAGTGCAACTGGTAACCAGTGGTGACCGGATTGAAGTCCGCGGAGAGCTCAGCGATGTGGAAACGACCAGTTTTTACAGTGTTACCCGCGCATTCCGGGAGCAGTATGGCGAGAAGCCGTACCTGGTGCTTAAGTCGATTCCCCGGGTAAGTAATGGCAGCAACATTAACTTCCCGCTTCGCAGCGTGAATTTTGGTCAGGTGCCCTATGTGATCCTGACTGACAACGTCCGTTACATGGTCGGCTCCCGTACGCCAGGAGGATACCGGATTTCCTCCGTTACTCCCAAAGGGATTGAGCTGGTTAAAGGTGGACGGGTGATCACCATTGAGCTCGGACAAACACAGGAGGCAGAACATGACAAATCTTGAACAGCTTCTGACCGGCGACAGCGCGGTTCAGGAAGCCAGAAATATCAAAGAGCGTCTTGAACAGGCGCAGTTTGCAATAAAACGTCAGCTGGACCGGGGGTGTGCGCCTGCACAGTTCCAGTCCCTGGAAAAACAACAGAAAGCTTACGAAGCGGCACTTGTCGTGGTTGAGAAGTGCCAGTCCGTACAATAACTAAGGAGCCCTATCATGGCAGACGAAATTACTAAATTTGCTAACACAGCAGTGAACCTGGATGACGTAAAAGCGAAACTGGTGGGCCAGGCAGCAACTGCAAACACCAAGGTTCAGGAAGCGATCACTGCTCTGAACACCAATGCTGACGATCCGTCAAAGCTTGCTGACCTTCAGCACGCGATCAACAAGTGGTCGGTTATCTACAACATCAACGCGACGACTACCCGCGCGATCAAAGATGTGATGCAGTCCATTCTGCAGAAGGTGTAAGCCATGGAAAGAGAGATGCGCCAGCTGTTGGCTGAAATCGCTCTGACCGCGACTGGTCATCATCTTCATGACGAGGCACTGGCCATCGCTGACGCGCTGGCCGGGCAGGAAAGTTGTGAGGAAGTGGTCGCTACCATTCGCGCCATGAGCCTGATGAACCGTGGTAAGTATGAAGACGCTCATACGCTGCTTGAGCCACTTTGCGAAAGCTACCCGGACCTTATCTGCCTGGCGGCGTTGTCAGCGGGCAAAGCCGGACTTGGCAGCAAAGCGGAAAGCTGGCTGACACTGGCGGATAAAGGCAGTGAGTCGCTTCAGGCATTCTCGGACGGTTTCAGACAAGACCTCAGGGCACTCTGATGAGCATTGATGCGACCGGTTACCGGGCTTCTGGTGCTGCTGAGCCTGTTTCTCAGGCCGTGCCCCGGCCGGCAGATCCCCGCGACATTCAGAGAATGAATGAGGCGGAGACCAGACCGGCTGCCAGTGCGAAAAAAAGCAGCGCAGAGCCGGGTGAAGTCGCCCGGCAGGCTGAAAAGAAAATCTCGGCGGTGAAGTCGCTCTATGAAACGCTGAAAACACTGACGCCACCAAATGCAGAGAGTATCCGGGCCAAAGCCGGAGAGGCTTTTTCTGACCCGGCTGAGCGCCAGCAGGCGCTGTGGTACGCGCTGAATCAGGAGAAAGCCCTTAAAGGCACCTCTGAGGCGAATTCCGGGCTGTTTGCTGCGCTGAAGTCAGAGTTGGTCGGGACCTTTACTGAGCAGCTTAAAGCTGAACCTCCTGTCAGCCAGGCCGGTCTGAGAGAGCGCCTTTCGGAGCAATTTCGCCTTGGTGCGCATAAAGAGCAGGCGCTCTTCCATACCTGGGATGAGCTGAAAGGAAACTCCGATTTCAGTGAGCTGCTTGATATCGTCCGGGCTGAACTGGGCCTGGTTATCCAGAAGAACGCCATGGTGAGAAACCTGATGCAGTTCAGTCATAAACTCGATTTGTCTTAGGAGTCCGTATGATCAATACCCAGTACAGCGAAGTGATGCACACCACGCTGGACCAGATAAAAGATGCTCAGGCAGAAGACGGGCTGAGCGAGCGTTTTGAGCAGGCTATGAATAACACGGATGTAAGCCAGGGCCTGGAAAAAGGTGTTCTGGAGAACATCAGTGAGATCAAATCCTCAATCGATGATGCCAAGACCTCACTGCAAAACAACATGCAGGCGGTGGGTGATAACCCGGCAGAGCTGCTCAAAATGCAGTGGGCGCTGACCCGTATCACCTTCCAGGAAGAGTTGATCGCTAAAACGGTGGGTAAAACCACCCAGAACGTAGAAACCCTGTTAAAGGCACAGTAATTATATGTTTAAGCCATTCCGTTTCGCTTTTCTGGCTCTGCTGACATTGTTGGCAGGCTGTCAGACTGAGCTCTATACCAACATCAGCCAGAAAGAAGGTAACGAAATGCTGGCGATCCTGCTGTCGGAAGGCGTGGTCGCCACCAAAGAGCCGGATAAAGACAACACAGTGAAACTGCTGGTGGATGACTCACAGATTGCGTTCGCGGTAGATGCACTGAAACGCAAAGGCTATCCGCGTGAGCAGTTCTCTACCCTGAAAGAAGTGTTCCCTAAAGATGACCTGATCTCTTCGCCTCTGGCAGAGCGCGCCCGTCTTATTTACGCCAAGTCTCAGGAGCTTTCATCAACCTTGTCGCAGATCGATGGCGTTCTGGTTGCGCGGGTGCACGTGGTGCTGGAAGAGCAGAGTCAGCGTCCGGGCGCGAAGGCGGTTCCGGCTTCAGCGTCCGTATTTATCAAACATGCAGCGGATATGGAGCTCGACTCTTATGTGCCTCAGATCAAGCTGCTGGTTAATAACAGTATCGAAGGGCTTAACTACGATCGCATTAGTGTGGTGATGGTTCCGTCCAACGAATACCAGGTCTCTCAGCAATCAAACCAGCTGGAAAGTGTACTGTCGGTGCAGGTTGCCAAAGACAGTGTGGACAACCTGATGGGTATTCTGTTCTTCATGCTGGTCTTGCTGGTGGGTTCGAACATTGGTACTTACTTCTGGTGCCGCAGGAACGTAAAACGTGGCTGAGAGCGGCAATGAGTTTCGCCAGCTGATACACGAGCTGAATTTTCGCCCGTGCAGGTATATCGATACCAGCTGGCTGGCGGCCGGGCACTCCTGGCTGAGCCGGATGCCGCAGTGGCGCCAGCGGCCTGCTCTCAATCAGTGGGTGCTTGATGAGTGGCAGTTAAAGCCGGTTAACGAGGCGACGTTTAACCTGCCGTATCACAGTCTGGCGCTTCTTCCGCCGGAGGCGCTGGCTAAGCTGGTGCTGATGATTGGCGGCGTCCTTCACTGCCAGGCAATGCGCCATGTGGTTCTCAAAGCTCCAAGGCAGCACTTAAATACTGTATTTGGCAGCGAAGGCGTAAGTTTTTGTATGACTCACGGCCCTATGCTGGTCTCCGGCTGGCCCGCAGGCTGGCAGCAAAATCTGGGGATGACGTTCACTCCTGAGCTGCTGACGGAGAAAGCAGAAAAGCTCGGCCGTATGTGGCTGGCCTTTCTGTTTCTGGATGCGCCGCCTTCTCTCGAACAGCGGCTGCGGTTTAAACTTCGCCGTGAGCTGGCTGAATACAATCAGTTACCGGTCTGGCTGGTCGTTGAACAGCGCGATCTGGCTTACCGCCTGACCAAAAAAATAGCAAAACAGGTTATCCCGCAATGGTTTCATTTGTTGAAATAAAAACCGACAATCTTCAGCTGGCTCCGGGCCTTAAGGTGCTTAAAGCCCGTGATTATATGGGTTATCTTGACTCTCAGCATCTGGTCGAAGCGGCACACGCGAAAGCCGAGACCATCATCGCCGGAGCTGAGAAAGTCTATGAGAGTGAGAAAGAGCGCGGCTACCAGGATGGTCTGGAACGGGCCAAAGTTGAGAACGCCCAGACCATGATAGATACCCTGACCCGTTGTAACGACTACTATCTTCAGGTCGAGGAGAAAATGACCGGTGTAGTGCTGGATGCGGTACGCAAGATCATCGACAAGTTCGATGACGTGGACATGACCCTGAGCGTGGTACGTGAAGCGCTGCAGCTGGTGAGTAATCAGAAGCAGGTCATATTGCATGTGCACCCGGAGCAGGTCTCAGAAGTTCGCGAGCAGGTGTCCAATGTACTGAGTGATTTTCCTGAAGTCGGTTATGTCGATGTGGTGGCCGATGCCAGACTTAAAAACGGCGGCTGCATACTGGAAACCGAAGTCGGTATTATCGATGCCAGCATTGACGGTCAGCTCCAGGCGCTGAAACAGGCCATGGTCAAGCAGCTCGGCGAGCGTCAGTTATCAAAAGCACCTTAGGGTGCTTTTTTTGTGCCCGGTATATCTGTCGCTGCTTTGTGCACCAGGTCACGAGCCCATTCAGAAAGTGACAAATTTACAGCCATTTCTTACATCCCTGAGTCATCAAAAGTTATTCAATAGTATGCAGTGAAGCAAATAAGGATAACGATATAAATGACTGCTACCCAACTGTTAATTGATGAGTTCTGCAAGCTGAATGAGCTGCCTGCAATGCAGTTCAGTGCGGAAGGACGTTGCCAGATGCTGGTGGATGACCGGCTGATGATCTACTTCGTGGTAACGGATGAAAACACCCTGCTGCTTTCTGCCGGTGTTGGCATGCTGGATAAAGAGGGTGAACTCCGGACCCGTGGTCTTGAGCTGCTGGCGAAAGCCAACTATTACGGCCTGGGTACCGGCGGACAGACGCTGGCCCTCTGCCCGGATGACAGACAACTGGTTCTGTTTGGCCGCCAGCCCCTGGCGATGCTCGACGCCACTTCCCTGACTTACTGGTTCCACAATGTTATCAGTAACGCCACCGAATGGCAGGCCCGTTTTGCCATGCTGGATGCCGATGTGGCGGCTTCAGTCCGGGCACCACAGGTCAATGTCAGTCAGCTGCGGGTATAAGGAGAACAAACAATGACAAAAATACAGGCACCAGTCCCTGGCGTTGCTCAGTTTCGTGACATCGCCGCACCGAAAGATGACCGGGTGATCAGCAAGCACGGAGAAGTAAAAGAGCCAGGAACCTTCCATAAGGGGCAGAAATTTGCAGCGGTCAGTGAAGGCGTGCTGCGTCAGAAATACAGCCGTTATTTCCAGGAGAACATCAAAACCCACCTGGACCTGAAACAGGCGCTGATGAATGAAGAAAAACCGGAAACAGCGCTGCTGGCATACTCTCTGGTCAGCCCGTCAGGGTACCGGGGGGAGCCACTGACCGAGCGTAAGATCCTTGAAGTCGTCAGCCTGCTCGATGAAGTGAAAGTCGATGACAGCGGCTATACGAAAATGAAAGGGCAGTTCGATACCATTGCCCAAGACCCGCGAATGCAGGCCTGTCTTGAGATCCACTATCCCGGAAAAATGGATGGCTTTGGCGCTGAGCTTCTGGAGATGATCAAAGATAAAGCCAAAGGGCCTGGCGTTAACGCCGCGGTTAACCTGCTGCTTCCGGGCGTTGGTCTGCTGATTTCAACTGGCCGGGAGTTACATAAGGCGTCAGTAAACGGTGACGCAGAAGCGCATCACCATCAGCTTGAGCAAATCTCCCAACTGCCGGGGCGCGACCAGCGGATGTCGCTGCCGATGGAACAGGCGCTGGCAACCGGCCATGCCAAAATGTCCGTTGAAGGGGGCGTTGGTGCAACCCTGGGTATGGCGACTGGTGGTCTGGGCTCATTTGGTATTACCGGTGTGGCAACAGCGGGTGTGACCCCACTGGCAAAAGAAGCCATTGGCTCTGTGGCGACGACAGCGATCATGACCGGCGGAGGCTTTGTCGCCAATCAGGCCGGCGCTTTTGCACTGAACAAAGAAGCCTCTGGCACCATCGAGCCACAGGTGCTGTCCGGTGTGCTTCCCCGCCTTGAAGTGTCCAACAGTAAAGGTGATTTTACTTTCAGTATGCAGGAAGCGCCTTCAGTACGGGCGCTGATGACTTACCTTGGCCCGCGGGAAAACACAGAGCTGCTGCTTTCACCGGATACGCCAAAGGAAGTCAAAGAGATGGAAATGGCACGTCTGGAGCTGAAAGCCCAGCTGGGCTCCAAACCTGGCGAGCACCTGGTGCCGGATACCGACTCGATGCTGAAACTGAGCGAAGAAGACGCCCCATCTGAGGTTCAGCACAAGGCAGATAAGGTGTTTAAAAAGCTGCTGGCAGAAGATTACAACTGGCTGATGCCTGCCGTTTCCTGCCTGGATAAGGGAAAAGCCGACGAGATCAACGCCAAACTGACTTACAAGCTGCCACTCGATGCACCAAACGGCCGGGTCATGCTGGATAAGAGTCCAAACCTGAAACCGGACCAGATAGAAGCCCTGAAGCAGACCGGAACGCCGAGTCAGTTAAGGCTGATGTATATTGCGGAAGGGTGGATATAGCGATCGCCGGGCGCGGTTAGCCGAAGAGAATCAAGGCCGGGGAGTGGGAGCTTCCTGGTCTTGAGAGGCAGGTCCTGGGGTTATGGGTCCTGGGTTTCTGGGGGAGTCTTTTAAACCATTGTGAAAAAGTGAAGTTATAGGCTTGACTGTAAGAGTTAAATTGCGAAACCAGCACCCAGCACCCAGCACCCAGCACCCAGCACCCAGCACCCAGCGCTTCTCCCGCGCACCACGAACCGCGTTACTCTTCTTCCAACGACGCCACCCAGCGCAATATCTCTGCTGTCGCTTCAATCAGCTCGCCCGGAATGTACTGATCAAGCTGGCCATCCGCATACAGGGCACGGGCGAGAGGGACTTTTTGCATGACCGGGATGCCCTCTTCTTTGGCTATCTGGATCATCCGTTTTGCTACTTCGTCAGTCTCTTTCAGCGTGATAAGCGGCAGTGGGGTTTCGCCTTTTTTGTAGTACAGGCCGATGGCGATATGGGTCGGGTTGGTGACCAGAACGCTGGAGCGTTTTACGTTGTCACGCTGGCCTGATGCCTGCAGCTCCTGGTGAAGCTGGCGGCGTTTACTCTTGATCTCCGGGCTGCCTTCCATCTCTTTGTACTCGCGTTTAACCTCATCTTTACTCATTTTGAGCTTCTTGGTGTGCTCGTATTTCTGGTAGGCATAGTCGGCGGCGGCGATCACGATAAAGCCGACCGATGAGATGATCATCAGGTGTTTGAGCAGCTCTCCGGTCAGTGTCGGTACACAGGTCAGGCCGCAACTTGGGATCTGCAGCAGAGTGTTCAGGTTTCCTTTCAGGGTGCCCCAGACGATAAATGACAGCAGGCTCACTTTCAGGATCGACTTAATAAATTCAATAATGCTGCGCAGAGAGAAAATTCGTTTTGCCCCCTCGACCGGGTTTATCTTCTTGATATCCGGTTTGACTGACTCACCGCTGAACAGCAGGCCAAACTGAGCCATATTGGCGACGATCGCGACAAGGGCAGCTACCAAAACCAGAGGGGCCAGCAGGTAGACCATCTCTTTGGCAATGGCGATGGCGACATCCAGCAGGGCGTCCTGAAAGCCCTGGTAAGCCAATCTGCCAGGCAGAAGCATCAGCTCAGAGATGTGGCTCATGTAGTAGTCGGAAAAGGCAAACAGCACGACCACAATGGCAAGGATCAGTGCAGAAGAGACGATCTCGGTACTCTTGGCGACCTGGCCTTTCTTCCTGGCGTCACGCAATTTTTTGGGGGTGGGGAGTTCGGTTTTTTCTCCGCTCATTGTACGCTCTCCGGGGCCGGGTGCCAGATGGTATTAAGTTGTTCGGCAAACAGGTTGACGCCGGGAAACAGCGCCTGGAACTGGTCCATCATCAGTCCCAGATAGACGATCAGCAAAACACTGGCAATGGCACTTTTTATTGGCATCGCCAGGAAGAAAACATTCAGCTGAGGGGCAAAACGGCTGATCAGCGCCAGGCCAAATTCGGCCAGGAACATGGCCAGTACCAGGGGCGCAGCCATAAGAACCCCAAGCCACATCAGCTGCTGAAACTGAGCGTAGAAAAATGCCACCCAGGCGTCGGTTATCACAGGGAAGAATTCCGTAACCGGCCAGGCGACGTAGCTCTTAAACAGGGCCAGGAAAAAGGCCAGAAAGGCGCCGCCGGAGAAAAACAGGGTGATCAGCGCCTGGGTCAGCAGCACCGCTGTCGGGGTGGACTGTGAGCCCAGCGTTGGGTTAAACAGACTGGCCATGGCTGCGCCGCGCTGGTTGTCGATAAGAAATCCGCACGCTTCAACCGCCCAGAACGGGATAGCCGCGATAAAGCCGATAAGAATGCCGACCAGCACCTCTTTGCCCAGTACGGTAACCAGCCATAAACCGTCCATATCGCCAGGCAGGGGCTGGTCATTGACTACAGGGAACAGGAACAGGGCGATGGAGCAGAGCACGCCGTTACGGATCAGTGCGCCTCCGAGCATCTGTTTGCTCAGAATCGGCAGAAAAATGAAACAGGCCATCATCCTCGGCAGGGTGAGGCTGTAAATAAGCAGTGCCTGTTGAAGATCCTGGTAGCTCATCGTATATCAGGGATTCTGTCCAGTACCATAGTGGCAAAGGAGTGCAGCTCTGCGCCCAGCCAGGTGGCCGTCACAAACAGAGTGATGATCACCGCAACCAGCTTAACCACAAAGCCCAGCGTCTGTTCCTGAACCTGGGTCAGTGCCTGAATCAGTGAAACCAGGGTACCGACCAGTGCGGCCACGATAATCGGTGGCAGAGACAGCATCAGAACCAGCACCAGGGCCTGGGAGGTAAAGTGGATTATTTCAGACGGATTCATCTTTTCTCCCGGTTACACGCTGTAGCTGAGAACCAGCCCGTGGGTCAGCTTGGTCCAGCCGTCGAGCAGCACAAACAGCAGCAGTTTAAACGGCAGTGAGATAGTCATCGGCGACACCATCATCATCCCCATCGCCAGCAGTATGTTGGAGACGATAAGGTCGATTGCGATAAACGGCAGATAGAGCAGAAAGCCGATTTCAAATGCCCGGGTCAGCTCACTGACGGTAAAGGCAGGCAGAAGCAGCAGAAGGCTGTCTGATTCCAGACGCTCTGCATACTTCTGAGGCCAGACAGTGCGGGCCGCATCGGTAAAGAAAGTCTGTTCTGTCTCGCGTATATGCCGTTTAAGAAACTCACGGTAAGGCTGCAGGCCACTGTCGAGAAGCCCTTCGATGCTCTCGCTGTCTTCAAGAGAGATCTCGTTCTGCTTGATATAGTCGTGAGTGGCAAATCCGACCGGCGCCATAATAAAGATCGACAGGATCACCGCCAGGCCATAAAGCGCCATATTCGGCGGGATCTGCTGAACGCCCAGGGCGTTACGCAGCAGCGAGAAGACCACCGCGAGTTTAACAAACGAGGTGGCCATCATGGCGATAAACGGAACCAGCGCCAGCAGAGCCAGCGTTACAATGAGGTTGAGTTCATCAGGTAACTGGATCATACCTGCGCCTGCTGGTCGGTATAGAGTTGGGTGACACGTACGCCCAGGCGTTCATTGATATTGACCAGTTCACATTCGCCAATCGCCTTGCCATTGGCACGCAGGGTGACCGGCTGGCTGACCGGCTGATCCAGTTCGAATATGAACCCTGGCTGGAGCTGGCCCAGCTGTTCCAGGGTAACGCTCTGATGGCCAACATCAAAAGTCAGTTCCACCGGCAGTTGCTGATAGTCAGTAATGGATTCCTGGTTGTGTATATCGTTCATAGCAGATTCTCTTTCCAGTATTTGAACGGTCTGATCTTCGAACAGGCAGCGCCACAGGGCACGGCCGGAAAGAAGAAAGACCGCCTGTTGTTCGGCGAAATGGCAGTGGTCAAAAAACACCACATCCCCCTGTTCCAGTGCACGAAAGTCACTGAGGGGTAATCTGGTGTGGCCCAGACTCAGCCAAAAAGGCAGGGCGATATGCTGGTTAAGTTGTGAGGAAACTTCCGGCAACGCAGCCACAAGCAGGTCCTGCCCCTGGGTTACCCAGGCGCACAGCGTGTTGTCGTCCTGTTTGATGGTCAGCATCAGTGCGTCATTGTTTGTTTCAGCGCTTTGGCACGGCTCAATCTGGCTCAGTACCGGGCGCTGACCAAATTGCTGATTCAGTATTGCGGACAGAGGTTCGAGCTGCGCATTCAGCAGCTCAAGCTGCAGTGACGCAGGCAGCGATTCAAACGCGGTTTCCTGCAGCACAGGGCTAAGCCAGTGCTGCAGCTGTTCACCCGCCAGTTCGATGGTCATTATCTGACTGCCAAGCAGCACTTTAATGCCAAAACCGCTCAGCTCAGGTTTGGCAGAAACGGTGACAGTCAGACTGCCGCCGTTATCACCCTGAAAGTAGCACTGGCGTGAGCAGAGACGGTTGTTTAACCCAACGCTGCTCTTCTCAATGCGGGGATAGCTTAAGTTCATTGATTCTCCTCAGGTTGCCACTCTTCGTACACGCTGCGTTGCTGGCGTGACTGCTGCTGGTCCTGCTGGTGGCTCATCTGGCTGGTGATCACAACCCGGACCGGTTGCTCAAGCCCGAGCCTGTTCAGTCGTTCAACAAGCTCGTTGCGGGCGTGCTGGTTCAGGATCTGGTGCGCCTGCTCCTGGCGTACGGTGACGGTGTACCCCTGGTTATCCAGCTTTATCTGGATCTCGCCGCCTTTGAGCTGGCCGTCACTCAGGGTCAGCCTGACTTCCTGACCGCTGCCTGCCTGTGGCAGTGATACGTGGATTTTCTCAACCAGTTGGCTGACCAGTTGCGCCAGCTCTTTCGTTGCCGCTGCAGCAGGCGTCGCAGCTGTTGCGATGTTTTTCAGGATCAGATCGCCCTGAGTCGCAGGGGCAGAAACGGCCGGTGTCTGTGCGTGAGTGTGCTCTTCAGAGTCTGTATTCAATCCGGTCAGCACTGCTGTCCGGCTTTCCCCGTCTTCCTCTTTTTGCCGGGCTTTGGCGGCATTTAACGCAGGCGGTTGTTGATTTACCTGCCGCTGCGAAGTGTGAGGATGGTCAGGTGTCATCGCCGGGCCACCCGCCGGGGTTTTGGATATTGATTGAGACATTGCAGCCTGCTCAGTTTGTTTTGGCCCAGCCGGATGGATGGCCGTTGTTTTCATCTCACCGCCTGTTTTTGCGTTTCCGGCCGGCGGGATTACAACGCTGGTTTGCGTAACTGACCGGGTAACCTCAACGTTTGTGTGCGAAACCGCCTGTGGATCCTGCTCTGTGGTTTCCACTGGCTCAGATTTCTGCTCTTTCTGCGGGTTATCAGGCTTCACTATGGATACCGCTTCAGCTGCAGTCCTGCTTACCGCTGTCGCTTTCTCTGCTGGCGCGGCCTGCTTAACCTGCAGGGTTTCAGAACTCTGCAGAGCTTTTTTACCCGCAGCGCTTGTCTCAGCCCCGGGCTGCTGGTTTTGTTCAGCAGCTTTGCTGATTACTTTTGCTGGTTTACCGGAAGTTGCTTTAGCGGGCAGTGACTGCCCGGTATGCAAAGTGGGCTGATTTTTTGCCTGCCCATCCGGTTTGACGGAATCGTTATGTGATTCTGTAGGTGAAGGTTCAGCTTTGCTGCGTGTTTGCTGTCTGCTTTGAACCTTTTCGCACAACGAAACCGAAGCGGACCTGGCCTCTTCTCCTGTCTGGTTTGTAAAAGCTGAAGAGGATGCATCAGATGGGGCCTGCGCTTTCTTTCCCGGTTTTTTATGTGGCATTTTGCCTGACACCGGGACGTGCTCAGAGCCGGCAACCTGCCCTGATAAGGCTGCCTCAAAACGACTTTTCAGAGACTCCGGAGCCAGGCCTGTTTGTGGCGGGGGAGTGGCGGAGCTGGTCTCTGTGTTGTCGTTTATATTGTTACTAATGTTGTGTTTAATATGCATCATTACCTCTGTATCACTGCGGTCGTGCGGAACTCTTCCTGTTCGAGTTCTTCCCTGTATTGCCTTAACTGCTCTTCGGCAGCCTGTTCTTCTTTATGCAACTGGACGAATTTTTCCGCAGCCCGGTGGGCCAGCAGTGCGAGCTGCTTTTTTTCATGCAGCATTTTTTGTTCTTGTTCGAGCGTTTGGCGCGCTTCGGAAATCCGCTCTTTCAGGCCGGCTTCCCGCTCGCGCAGCAGAGCAATTTCCTGGCGGAGGATCTCCAGTTCACGCAGCAGCAGGCAATCCTGTTTTGCTTTGGCAAACCGTCGCTCTTCTTCCTCCACCCGCCACTGGTGGTAGTCTTCAGCCCGCTGACGGGCTTTCTCCAGCTGAGCTGAAGCGTGCACCACACGGTGCTCCTGTTGTGCGACCGCCTGATCTGCACGGTCGGCGCGAATGCGTTTAATCTTCAGCAGCTGGGCGATCACTGTCCGGCCAGCTCCCGCATGCTTTCAATGGCATCACCCAGCGCGCTTGGCTCATGGGTGCCCTGGCGAAGAAAATCGCGGATCACTTCGTGCTGAGCGATAGCCTGATCGGCAAGACGGTCGGTTCCCTGCTGGTACTCGCCGATCTTGATCAGCAGCTCAACCTCTTCGTATTTGGCCAGCATCTCGCGGATATGCGCGGCAGAGTGTTTATGCTCATCGCCGATGATCTGGTTCATTACCCGGCTTGCCGAACGCAGTACGTCGATGGCCGGATAGTGGTTGGCCGCCGCCAGTTTGCGCGACAGAATGATGTGTCCGTCGAGTATCGAACGGGTTTCATCGGCGACCGGTTCAGTCATATCGTCGCCTTCCACCAGTACGGTATAGAGCGCGGTAATGGATCCCTTGTCAGACTGACCTGCCCGTTCCATCAGCTTGGGCAACGCGGCAAATACCGAAGGCGGAAAACCCCGGCGGGTCGGTGGCTCGCCGGCAGCAAGACCAATTTCACGCTGGGCACGGGCGAAACGGGTCACCGAGTCCATCAGCAGCAGTACCCGTTTTCCCTGATCCCGGAAGTATTCTGCTATCGAAGTGGCCACAAACGCGGCTTTTGCCCGCTCCATCGCTGGTCGGTCTGAAGTCGCGACCACCAGAACAGAGCGCGCCATCCCTTCTTCGCCCAGGTCGTGCTCAATAAATTCACGTACTTCCCGCCCACGTTCACCGATAAGCGCCAGTACGGTCACGTCAACTTCTGCTGAACGGATAAGCTTGGCAAGCAGGGTACTCTTACCCCCGCCGGCTGCGGCGAATATACCCATACGCTGACCCTCACCACAGGTGAGCAGGCCATCAATGGAGCGCACCCCGAGAGAAAGGGGGTCTGTGATCAGTTTGCGGTCCATCGGAGGTGGTGCATCCCGGTATACCGGGTACCAGGCGGCGGGTTCCTGGGCCTGGCCACCGTCAAAAGGCCTGCCAAGTCCGTCGAGGATCTGACCCAGCAGATGATTGCCAACGCCGACTTCGTGCATCTTGCCCATCGGGCTTACTTCGGTATTCGAGGAGATGCCAAACATGTTGCCAAGTGGCGTCAGCAGGGCGTGGTGCTGCTGAAAGCCCACGACTTCGGCCAGCAGTGACAGGGTTTGGTCAGGATTGCGCAGTTCACAAAGTTCGCCTACACGAACGCCCGGAACCACTGCTTTGATAATGGTTCCGGTCACCTGGGTTACCCGTCCGCGGATCTGGATCAGCCTGGTCTGGCGGACAGCAGATTGCTGGGCCTCTGTAATGTAGGAAAACTCGTTCAAGGTCTGTTTTTGGCGCAATAATTCATAGCGTCACAGAATAGGGAGGGGAGGAAACGATTTATAGTGACTAATGGCCGGGAGTTTTTAGAAAACTCTTCAGGCACTAAAAAAACACGTCCGATTTTGACAGCCCCGGCTGACCACGATTCATATAATCCGCTCATATGTTGTACCCAGGAGTGCAGTCAATGAGTGTGATTAATAACCAGATAAACAGTGCAGCCAGCACCTCTGCGGCTGCGATTGCAGGGCGTGAAAACGCAGGCCCTGACCTCACCTCTGCCCGGGGCAGTTACCGGGGAGAAGCGGTCCGGGTGCGCAATGACACTCAATCCCTGTTCGATGCAATGGAAGAACTGACCTCGCTTGGCTCAGAAAAAGCGGAGAAAGATCTCACCAAACGCAAGGTTAAAGACCGCAGTTACCGCATCAACGAAGCACATGAGCTGGTATCCCAGTACCTTAAAAAAGTACCTGATCTGGAAAAGAACCAGAAGATCAAAGACCTGGCCGCAAAACTGGCGGGCAGTCATATCAGTACCATCGCTCAGCTTCAGGCCTACCTGAACGGTTTTTCAGAAGAAAAGAGTCACCAGTACCTGGCGCTTAAAGCCGTTAAGCAGTATCTGGCAGCCAGCCCGGACAGCCGTCACCTGCTGGCGCTGATTGATACAGCGTTGCTGCGTATGGAGCAGGATCCGGATTCCTGGGATCAGATCGATACCGAAATTCGTATCTCTGAGTTTGCTGATGAGTTCAGCAAGGATCAGGAGTTCAGCAGCCTGCATCAGCTTCGTGGTTTCTATCGCGATACCGTGCTCTGTTATCAGGGCCTTGGCTCGGCCTATCAGGACGTGGTGGACCGTTTTGGTGCCCAGGAAGTACCGACGGCACTGGAATTTATGCTGCAGGGCATGAGCTCAGATCTCAGCGTACAGGGCAGCAATGTGGATCCGGTAAAACTGCAGTTGCTGATGGCCGATATGCAGAAGCTGAAAATCCTGAACACACTCAAAGATCAGGTCAACAACCTGTTCCAGTTGTTTCAGCCACAAAGGATGAGCCATGGCCTATCAAGCTACTGATTTGATGGCGGACATCATCGCGCTGGTGGAGCAGCGCTGGGTCAGCAGCGACGCAGTATGGAAGCTGGCCGAATCGATGCAGTTACCGGACGTGCAGCAGCAGATTGGATTTTTCCGCGAGCTGCACAAGCTGGTGCGTCACATTCCGGTGGCTGTATTTGCAGATGATGAACAGCGTCAGAACCTGATCCAGGCAGTACAGACAGCGCTTGATGAAGCGGTTGAGCGGGAAGAAGAGGAAGAGTGGGACGATGAGTTGGATTGATACTGCGGTAGATGATTTCTGCCGTGGCATGGGGCTTGAAGCGGCGCATTTTGCCGGAGCGGGCAGGGTGCAGCTGAGCTTTGAGCGCAGCGGAACCCTGCATATAGAACAGCATCAGGACAATCTGTACCTGATGCTTTCGCGTGTTTTGCCCTGGCATCAGTCTGCGGCGCGGCTGCAGAGCGCGCTGGCGCTGTGTCACTTTCAGCAGGGCTGGCCGTTTAACGTACGGTGCGGACTTCTGGATGAAGAGACGCTGGTCTTTACTGCCCTGCTTGAGAGTGAAGAAGTTACCCTGCCGGCGCTTGAACAGGCTTTTGGCCTTTTGGTCCGTCTGCACGATGAAACAGAGCGTTCATGAATAAGATAAGCACCCTAAATGTTGGCATTGAGGCGTTCAGCCATCTCTCCGGAGAGCAGACAGAAGCTGACTTTCCCAAACGCTTTCAGCTGTTGCCTGATGGCCAGGCGATCGCGACCCATCTCGACAGTCTCTATACGCTTCGCCCGGGTGACAGGCACCTGAACATGCTGGCTAAACCCAAACTCTCTCAGCTGGAGCTGCTGAGGCCGGATAAGTACCGTCAGCAGTTTGATCTTACCCTGGAGCAGCTGCAAAGAGCGGCTGCCGAAAATGGCTCTGCAAAACTGGCTGAAGCCGCACAGACCCTGCAGTCGAGCCAGCTTGAACAGCGCTATCTCACCATGGCGCTGAATTTGTTAATTCAGGTATAGGTGGCTGATGTTAACTCCACGAGATTCTGAGCTGCTGCTGATACACGCAGCTCTCCAGGTCCAGTACCAGCATCCCGGACGTGCCATTACTTTGCTCGATGCGCTGCTTGAGCTTGAGCCCGGGCACGTCGAAGCGCGCAAGATGCTCTCCGTTGCCTGTCTTCAGACCGGAAGAAATGCCCGAGCAGCCATGCTGTGCGAAGAGCTGCTTCGCGAAGGTACTGAGCAGGACGAAGCCGGACTCTGGCTGTGTCTGAGCCAGGCGCGCTGGCGGCAAAGCGATACCGACGGAGCCAGGCAGGCTCACCAGCGTTACACCAAATTTCTGAATAGTGAATCAAATGAACAAGCTGATTAACGTTTTAAACCAGGTAGGGCAGCGTAAAGACATTATGCTGGCAGTGATGCTGCTGGCGATTGTGTTTATGATGATCCTGCCGCTGCCGACCGCGCTGGTGGATGTGCTGATCGGTACCAATATGAGTATCGCAGTAGTGCTGCTGATGCTTGCGGTGTATATCACCAGCCCGCTGGAGTTCTCAGCCTTTCCGGCCGTGCTTCTGATCACCACACTTTTCCGCTTGTCGCTTTCCATCACCACAACCCGTCTGATCCTGCTTCAGGGAGATGCGGGCCAGATCGTACAGACTTTCGGTAACTTTGTGGTCGGCGGTAACCTGGTCGTCGGTATCGTAGTATTCCTGATCATCACTATTGTTCAGTTCCTGGTGATCACCAAAGGTTCGGAGCGGGTGGCGGAAGTAAGTGCCCGCTTCTCCCTGGATGCGATGCCTGGTAAGCAGATGAGTATCGATGGTGATATGCGCGCCGGGGTTATCGATGTGCACGAAGCCCGCCACCGCCGTTCCCTGATTGAAAAAGAGAGCCAGATGTACGGTTCGATGGACGGCGCGATGAAGTTCGTAAAAGGGGACTCCATCGCCGGTCTGGTGATCATCGTGGTGAATATCCTGGGTGGTGTCACCATAGGTATTACCCAGAAAGGGATGACCGCCTCTGAAGCGCTGGAGCTGTTTGCCATTCTGACCGTCGGTGACGGCCTGGTGTCGCAGATCCCGGCGCTGTTTATCGCCATCACCGCCGGTATTATCGTTACCCGGGTTTCCAACGAAGATTCGGCTGACCTGGGCTCCGATATCGGCGGCCAGGTTACTGCTCAGCCAAGGGCACTGCTTATCGGGGGGGCGCTGCTGATTCTGTTTGCGCTGATCCCCGGCTTTCCCAAAATCACCTTTCTGGTCCTCGCCCTTGTCGTGGGTGGCGGAGGCTTCTTCATGCTTTATCAGCAGAGAAAGCAGGTGCAGTCAGACAGTAAAGACCTTCCGTCATTTGTTGCCCAGGGCGCGGGCTCGCCTGCGGCCAAGCCGAATAAACCGGCCCCGTCGCGTGCCGGAAAAGGCAAGCTGAATGAGCAGGAAGAGTTTGCCATGACGGTGCCGCTGTTGATAGACCTCGACTCCGGCCTTCAGGAGAGCCTTGAAGCGGTCGCGCTCAACGATGAACTGGCCAGGGTACGCCGCGCGCTCTATCTCGACCTCGGGGTGCCTTTTCCCGGCATTCACCTGCGCTTTAACGACGGCATGAGCAATGGCGAGTATCTGATACAGCTGCAGGAAGTGCCGGTTGCCCGCGGGCGTATTGAAGAAGACAAGCTGCTGGTTACCGAGGGTAACGAACAGCTCGACCTGATGGGTATCCCTTATGAAGCGGATGATGATTTTCTGCCTGGGATCCAGACTCTGTGGGTCGCCAGTACCCATCAGGAGAAGCTGGAGTCCAGCCATGTCGGCATGCTGACCCCGGACCGCATTCTGACCTTCCACCTTTCCCACGTACTGAAAGAGTACGCGGAAGACTTTATTGGTATTCAGGAGACCCGCTACCTGCTTGAGCAGATGGAGGGCAGTTACGGCGAGTTGGTAAAAGAAGCCCAGCGCATTGTACCGCTGCAGAAGATGACTGAAATCCTGCAGCGCCTGGTCTCTGAAGACATCTCAATCCGTAACCTGCGGGTGATCCTCGAAGCCATGGTGGAGTGGGGCCAGAAAGAAAAAGACGTGGTTCAGCTGACCGAATATATCCGCTCCAGCCTGAAACGGTATATCTGTTACAAGTACGCCAGCGGCCAGAATATGCTGCCGGCTTATCTGCTGGACCAGAACCTGGAAGACACCATTCGTAACGGTATCCGCCAGACTTCGGCGGGCAGCTATCTGGCGCTCGACCCGTCTGTGACCCAGCAGTTTGTCAGCGATGTGAAACAGACCATTGGTGACCTCAGCCGGATGCCAAACAAACCGGTGCTGGTGGTCTCGATGGATGTGCGCCGTTATGTGCGCAAACTGATTGAGTCTGAATATTACGAGCTGCCGGTGCTCTCCTTCCAGGAGCTGACTCAGCAGATCAATATTCAGCCCCTTGGCCGGGTGGGTGTCTGATGGACAGGCTCACGGCTTCCCTCACTGATGCCGGTATTGAGGTGACACCTTATTACTGGCAGCAGAGCCGTATCGTGCTCGGCCAGCGCTTTGAGTACGACGGCGCTGAGCTGGTCTACCGGGTCGATGAGGGGAAGATCATCATCGTGCTGCTGCGCCGCCTTCGTCCCAATCATGGCCTGGTTAATCCTTTTGCCTGCCTGTTTTATCTCGCAGAACACGCCCGGCGGCTTTTCCCGCCTGAGTGGCTGATCCGCGGCAATGTGGATGTGCTGCGCGGCAGCAATATGAACAGTGACCGGCTGGCCCGGTTCTATCTTCGCTGTTGCGGGGCCAGCCACGATGAGCAACAGGACTGGTACTGCCTTCGTTTGGCCGACTACCGCCCACTGAAGAAACAAAAAGTAAAAAATCACGGCTGTGACTGACAGCGCGCGACGATTTACTGCCTTTATGATGGAAAACAAGATGAAACAACCTTTTACCGACCCGATAGAGCAAGCCGAACTGGCGATTCGCAGCGCTGAAGAGCGCAGCGATGTGTTTAACGAACTGCTGGACGGACTGGGTGTCGGGCCGGTGGCCGGTGAAATCCTGCTGGGAGGGCTGAAAGCCTCTCCACAAACGATGAAGAATGCAGAGCAGGAACTGGTTGAAGAGGTGCAGCGTCGACGTCAGCAGTTAAATGCGCTTCAGGGGCCTGGTGAGAAGGGCAAACGCAGAAAGCGTCCGACCATGATGCGCGGTATGGTGATTTAAGGGTTTTGATATGACAGATATGCCATTAATTACGGGTTCTGATACCGGTGCTCTTACCGGTGCACAGAGCAATGAAGCGCCGAAAACGTCGGTCACCTTTGAGAATGCCCTGAAGGGAGCGTTATCCGGTGACCAGTTTGCCCTGGTGCAGCCATTTATTGATCAGCTTCCTCCTGTTGAGGGAAAAACGCCTGAAGAAGCCGCAGCTCTGTACGCCGCTGCAGTTAAGAACCTGGTCGATAAGCAGACCGCATTCTCAGGTAATGCGGGCAGCGCGCTGACTCAGTGGGTTAGTGCACTTCAGGGCCAGAAGACGGTCACCAGCGACACTCCGCTGGCTCAGTCTAATCAGGTTCTGTCGGGCCAGTTCCAGAGCTGGTTCAGTCAGCAACTGACCAGCCAGCTGGATTCGTACCTGCCAACCGGCGTTGTCAGTCAGTTTAAGTTCGTACTTGGTTCAACCGCCAGTCAGGCGGACCAGATTGGCAGTCTGTCAGCATCAGAGCTGCAAATTAAAACCGGTGAGATCACCGCCTTTATTACCGGGCTGGCGACGCATCTTAACAGTGATGCTCAGATCCGCAGCGACTCTCTCCCTTTTCTGCGTACTGCATTTGGCAGCTTAGCCGGGCAAAGTCTTACTTTGCCGGAGATAGAAAACTCCGGATTTTTACTGAAAGCGGACAAGTTCTCCCAAAAAGTATCTGAGCAACTGGTTAAACAGTTTAAGACTGTTGGTGTCACTCTCAGTACAGATGAGGCCAATAAGATTGCCGCGAAAATCAAGTGGACGCCGGGCATGTCTGAAACGCAGCTCGAATCGTCTGTTAAAGAGATGGTTACTCAGCTCAAGGGGCAGTTTACCAATGCTTATCCGACCGATGCTTCCGCCAAACTTGAAGCGGTTGTGAAGGCGGAAGTGCCCCCGTCCGGAACTGCAGTCAGTCAGTCTGAATCCCTGTCAGGCCTCTTTGCGAATATGGCAGTGAGCCTTACTAATATTCAGATCCAGGGGTTCTATACCAATCCCGGAATACATGCTGATCAGAAAACTGAGATTACGGCTGCTCAGGTTGACGGTATTAAAAAGCACGTGGAGCGTGATATTCGCGATCTGTTTGAAAAGATGGTGCGTGGTGAGTCTGTTGAGCCAGCGTTTAAAGACCGCCATAAGGCGATGATGAACAACCTGCAAACACTGACGGCCCGTTTGCTGAGAGTCTCCACGGAAGAGCTGACGAGCAAAGAGATCAATGCTGGGCATTCCATGACTGCCCGTGATCTGCTGTCTGTCGTTGATGCCAGTATCGCAAACCGGTTTGATGAGCAGGTTCTGTTTTCCCTGAATGAGCGCCGTGTTAACCGTCTGGAAAAGCGGGACACTCAAAAAGCAGAGCTTCAGTCATATACGGCCCGGTTGAAGATCTTCGGCAGCATACAGTCTTTGATTCATACCAAACAGAGTGGCGCCGGTACTTATGGTGAGGGCTATAACCCTAACAGTTACACGTTTGACTACACCACGTTTAAGTACAGCACGAAAGCGGACTTTCATAAGTCAGCGGAGTTTAAACAGCTTCACGAAGTTGCCAAGTTCAACGTGGCTCCAGGTGTGACCCCGGGACCAGGCGAAACTGCAACCCTGGCCAGTAAGTACATCGACTTTGAAGCAATAAACAAAGACAACGTTGATGCCAGTAGTGTTTATACCAAATCCGGGGACACTTATGTGTTTAAGCTTACAAAGGAAAATGTAAAGAAATACATAAAGATACCTGCTGATGAGGTAAAGGTGACGCACCTGCAGTTTTTAAAATATGAAGGTGTCGATGCGAAGAATCAGACTTATCAGGATGGCGAAAAGGTAAAGAAACTATCCAACTTCTCCAGCTCCATCAGTGATAAATCCAAGCTGCTCAATGATGAAGTCCAGATTAAAACCACAGAACTGAACGATACCAGCTCGCAGTACAACTCGACTGTCGAAGCGATGAATAAGTTCGTTCAGAAATACAACAGCATTTTAGAACAAATCCTGCGAGCCATTTAAGGATAAATACCATGACCAAAGAAAACACAACAATCGATCCATCAGAAATGCAGGCTGAAGAGCTGATGTCCTTCCTTGAAGAAGGCGGCACTATCAAGATGCTGCACGACGTGTCTGCTGACACTATTGAGCACATTTATGCAGTCGGATATAACTTCTTCCAGTCGGGCAAGATTGAGCAGGCAGCGAAAGTCTTTCAGCTGCTGAGCATGCTGGATCACTATCAGGCCCGTTTCTTTATCGGTCTGGGTGCGGCTCGTCAGGAACTGGGTGAGTATCTGCAGGCTATTGATGCCTACAGTTATGCCGCACTGGTGGATGTTAACGATCCACGCCCACCTTTCCATTCGGCGGAGTGTCACTTAAAGCTCGAGCAACTGACCGAAGCGGAAAGCGGGTTCTACAGTGCAAAGGAGATGTCTGCCGGGAAATCAAACTATGCAGACCTGCATAAACGCGCAGGCATCATGTTGGAAGCGGTGAGAAATAAAAGGAGTAACTAGAATATGAGTTCTATTGCACTTGACCGCGCCCAGGGCCAGGTTTATATCCAAAGCCCTGATGAAAATACGCTGGATAAAACCCAGCGAAAAGGAACCGGACAGCCATCTGTCACGGTAGAAAATGTTCACGGCAAAGCGTCTGACGCGCTCAATACCGGCAAAGTGTCGGTACAACTGGATGCACCAAATCCGGCTGTGAGTGATGTGGTTACAGAGAAGACCCTGCAGGAAATGGCTCAGCTTCAGAAATTAATTGGAGCCTTTGCCAACATTTTCTCTGGTATTCAGTCTGTTTTTGCTCAGGCTATCGCGCCTCTGGCGGTGAAGATTGTTTCCGGTTCAGGAGATGACTTTGAAGTCGAGCTGGCCGCCATGACTGAGAAGCTTAAATCTGCCCAAAGCAGCCTCAAAATCGACGAGGTGAACGTTGCTAAGGCCAAGCATAAGCAGGAGATGGCTGAAAATCAGGAGAAGATCAAAGAATCTGAAGCAGCCGCTAAGGAAGCCCAGAAGTCGGGTTTGGCGGCGAAGATCTTTGGTTGGATCAGCGCAGTCGTTTCGATTGTTGTTGGTGCGATTATGGTCGCGACCGGCGTTGGCGCAGCGGCGGGTGCCCTGATGATCGCTGGTGGTCTAATGGGCGTGGTCAGTATGGCGCTGCAGGAGCCGGCAGTACAGGATGCGATGAAAGCAGCCGGTATAGATGTTGACGTATTAAACAAAGTCGTGATGGCACTGGAAATTGCGGTTGCGATAATTGGTGCCATTGTCACCTTCGGTGGTGCTGCCGCCAGTGGTATTGCCAAGCTGGCTACAAAAGCAGGCGAACAGGCTGCCAAACTGGGTGTGAAGCTCGGTCAGAAAGCGGCGGGTGAAGCGGCTAAAGCGGTGTTGAAGCAGGTTGCAAATAAGGCGAAGGATCTGTCAAAACTGATGAAGGCTACTTTCGACAGTGGCGCTAAAGCAACCTCGACCACTGCGAAAGCCGTTCGTTTGGGTGCAGAGACGGTCGATCTGACGGTGAATGTGGGTAAAGGCATCACGGATTCAGTTCATGCAGATGATCAAAAAGACGTGGCTAATATTCAGGCTGACCTCACCGAGATGCGCGCCAAAATGACCCTGACCCAGGCGGTGATCGACAAGCTCAAAGAAGAGGTTGAGAAGATCATGCAGGGCTTCCAGGAGCTGATGGAACTGATCATGCAGATGATCCAGGCCAAAGGCGAAACCATGCAAACAGTACTTAACCGTCCTGCGACGGTGTAGGGGGCAGATATGGTAGAAAAAGTAACAGGCAGAAACCCTGCCGAAGTATATGGCCTGGGCGGTGACTTTAAAGTTGCCGACAAGGAGAAGCCGGCAGCGACCAGAACAGAAGCAGCTGAGCTTAAAGCCGCAGGTAATCAACGTGCCAGCGGCCCGCAGCACTACGGACTGGAAGGACCACAGGCGCATGCTGGCAGCAATCAGGCCGCTACTGTGGCAAAGCTGATGGACGTGCTGGCTCCAACGTTGAACCTGCTGATGGAGACCATGAACAAGGCGATCAGCGGTGAGAAAACGGACGCTAAGTCTGAATCTGTCTCTCAGGCGCTGACCCTGTTGACGCTGTTGTATCAGGTATCCAAGCTGAGCCGTCAGCAGCAGGTTCTTCAGCGTGAAATTGCGGTTGAAGCGAACGTTGCCAGCCTGAAGAGTCAGGCGGAAGAGCTGAATAACTCAGCAAAAGCTCTGATGGCGATGGCGATCATGTCCGGTATCATGGCTGGCTTTACAGCTGTGCTCGGCGCAGTGGGTACCGCCAAAGCCGGTAAGCGTATTAACAACGAATCTGCCGGAAACAAAGCGTTTAAAAATCAGCAGGCGGACCTTGATACCAAAATGGCTGAGATCAAGGGCACTAAAGGGTTTGAAGGTGCCAAAGCCAAACGTGGTGAGATGCACCAGGAAGCCAATGCGATGCGCAGCAAACTGGATGACATCAAGGCTGATACCACCAGGCAGGGTCGTAAGTTTGATAAGCAAATGGGCAAAAACCAGACTTACAATGCGGTTATTCAGGCTCTGGGGCAGATGGCAAACTCTATTGGTAACCAGAAGCAAACGGAAGCCCAGGCCCGCGGTAAGGAAGACGAGATCCAGGCAACCCGCGCTCAGGCTGCCAAACAGAAAGCCGATGAAAATGTTGGCTTCCAGGATGGTCTGCTGAAAGAGCTGCGTGACATGTTCCGCTCAATCTCTGACAGTGAAAACCAGGCATGGCGTGCTTCGGCTCCGACGGTGTAAACCCGGGAGACCTGGCGATAAGCAAACGGCGCAGCATAAGCTGCGCCGTTTTTTTTGTGTTTGCAGAGGCCGGTTTATCCGGTGACGCCTTCACCCTGATTAAGCCACAGACGGTGTAGGTCCAGATAACCGGTTTTCTTAAGCTGCAGGCCCGAGACCTGATTGGTTTTGGTGATCACCCGCTGGCCAAAAAACAGTGGCAGAAGAAGTTTGTTGTCGGTCAGTGGGCGGACAAAATCAAGCAGGTCCTGTGTGGCGCTGTAGCTTGCCATGGTGGCCTGAACCAGAAGCCGGTGCTGTTCCAGTTGTTCCTGACTGTAGGCATAGCGAAGTGCCGTTGTGGTTAAAAGCCATTCGTAAAGACCATATTTCAGTGGCTGCTCCAGAATTTCTTCACACAGAAGCAGGTCAATTTGGGGCTGGTAGCTGTCTGTCGCGTCCAGATCGTTAATGGGATAAAGGGAAACGTTAATTCCGGTTTCCCTGATGGTGGCAGCCAGCCAGTCAATAAGCTCCCGTTTATATTTCAGACGCCAGTTCGCATGGCCCAGTACCAGGTCTCCGCGCAGTTTGGGTACTGGCATTGTTTCCTGCGGAGTCTGACCGAACAGGGTGATAGGTTTGAGCTGTTTACGTTCGGCGTAGCTGGCACGGCAGTGGTTAATATAGCTGAGAAGATGCGCGAGATCGTCAGAAGTTACGCTGCACTCTTTGCGGCGTTTCTGTGCAAGGAAAGAGAAAGCCTGGATGTCATGGTTCTCACTCAGAGGCTCATCCTGGTGAAAGCTGAGGTGATTGTCGAGCTCTGCCCCCTGGTGGCAAAGGGTTATCTGGCTGAGCAGCGCACGCGCGGCGAAATAGTGCGGATTTCTGTCCAGTACCAGCTTGTTTTCATCCCAGTTACTCAGCAGAAGCGGACCAGTACCTACATGGAACCAGCGGCCATTGAGCATTTGCTGGCGATTTGTGGTGATGCCGGCGTTAGGAGTGGTCAGGGTGTAAATAAACAGGGGATTTGGTGATTCCAGGGTAATAAATATAGCGTTTTGGGTGGCATCAAAGCCGGAGTCTACGACCTGCCTGAACAGCCAGCGGAAAGGGCCATTGCTGTCAAACAGACGGCCAAGGCTGGCGGTTACATCCCGGCAGGTAAGAGGGTGGCCATCATGACACTGAACGTTAGGTCTCAACCAGAAGAAATAGGTTTTCTGATCGTCAGACAGGGCATATTCGCAGGCAAGGTGCTCGATCAGGTGTCCATTGTCGTCCACCCTGAGAAGCGTGTCGTACAGGGCGCTGATCACCTGCATTTCGGCTGACCAGTAGGTTTCCGGTGGGTTGAGAACATTAACCCGGGGATACTGTGTGACGGTCAGGGAATTGGTAGCCCGTTGTTGTTTGTCCGTTTCCTGCATCAAAACGTGAATGGCGCGGGAAGCCTGATCGCGGTATTCCTCAAGATATCCGGGTAACTGGTCAAAGTTACCCGCTTCCAGTTCGGCCTGAATTGACTGATACAGCGCCTGGTAGTGGGAAACAGTAATGGTCAGGCTGCTGTTTTTCCCCCGTCCGACCCCGGGGGCCCAGTTCAGCCACCCTGAATCCTGCAGCATTTTGATGATCGAGGAGACATTGCGCCTGCTGGTGCAAAAGACCGGTTCCAGTTCGTCGATGGTCACATCATAGGTTTGTCCGCAGTTGTAGAGGTTCAACAACTGGGACAGACGTCGTAAGCGAATATTTTTCATTGAAAACAGATCAACCCATTATTAGTTGGCTGCTGAACCGGCACGCCCTGGAGCAGGAGCGGTTCTTTCCAGGCAGCTCAGTTTATTATTCTGAAAGCTTATTCTTGCTTTGTTTGTGAGGGCTTTCTTTATAAAAAGGCCGGGAATTTATGTGATTTGGCCGGGAATTGTCAGTTTGTTAAACGTTTGCTTATGTGGGGGGAATAATTTGGGGTGGGACAGAGTCAGCCAGCGGTACTATGCTGGCAGCGCAGCTAACAGTTTTTCCCTCAGATGAAAGAACTCTGCGGTTTGTTGCACCGCTTTCATAAAAACTGATGATTGTCCGGTAAAAGCCATGTTCAGGGTCAGGCCCTGATTGGTCTCATCGACGTCCGGGCACATCAGCGCTACTACCATACAGGTGATAACGTCTTCATCTCTGGTGTTGAGTTCAAGTATTTTTGCGCAGCGGATGACCTCTGCGATTCTGGTGTCGTTACCCATAATGGTTTCCTCATGCATTAAGACAAACAGCTTGTCAGGAGTGTCAAAGGGGAGGAATTTTATGTTCAAAAAACAAGCTAAACCATGAAGTGACGGGGCAGGAACTTGCATGGTTTTGCCTGTTGTCGGCAGATTAATTACAGGTTCAACTGATAAATCTGTTAAATATCAAATAACAGGATTGGCGGACGGGTGGGGCGGTCAGGCGTGTGCCACGGCTGGCCGAATCAGGTTACGCATTGCTTTGGTCTTAGCGGTGAAAAAGCATCGCTGAACGGCTTGGGACGGGAGTAGAAGAATCCCTGGATATAGATATTGGGCTGACGCAGCGATTTCAGGAAATCCGCCTGCTCTTTGAGTTCTACGCCTTCGACGATCACTTTACGGTCATCATGAGTGCACAATCCGATGACTTTGGTGAGCATGGAGCGTTTGTGCTGGTCGGTATCAATGTTGTCGACGTAGCGTTTATCTATTTTCACTGAGGTCAGGAACGGCAGACTGAGGGCATCAAGGTTGGCATAGCCGCTGCCAAAGTCATCCAGGGAAAAGTTGAAGCCCATCCTTTTTAGCCGTGTGACAGCAAGTTTAAGTTTGTCGCTGTAGATCAGTTGGTTGTGTTCGGTAATTTCAAACACCAGTTGCCCGCGAAGATATGGGGCGTGCCCGGTTATATCAATGATGTCCTGAACAAAGCCAGGAGCGCAAAGGTCGCTGGTTGAGATGTTGACCGAAATACTGGGATGACGGTCTGATTCTGCCAGACAAAGAAGATCACAGATAACCCGTTTCAGAACCATGAAAGTAAACTGATAGTGAAGGTGTTCATGCTCTTCCAGTACCGGGATAAACTGTGCCGGGCCGATATTGTGCTCATTGTTCCAGCGGATCAGAGCTTCATAGGATGAAGGCCCGGAGTCTGACTGGGATGCGTAGATTGGCTGATAGACAGTATAAAAGCTGTCCTGCTGGTAGCGGATTGCGTGAAACAGCTCATGGGTGATGTGTTTCTGCTCCATTGCCCTGCAATACTGTTCTTCATCATGAATATGCAGCCCATCTACTGAGTCCAGAGCCTGTTTCATGCCATACGACAGGCGGCGTTCGATTTTTCCAAGCTCAGCCAGGGCAGATTTGCTTGAGGTATACAGACTGGTGAGTGCGTAATCCAGTGCGATTTTGTAGCCTGCGACATTGAGTTCCTGTGGAAGCAGTTTAAGGAGCTTCTGTTGCCTGCGGTGAATCTGATTGTTATCAAGTTTGTCATAAGAAGCGTATGCGAGGATCAGGTATTCATCGTTATAACGCTTTAAGAACGTTGGCCGCAAAGAGGCGTTGATCTTCCTGTGAATCAGTTTGTGGAGGTTACATTTTTTGGATAAGCGATAAAAAGGCTGGCCTGATCGGCCGGGTTTTACCAGCGAAATATGGTAGTAGAGTTCAAGCTCTTTTTGTTCGAGCTTGTGCAGTAGCGAGGAAAAATACTCTAAGCCGTAAACGTCTTTGGTTAACGAGTGCCTGTAAGCATTGCTCTGGAGCAGTTTTCCATACTGATAGTCGTTGCGGCCTGCATCAGATAAACGGTCCCGGATGATGAGTTTAAGGCAGATCAGTGCAAATGCGCATACAAGTACGGCCAGTACTGTAACGAGTAATACCATGATAAGTCATCCTGAATGCTGGTTTATTAATTTCCCAATTCCTGAGCGGTTTTTAGGCAACTTCTCTGTCAGGGGCGCGAATAATAGCATCAGGAAACGAATGAGCCAATTACTCAAGTGGTCTGATTTCTTGGTTGTGTCACTGTGGGTTTGTTTATGGCGTTGTATTTGTTGGGCTTAATGAAACTTGTGAATTATAATTAACTTTTATTTTATTTAATTTTTGGTTTCTTGGTAAACTCTTTTTGAGCTTTAGAGTAAAAATATTGCTCTGTGGGAAATATTAGCGTTGCCTTAAATTTCCTTTAAAAACCAGTTGGTTATGTGAAGCGGTATAGCTTTGGTTATTTATCTGAACTACGCGCCCCAACAGATGGAGTTATGGCCTGACCAGGGCACTTTTCATGGAAAAAAGGTTCAGACAAAAAAACGCCCCACCGGCAGGTGAGGCGTATGGTTTATTTCAGCGCAGCGGTGAGGCGCATGCAGGCGTCATCGAGCAGGGTTCGCGGACAGCCAAGGTTGAGGCGGATAAAGCCGCTTCCATCCTGACCAAATCCGGCTCCCATAGAAGGGACCAGCCCCTGAGCGTGGCAGCGCTCTTCGAGCTCCTTATCACTCATACCCAGGGCACGGCAGTCCAGCCAAACCAGATAACCGGCTTCGGGGGGGACAAAGCTGACCCCTGGCAGGTGGGTCGCCAGGTAGTCAGTCAGGGCATCAATGTTGCCCTGAAGATAGTTTTTCAGCGAGTCGAGCCACTGGCCGCACTGGTTGTAGGCAGTGGTCGCTGCTGTCATCGACAGGCAGTTATAGACGTCCATCCCGTGCGCGTCCATCCGCTGAACAAAGCGGGCTTTAAGTTCTGCATCCGGCAATACGAAATTAGCCATTCGCAGTGACGCCAGACCAAAGGTTTTGCTGGCAGCGGTGGCCACGATCAGGCGGTCGCCGAGAATCGGACGCAGCTTCAGTGCCGAGTGGTATTCATGGCCCGGCATCGCCAGGTCCGCCCAGATCTCATCGCTGATCAGCCACACCTGATGGCGCTGGCAAAGTGCAGCCAGGGCTCCCAGTTCGTCCTCACGCCATGTCCGGCCCACCGGGTTGTGCGGGTTACACAGCAGCATCACTTTCGCGCCGGCCTCAAAGCAGCGCTCAAGGTGCGCCAGATCCATACGGTAGTGACCCTGCTCTTCAATCAGCGGGTTTTCCACCACGCAGCGCTGGTTGAGCTCAATGATCTTGTTGAATGAGCCATAGCCCGGAGACTGCATCACAATCTCATCACCGCATTCAGTGATCAGCTGAAGCAGCATGGCGATGCCGGGCAGCACACCGTCAATGGTCGCAATCCACTCTTTATCCATAGCGACACCGTGTCTTTGCTGATACCAGCGGGTCACGGCTTCAAAGTAATCCTGGTCACGTTCCGAGTAGCCGAATACACCGTGGTCAACCCGCTGATGCAGGGCATCGATCACCGCCTGCGGGGCTTTAAAGTCGTAATCAGACACCCATACCGGCAGCAGGTCATCGTGCTCAAGGCCAAGCTTCTGGGCCATGAAGTCCCATTTCACAGAGCCGGTGTTACGGCGGTCGATGGTTTGGTCAAAGTTATTGTTCATATTCTTATGCTGTTGCCTTGTTTTGAGTCAGCTCTGGCTGAGGTTCTGTTTTGGCGATGCCAAAGCCGGTAAAGCCGTAGATCAGAGCGAAGACCACGCCCGCGTAGCACTGAATCGCCCATGGCAGATAATCCAGGGTGGAGACGCCCAGGGTGCCCGCCATGTAAATACCCGCTGCGGTCCATGGTACCAGCGGCTCAATCACGGTGCCTGCGTCCTCCAGGGTACGTGACAGGTTTTTGGTATCCAGGCCCATTTTGCGGTATGCGCCCTGGAAGAGCTCACCCGGGATAAGCAGCGCCAGTTTGCCGTCTGAGGTGGTGAAGACCACGGTGATGGTCGCGACAACGGTCGAGAAGATCAGCTGGCCGGTCGAGTGGATAAAGCGCAGGAACTTACCCAGTACCACGTTCAGCGCACCGGTCAGGCTCAGGATGCCCGCAAATGCAAAGGCACAGAAAACCAGCAGAATGGTGCTCATCATAGAGAACAGGCCGCCGCGGTTCAGCAGTTTAGCGATGTCGGGTACCAGACCTTCGGTAGCGTGACCGCCCGCTTCCAGCATGCTGATATTGAATCCGTTTACGTAGGCTTCAAAGCCCTGTTGCAGGGTGAAGTCCTGCACGGTTACGCCGATAAGAAGGCCAAGCGCAGAAGCTGCCAGCATCAGAGGCAGGACCGGTTTTTTGGTCAGCGCGCCCCACAGGATCATTACCGGCGGGATCACCAGAAGTATGTTCAGGGTGTACAGGCTTTCGATACCAGCCAGAATATCGGCCACTTTTTGCGGGGTAGCCATGCCAGCCACATCACCGTGATGACCGGCGATAAGAAAGACTGCAGAGGCCAGGATAAAGCCAGGTATTGTGGTGTAGAGCATGTGCTGGATGTGCTCGTACAGTGTGGTACCGGCAACGATTGGGGCGAAGTTAGTAGAATCAGACAGCGGGGAAATCTTGTCGCCGAAGTAAGCGCCGGAAACGACCGCGCCCGCAGCTGCGGCAAGATTGACGTCCAGACCTGCGGCCACGCCCATCAGCGCCACACCAACGGTGCCTGCAGAGCCCCATGAAGTACCGGTACAAACCGAGACCACGCTGGTGACAAAGAAGGCGGCGATCAGGATGTATTCCGGGCTGATCACTTTCAGACCCCAGTAAACCATGTAAGGAATGGTTCCGCTGATCATCCAGCTGCCGATAAGGCCGCCGACCGAGACCAGAATCAGGATAACCGGCATCGCTTTGGCCAGCTTTTCTACGATGGCATTCATGATGTCATCCCAGCTGTAACCCATTTTGGCGGCGACCAGGCCGGTGAAAACGGCTGAGGTCAGCAGCAGGGCTTCAATTCTCAGTCCAAAGTGTCCGTAACCCACCACAAGGAGGGTCAGCATCACGGCAATTGGCGCCAGCGCCAGGCCGGTTCCGGGCAGAGGTTTGTTCATTTTTTATATTCCTGTCAGTAGGGAGTTGGCGCCAGTTTAAGGGGAGGGCCTGCCAGGGAATGCGAGCGCGAATCACGTTTCATGTAAGCGCTTACATGGGGTTTCGAAACTTGATGATGATCACGGTTTATGGCTGATTTCATGCTTGCTCCGTGTCAGAGCGGGGAGTGGAAACCGTGTTACGGGCGACCAGGTGGGCCTGGAATTCATGGTTCGCCGGCACAATTTCACGCTGGTTATGAAAGTCGAGCGCCAGGGTCGCTGCGTAGCGGGACATTTTCTCTATCGGGTAGTGAATGGTGCTCAGACGGGGGTAGAGATATTTGGCCAGCAGCACATCATCAAAGCCCACTACGGACATATCGTGGGGAACATTGACGCCGTGTTCCTGCAGGCAGGCCATCAGCCCGGCAGCCATCACATCGTTAAAGGTCACTACTCCGGTGACGGTAGGGCAGTCAATAAGCAGTTGCAGGCCCGCGGCTTCACCACCCTCTTCGATAAAGTTGTGGCTGATCACCCAGCCAGGACGTACTTCCAGCCCGGCTTTCTCCATCGCATCATAGTAACCGGCGAGGCGCTCGGCCCTGTCTTCTATCGGCAGGTTAGTGGTAATACAGGCGATATGGCGGTGGCCCTGATTGATAAGGTTTTCGACCGCCAGTGAGGCAGCGGTACGGTTATCGAGCCAGACTGAGCGGTGCGCCAGCTCGGGGATACAGTGGTTGAGCAGAACCATGGCCGGCAGCTGGGCGGCGTAGCGGATAAGGGTAGCGTTATCGAGCATCTTGCTGTGTACCACCATGGCTTCACAGCCCTGGCTTATCAGATGATCCAGCCCCTCTTTTTCCCGTTTGGCATCGTGCCCGCCGCTGACGACGACCAGCTGGCACTGTTGCTCCCTGGCTACAGCTTCGACGTGTTTGGCTATAAGAGCAAAAAAAGGATCAGCCAGATTGCCGGTTAACAGACCGATTGTCTGGCTGGAGCGCTTTGCAAGAGCGGCTGCGCGTGCATCACGCTGGTAGTTGAGCGTGGCTATGGCCTTTTCTACCCGTTCAAGTGTTGCGGGCTGAACGTAGGCTGTGCGGTTTACTACCCGGGAAACGGTTGCAGTAGAAACGCCGGCCAGTTTTGCTACGTCTGCGATGGTTGCCATAATGATCCCCGTTTAATGAGTTGGGGCAAGGCTAACGTTTGTAGTGAGTAAACTGTCAGAAACAGGAAAGAAATGCAGGCGGGAAGCGGGAAATGGAGGATTGATCACATGGAGGCAATGTGAGCCTGAACACCGCCTCCATGTGATACTTTTTTTATGCCGTTGGCATGAGTTCAAGCAGTTTAATTCGCAGTCTTTGGTACTCATGAGTCTGCTGGAGCGCCTGAATAAATACCTGAGACTGGCTGCTGTAAGCTGAACTGAGGATCATTCCCAGATTATGTTCATGAATATCCGGGCACATTAGCGTAGCAATAACACAGCTCTGAACATTAGGATCTTTAATATTAAGTTCCATTAATTTAGCGCAGCGGATTATTTCCAGGATTCGCATTTCCATTACATATACCTCACGGTGGCGTCACCATTCAGGATAAGCAACATATTAAATTCTTCGGTATGCCGAACAGCACGGGCCATCAGTTGTTCACGCTCATTCCATTCCTCGCTCAGATCACTGTCTATGTAGTCATTCAGTTTGCCGATAGCCATGTCTTCTGCAATATCAGGCGTACAGGCAATTGAAGCCAGGATTGTTTTGTTATTGTTTGTCGACAGGTCAAAGCCTGTATCCCGGCTGTGAGCGATCATGGCTTTCAGGACTTTTTTCTTCTGCGAGCGGATCATGCACATTTTAAGTTCATGACGGTCGAAGGCGTAGCCAATTTCATCCAGCAGATCTGTTACTTCCTGATACATTTTGTTCCCCCAAAAATGAAATATTTAAAAATATGAGCTCACTGAAATGAGCAGAAATCAAATAGTTAACCGTGTGCATATTGTTAGTATGAATTTATGCGTGCTGGTTACTATATTCTTGCATTAGGCTTTAATTATCTGATTAGTCCTTTATAAGCTAGGGATATGTCCCTTATCTGCTTATTAATCTAATCTGTTTAAAGTGTGATGTTTGTCACTTATGGTTAATATTTTTTATTTTTATGATATTTTCTTATTCATCATGTTACCTAATGCCTCTGGTCGCGCAGCGTCAAAAAAGCCGAAGCTGACATCCGCTTCATGGCGGGATGTCAGCTTCGGCTTTGATTAGCTCAGTATGTCTTATTTACCTCTGAGCCAGTAGCCCGCCAGAAGCATTAATCCGTTTCAGGATTCTTGCTTCCAGATCATCAACAGCCGAGCGTTTGAAAGCGGGCAGGGTCAGCAGGGCATCTGCCCAGGCTTTGACTTTGGGGCTCTTGCTGAACAGGTCAATGACATAGTGCTGTTCCAGAATGCTTAAACGCTGCAACAGCGGGGCAAAGGCTACATCAATGATTCGGATCTGATCGTCGTTAAAGAAAGGCTGATGACTGAGCTGGTTTTCCAGGTAGGCGAGCTGTTTGGTCAGGGTTTCTTTGGCGGCGTAGAACTCATCTTCACCTGTGGCGGAAGCCATCGCCCACTGGCTGCCGAGCATGCCGGAGCCAAATTCGATCAGCGCGCGCTGGCGGGCTTTATCGAGCGGGTCGGACGGGTGCAGATCCTGGCTGTTGGTGTCATTGAGGTACTCGAGGATCACCTGGGATTCAAACAGCGCCGTATTACCCACAAGAAGAACCGGCACTTTGCCCATTGGGGAGATGGCGGTAAACCAGTCGGGTTTGTTCATCAGGTCGATGTACTCCACCTGGTAGTCGATACCCTGAAGTTGCATATAGAAGGCAGAGCGCTGTACGAAGGGGCAGATAGGGAAACTCACCAGTTTGAGATCACTCATAACGTATGTCCTTATGTCCGGGGCCAGGCCATCAGGCCTGGCGCGATGAGGTTGTTATGAGTATAGCTTTGGCTGGCGGGATCAGGCGGACTGGCCGATCCGAATATCAAATTCGCGCAGCAGGTCACGGGATGCGTCAATAAGCATCTCCATCGGTACCTTGATAAAGTAGAACGCCATCATCAGTACCATGACCGGATCCGCGTACGACGAATAGTGGTGCCATGGGGTCAGGCCGACCAGCCACGCTGCGATAAAGCCAGCGGTTACCGCTACGCTGAGCAGGGTGTCCATTTGCCATTGCTTTGACTCTGCGGCTACCAGCGCTGACTGGTATTTTTTGCTGCGTCTTGCGATAAACCACCAGGCGTAGCCACAGCCCACGACGTTGATAAAGCCAAACAGGGTCGCGATGGAAGCATCGACATCCCGGCCGCCGTCCATCACGGCAACAACCGCTGAGTAGATTGAGATGCTGACCAGGGTCAGGATTGCGATGGCTTTAAAAGCAATGACTGCAGGCTGAATAACAGAGCGCCCGTAGCGTTTTGCGATTCGGGTGTTTTGACGGATATACCACGCAGCCGCCAGTGACAATAAAGTTAACAGCAGGCTGATCAGTGAGTAAACACCGTCAAACACGATCACCATTGATCCTACCCACAGCCCCAGCACCAGTCCCATCAGGGCGAACCCGGATGCAAGCAGGGCGGAAAAGGTCAGAATACGGCTCTCATTTTTGTCAGATTTTACACACATACGATTTCTCGGTTGCCAAACACGTTATCAGTCAATGGGTTCTGATTCGCAGGCGCGATGTGATTCTCGCTCACTCCCGGGAGCTGTCCCGGTGGCCTGCCGTCATTGCTTGACTGATGCTTATCATTGTTCGCGCTGGCAGGAGATTTGACAAATGTCATTTGGGTTTAAAGCGGGTGTTACCTGGTCGCATTTTCATCGTTATCTTTAATTTCAGTGAGTTAGGGCGAAATGGTGGTGTCATAATAGTTGACGCTGAGTGATTTGGCTGCGACTGCAACAGGCTTTTTGGACAGTGGAAGGGGGCTCTGTTTGTGTGGTTGCCGGATTCTGGTGCTGTTAAGCGCAGGGTTCGCTCCTTGCTTATCAGGAAGCTAATCACTGTTTTTATTACCGGGACAGCTGCCGGGCTTGTAAAGCACACTCTAATACTTTTCTTATCACATTGTTGCATATTTGGATTGGAATGCCCGTCACATCTGCCCACCGTCTTATTGACGGGGAAATAGGTTAAAATCACTACTTATTCAGTGAGATAGCAACCTGACTTTGTTGATAAAATCGCTGTGCGAAAAACCGCCAGTCAGGGGAGATTATGGGGATTACTGTAAATGCAAATGGGCTTAGTGTTGTTCATCAGGGTTCAGGGGGCGAAGCGAATGCATCGGTACCGGATGTATGCTTAACCAAGGTGGGAAAGCCTGTCGTACCCATCCCGTATGGCAACAATGCAAAGTCGGCAGACCTTGCTGATGGTACCACGACAGTAACTATGGATGGTGGAAACAGCATTGCGATAAAAGGCAGCAAGTTTTCCAAAAGTACCGGCGATTCTGGTGGTGACAAAAAAGGCGTCAGCTCCGGTACCATCGAAGCGGAAGCTCAGTTTGTTACCGCTTCCCCAACCGTTATGATCGAGGGTAAAGGGGTATGCCGTAACTCAGATCAAATGACGATGAACAAAGCCAATACCATGTGTTTTGGTGTTCAGAATCCGTCTGTAAGCGTCTCTCCGGATCCGGAAACCACGCATGCTCTTGAAATCATTTGCAGTTATCCAAACGGTAAGCCCTACTCGAATGCGCCTTTTGAGCTTGAAGATGTGGCCGGTGGAACACTTGCCAAAGGCACTCTGGATGCAGAGGGAAGGGCAATCACAGAAGGGCTGCCGGTAAAAGAAGCAAAGCTGATATTGCGCGAAACCACGGATACCTATGAGCCAAACTCAGTACTGCCAGAAAACCATCCAACAGAGTATTACGATGATCCCCGGGATTTTTGTTCTTATGTAGCAGGAAGACGCCTCCCGTTCTGGGACGAGAAAATGGGCGTAAGCAATGACTGGGGTATCCTGATGTCCCCGGCTCTGACGGATGATGATTTCAAAGACATGGTTTATGAGCAGAGTCGTATCCTCTCTCCTCACAGGGTAAGCCACAATCACTCCAAAGATTTTTCTGAGTCATTCGTCTCGGCTTTATTCCATGTTCAGGAAGACAGGGAAACACTGAGCAAATTTGAGTCTCTGGCTGAGCTGTTACTTGAGAAAGTGCACGAGAACGGAGACATCCTGCGAATACTGTTCCAGGCAGACGTTATGGAGCCGCCAGCTGAGCTGCTGGCTAAGCTGAGGCTGCTTGGCGAAGGGAGTACCGTTGGGTTTTTGCCGGTGGTTCCATGGACGCTCATTAACCAGAAACTGTGCGGATACATCAGTGACCTGATTGATGCCCTTGATGTCCGGCTGACGTTTATTCAAACCCAGGCAAATATTCGTTCATTCAAAGCTATAGAAGAAGGCGTACAGCGATACCGGGATGGTCTCAAAGTTATGTCGGGCGCTTTGCCGGATATTTTTAGCCAGATCTTTTCCAGTCTGAATGACAGGCTGTTGACGATATCAGTAATGGCCAAAGGGGCCATAGTGCGTATAGCAGGTCAGTCGGGTTTCGCGACGAACGGAGGTTCAGTCAACGCTGTGGTTTACACCAGAGTTAATGACATGAACCGTCCGCCGGTGATTGTTTTCGAAGATGTGTTTTCGGATTAAGGAGCAGAAATGGACGCAGTTCTACCAATTACTCAGCGAGACGGGGAATCATTTCATACCTTCAGTGACTTCATTAAGAGTTTTGATAAGGTTAAAAGTGGCCGGTTTATTCTGGGGCAGGGGTATGGGTGGCACAGTGGCGTGCACCTGACTTCCAAAATGTTCCCATGGGGGAAAGGAGTTCGTCCTGTTCAGGCGATGCTGGATGGACGAGTCGTCGCTTACCGGATTAACCCTGACTATCTCGAGACTACTTACAAAGATCAGAAGCTCAAGTTCAGCAATAACTTTGTTTTGCTGGAACATGAGGTTAGCGCTCCTGAAGTAGCTCCTCTTGATTCTGCGAAAGCAGAGGCAGCTGATCTGAACAAAGAAGAATCAGCCGATTCAGGCGCTGAAAATGAAGGGAAGACGTTCAGATTCTACTCCCTGTACATGCATCTTGCGCCCCCCTCTGATATTGGAGCCAATGCGTCAGTTAAGACGCGTTACAGACTAAAGGCTGGTAACCGATATTTCAGACGTACAAACCTTAATGCAGCACCCAATAATCACAATATCACTGCCAAAGAGACATTACCCAAAGACACTGTCTTTGAATACCTTGATGCAGATACCCAAAAGTCATCTGAAATGACAATAAATAAGACCTCTTACAGGATGATCAAGTGCCGGATCATTTCTGTAGGGGGGGATACGAAAGGAAAACACAGCTGGAAAGGAAAGGTTGCCTGGTTCGCGGCAGGAGAAGCAGGAGAAGAGGACGAGCTTGGGTATTTAAGTAATGATGAAATTGTGGTCTCAGAGCCCCTCAGTGAACCTGAGTGGATGAGCTGGCCCGGAGCACAGTTCCGTGATGGACGGGTGGTTACCTTGAATCTTCCAGAAGGTGATTCTCCGGTTGTCGAGTTGCACCCAAACCTGATAGAGGTAAAGGCCGGAGATGAGCTGGGATATATGGGTTTGCATGAGTTCAGTACTGATGCAAATGCAACCCGGAAAGAGGACAATCGTGTTCATATTGAAGTTTTTTCAGTTGAGGAACCGCCAGAGTTTTTCCTGAGGATGATTGGAGTAGAAAATACAGAGGGAATTGAATACAAGCAATTTGATGGTTCTGGCAGCGATGGCGCGGTTAGCCCTATGAATTCGTTTTTTTACACTCTTGCAAACGAGGTGTCGGATGATGGAAATGTCGAGTATGCTTTTCCTACAACCCGGGAAAGGTTAAGAACCTCTTTAGATAATAAGAGAAAGTCGTTTGAGACAGTCATCGTTAAGCATCCAAGTGAGTGGCACAATAAATCATCAGAGATATTACATTTAAATATACATAAGACAGCCCGTGAGGCGATGGATGAAAAGTACGTATCCAGCTTTATCTCTGAATTGGAATACCGGAATTCACGATGGAGAGAAAACTTAATCGAACAGTATGATATTTTCTCTAAGCACGAGAAGGATAGAGGGGACGTTTATTCGTGGATGCAGGGTACCGAGCTTGGGATACCTGAAGATGGTGCTGTTTGGCACTTTTGGCCGTTTTCAGTTCAGCGATTAAAGAAAGTTGTTGTTGAGCTTGGGAAGACATCAGAGAGATATGAGTCTGGAGGTCATGGGCCGGGAGTAATCTCTAGTGGTAAAGGGGATCATGGTGGCAAGTCATATGGTGTCTACCAATTTTCATCTACGTTAAAAGTGGTAGATAAATATGTGAAGAGTTCTGTATTTAAGGACTCCTTCAAAGATTTAGTTGTTGGAAGTTCTGATTTTGACAAAAAATGGAAGTCTATAGCAGCCGAGTCACCAGATGAGTTTAGAAAAGATCAGCATGACTTCATAAAAAGAACTCACTTTGATATACAGTACGATAAAGTACTTAATCTTGGTATTGTTAAACCGGGTAAATCTGCTGCGATACAAGACTTGATTTGGTCGACAAGTGTTCAATATGGCCCAAAAACCTCTTTAATAGTTAAGGCTACTAACGGTGAGACAGGACTGAGTTACGAACAAATAATTAAGAAAGTTCAAGATTACAAACATGACAAAGTTCATTTGCTCTTTAAAAGCTCTCCAACTCTGTGGCCAAGTCTGCGTACCAGAGCGAAGAGTGAAAAAAAAGAGCTATTGAGATTGTTAGATTCGAATGCAATTCTTAAGGAAGACAAATGAGATTACTTATAGTTACATTTTGTATGTTGTCATTCATGGCGAATGCCGGGCAGTACTCAGACTCATATCTTGATTGCACTAATAATTCAACAGGAGTTACTGCCGAACTGTTAGGGTGTATTGATACTGAAATGATGGAAAACAAAAAAGTGATCGATGAGTTTCTAAACAAGGAAACTGAGAATAGAGAGCTATCTAAAGTTATTGAGTATCTTCGTGGTTCTGTAAGAGATGAATACAAGCTGAACAATAAATCATGCGAAGTGTTTAATCTGATTTACCCTGGTGGTCAGGCTGCTCTAATTTTAGAGAAGCAATGTGTTTTGGATAAAACAATAAGGGTAAGAAAATTCGTCGAGGATGTCATTGAGACCGCTGAGTTTGAGTTGTAATTTAGTGTGCAGTTTTAATAAATGCGAGAACATCCGCTTGTGAATGAGGTGAAGCTGTTGCTTCACCTTTTTGCATGTTCATATCCATTCAGACATGTTTTATCGTCAATACTTGAACAAATAATCGCTCAACTGATCAGCCAGCCAGGACATTCCCGGGTGTTCAGCCATACCGGCCCGGGTGACCATGCAGAAATCTTCCTGAGTCAGACCATAGGTGTGTTTGATGACCGAAAGCTCTTCCTGGCGCAGCAGGGTACGGATCAGTGGCTCGGGCAACACGCCCCATGCATCATCGTGGAGGATGGTGTTGAGGATGTAATCGAAACAGGAGAAACCGATATAACGGGTCGAGAAGGGGGCCAGTTCCGGGTTGTCTTTTTCGTTGAGGTAGGCCATGGAAGCCTGGGTGGCGTCACGCAGGTCATCGTCGAGTGCCCGGCGCATTTTACTCAGCGGATGGCCGGAACGGCACACCGACATCATGCGGATCTTACCCAGCGGCTGGTAGGTGAGATTAGGGTCGTCGACCCGTTCAAAATCGACACCAAATGCGTAATCGACCTGGGCGGTTTCGACGTAGTTGGCCAGATCTCCGCTTGACGCCAGGATCAGGTTGAACGAGGTGGCCGGGAAGCGGCGGTTCAGCTCATGGGCGAGCTCCTGCCAGACTTCATCGGGCACCGCATCATCCCGCGCTATCCAGACTTCGGCGTTAAAGTTGGCGCTGATCTGGGTGCAGGTCTGGCGGATCCGTTTTTCAACGCTGAGCAGGTTCTCGCAGTCTTTGTAGATGGCTTTGCCCGCTTCAGACAGCTCCAGCCGGTTACCACTGCGCACAAACAGGGAGGTATCGAGCTCTTTTTCCAGCGCCTTGATCGCCATGCTGAGTTTGGTGCGGTTACAGTCGAGGTGACGGGCGGCCTCTGAGACAGAGCCCAGATCGGCAACACGACAGAAAGCTTCGATTTGTGACAGATTCATAGCGGATCAGGATTCAGGTGAGTGCGTTTGCATACTACCGTGAAATCCGGGCGTTAGTCTATAACGCGCCACTGTGGCTCCATGTTTCTCAGCTCTTCGAGCACATCCGGGTTACTCAGTGCCCCGGTGTTAGTCACCGGTTTATGCTCCAGTACGTTTTTCACAGCCAGCTCCACCAGTTTACCGGAGCGGGTTCTGGGCACTTCGCTGAGCGGCAGAATGAGATCCGGAATATGATGGGGGGAAGCGTTTTCCCGAAGGCTGTGATTGATAGCTTCCCGATCTTCATCATCAAGGCGAAGTCCCTGAGCCATCTGAACGAACAGTACAATCCTGTTGTCGGTGGGGGTTTTCTGGCTCACTACCACCGAGTCTTCAATGCGCGCAAGGCGGTTCACTTCACGGTAGATCTCCGCACTGCCGATCCGCATGCCATAGCGGTTGAGCATGGCGTCGCTGCGCCCGCAGAACACAAACCCGTTTTGCGGTGTCTGGCAGACTTCGTCGCCGTGATACCAGGTGCCTGGGAAACGGTTCCAGTAGGTTTGGTGATATTTCCTGCCGTTATCCTGACAGAAGTACAGCGGCTGATTGGGGAAGCTGTTGCGGCAGACCAGGGTGCCATGAGTGCCCTGAACCGGATCGCCCGCGGGATTAAACACGCACACATCCAGCCCAAGTGCGGCCTGCTGACACTCGCCCGGGTAAACTGGTGAGATGGGATTGCCGAGTACAAAGCAGCCGCAGATATCGGTTCCGCCGGAGATTGATGCCAGGTGCAGATCCGGTTTGATGTGCTGATATACAAACTCAAACTGATGGGGGTGGAGCACAGAGCTGGTCGAGCAGAGGGTTTTCAGTTTATCCAGGCTGTAATGCTGTGCCGGGCGATAGCCGTCTTTCTGCAGCGTCTCCAGGTATTTGGGCGAGGTACCAAACAGGGTGACACCGTGCTTTTTGGCGATGTGCCACAAAATGTTGTTATCCGGATAGCAGGGGTGGCCATCGTAGATAACCAGCTCTGCACCGGAAGCCAGCGCACTCATTTGCCAGTTCCACATCATCCAGCCGGTGGTGCTGTAGCAGAACACGACATCCTGACTGTGGATGTCGCAGTGGAGCTGATGTTCTTTTACGTGATTAAGCAGTGTACCGCCCACCGAATGGACGATGCATTTCGGCTTGCCTGTGGTACCGGAGGAATAGAGGATAAACAGCGGGTCGTTAAAGCGGCGCCGCTCGTAGCGCATGCCGACCGGACGGTAGTCATCGAGCATGTGGTGCCATTCCGAGAAGCCGTCTTCACTCTCGGGATGAAGGTAGTTGATCTGACAGGTCTGGGTCAGTGATGGCAGTGCTTCTGCCAACTGGTGATTTTTGTCGCGCAGGGTGTGAGCCTGGCCGTTGAAGCAGTAGCCGTCCACCACGAAAAGCACCTTAGGGTCCACCTGGCCAAACCGCTCTGCCGCGCTCTCCACGCCAAAATCGGGAGAGGTGGAGGTCCAGACCGCGCCCTTTGCCGCCGTTGCCAGCATGGCGACCAGAGTTTCAGGAATATTGGGCAGATAGCCTGCGACCACATCACCGGGCCCGACTCCGCAGTCTTCCAGCCACTGGCAGGTCAATGAGACCTGATCACACAGCTCCTGCCAGCTCAGGGTACGCTTTTCTCCCTGCTCGTTATGAAAGCAGACAGCCGTTCGCTCGGGGGTATGAAAGGCCTGGGCGAGCAGGTTTTCTGCGTAATTGAGGGTGCTGTCTTCAAACCACAGGGTATCACGTGCGGGGACAAAATCACCGTGCTTTGCCGGACCGGGGGAGGAGATAAGGGTGCCTTTGGTGCCTATTACATCGGCAAAATCCCACAATTGATCCCAGAACTGCTCGCTGTTTTCCACCGACCAGCGGTGCAGCTCATCATAGTTTTTGAGGTGCAGATCATAGTCTGCATCCACCCGGGCAAGGAACTGGGTGAGCAGGGCTTTTTCGACTCTCTCTTCAGACGGCGTCCAAATTGGCGGTACTGGCTTTGTCATACGGTGCCTGATTTTTATCTGCATGGAAAACGCCACCAGTCATCCCGGTTTTCCAGGACGGGATAACAGGCGACTCTATATAAAAATATAGTTGTCAATTAGAGACTTGCAAACCTGGCTTTACGGCAGGTTGTACGGGAACTTTTATTCCGGTGCCCGCTCAAATATTTACCCGTCAGAGTGTGTTATAACAGCGCTCTCCTGCGTGGAAAAAAGAAGTGAAATAACAAAAGGACTAATAATGATCAGACTGGCAGTGATCGGTACCAACTGGATTACAGACAGCTTTATTCAGGGTGCCTTGGCCTGTGGTGAGTTTTCACTGGTGGCCGTCTTTTCCCGCTCGCTTGTGACAGCGCAGCAGTTTGGTGCCAAATATGAAGGTGAACTGGCTTACTATGATGATTTCGAAGCGTTTTGCCACGCGCCGGGCATTGACGCGGTGTACGTGGCGAGCCCGAACTCGTTTCACGCACCACAGAGTATCGCCCTGCTAAAAGCCGGAAAGCATGTGATTTGTGAAAAACCGCTCGGTTCGAATCTTTCAGAAGTACAGGCCATGTACCAGGCCGCCCGTGAAAGTGACCGGGTGCTGTTCGAAGCGTACAAAACCGCGTACCTGCCTAACTTCGTTCAAATTAAGAAATACCTGACTGACATCGGCCCGCTGCACCGGGGGCATTTCAGCTACTGTCAGCTCTCTTCCCGCTATGGCCGCTATCTGGCCGGAGAGAACCCTAATACCTTTAACCCGGCGTTTTCCAATGGCTCGGTGATGGACATTGGTTATTACTGCATTGCCGCCGCGCTGGAGTTGTTTGGTGAGCCTGAATCGGTAATGGCTTCCGGCAAACTGCTGGGCTCCGGCGTCGATGCCCATGGCAGCGCGATCTTCTGTTATGAGGGATTTGAGCTGGTGGTCAGCCACTCCAAGGTTTGTGACTCTTCGGCCCTGAGTAACATTCAGGGAGAGAAGGGCACCCTGGCGATTGAATTTATATCTGAGCCAGCCCGGGTTCTGCTGCAACGCAAAGGAGAGCCGGATAAGGATCTTACCCTGGCAACAGATCCCCACAGCATGCGTTATGAGGCGGAGAAGTTTGCACAGCAGATTAAAGCCGGGGCTATGGATGAACAGGCGGTTGAGCGCTCACTGGCGACTGCCCGGGTGATCACCGAAATCCGCCGCCAGGTCGGGGTGGTGTTTCCGGCAGATAAGGGGGATGCGTGAACAAAGCATTTTCACTGTTGATCGGACTGGTGAGCGGGGCAGGTGCGCTGGCCCCGGCTTTGGCTCAGGCTGAACTGGTATATCAGGTTACTGCTGATAAGAAGCATCCTGAGGTGGTAACCATAACGGCAGATACTTCCGGGCTGCAAAGTCTGGTACTGGAAGCACCGCGCAGCCAAAACCCAGAGCCGGACCTGCCAAAGGTGGAGTGTCAGGTAGGGGAAGAGTGGCAGAGCGCATCCTGGGGTGAGACCATTCGATGCAATCAGCTGCGCTGGATGCTGAGTTTTGAGAAGGCTGATGCGCAGGGTTATGACGCCTCATCTCAGATGGATACTTATCACCCTGAAAACGGCTGGTACCTGCTGACTGAGTGGGACTCACTGCCGCGGATTCAGGGCGTGGAGGAGACAAAGGTCTGCTTTGAGGAGCAATGCCAGCCACTGCCGGGCAGGGACCAGGCACCGCTGTTTATGGTCAGCGGACTGGAGAAAACCGCGCTCAGTGTTGGGAAACAGGTCATTACCCTTCAAAGTGATGTGAAGGCACTGGCGAAAGAGCAGCAAACCTGGCAACCGGTGATGGAACGTCAGCTTCGCTATCTGCGCGGCGTATTTCATGCCCGGGCCGGTGAACCGGTTGAGCTGGTGGCATTGGGGCGTGAAGTCAGCAGTGGCTCGGTGGGTGGCGCATCCGGTAACCGGATTTTTCTGACCAATGTACCGCTTGAAGAAGGCACGCTGACGGAGAAGTCGCTGCCGCACTTTTTGAAGATCACCGCCCACGAGACGCTGCATTTCATCTCAGGGATCGATTATCCGCTGTGGCTGAGTGAAAGCCTGGCGGAGTACTACGCCCAGAAGTCACTCTCGGATACCGAATATGCTCACCCTGAGCCGGTTCAGGTATGGCGCGCAGCGGCAAAGAAACTGCCGGACTCTGACACTGGCCTCTACACTGCCAGTCGAAAAGTGGTCGATGGGCAAATGCAGTACTACCCGCTGTTTTACCTCAAGGGTGCCGCTTTCTGGCTGGAACTGGACCTGCTGCTGCAGCGTAAAGGCAGCTCTCTGGACCGCTTTATTCCGGCGCTGAAAGCCGCGCTCAAAACCGTGCCGCCACAGCGGGTCTCTCTGCCGGATGCTTTCGTAGAGCAGGTAACCGAAGTTACCGGCAAGTCTGCCTTCCGGTCGCTCGAGAAACGCTATTTGCTGACGGTGAATAAGAAGTAATTGTGGAACGGGGCGAAAGCCCCGTTTTTCAACTTACTTTTTTTTTGATTTCCTCTATGCCGGATCAGCTGGCGCTGCTGCTGGCACGCTGAGTGAGCTGAAAACCGACATCCAGCGAGGTTTCTGATTGCTCCTCATTGCGGATGGCTGCGAGCAGTCGTTTGGCGGCCTGATGGCCCATTTGATCGTAATCTACTTCTGCACTCGAAAGGCTGGGGAAGGCATGGGCGCAGGTTCCGGTACCATCAAGGCAGAAAATCGCCATGTCGGTTGGTACTTTTATCAGGCGGCGGTGGCATTCAAACAGTGCGCCCAGCGCGACTTCCTCGTGGCTGCATACCAGAGCATCGAGACCTGAATCCCTGAGTAAAAGTTTGGCCAGGCCTTCTGAGCCAAGCTCTGCAGACGGCGCTTCGTGGGTGGTAAGGAAATGATCTGGCGTAAGATAGTTCTCAATCAGCGCACTTTGCCAGCCGTGCAGTTTTCGCTGCATGATGGAGTACTCTCCGCGGGCACCGATAAAGCCGATATTGTGATAACCATTGTCGATCAGGTGTTGGGTACAGGCTTTGCCGAGGGCGAAGTGGTCTACACCTACATTCAGATAATCGGAGCTTTGATTAAACTCTGCGATTTCCATCACCGGGACATTAGCGGCTTTGAGCAACTGATGACTGCGTTTTGTATGTTCACTTCCAAACAGGACAGTTGCGGCCGGGCGGTTTTGCAAAAGGGTGCCCAGCAGTTTTTCTTCCTGCTCCTGAGAGTAATCGCTGTAGCCAAGCAGTAACTGGTACCCTTCCTTGTTCAGTGCCTGCTGAAAACCGGGAAGAAACAGTGCACAGGACTTTTCGACCAGTGAAGGCAGGATCAGGACTATGCTGTGGCTTTCGCCGGATGCCAGCGCTCCGGCTGTTTTGTTCGGAATGTATCCCAGCTCTTCGACGACTTGTTCAATTTTTTGTCTCAGCTTTTCGGACACCATATCTGGTGTTCTCAGTGCTCGGGAAACTGTCATGGTGCCCACGCCTGCCTGTTTGGCTACATCGGCAATGGTCACTTTTCCCGTGCTTCTTCGTTTTCGCGGTTCGCTCATTTTCTTGTTGGTATTCCTATTTTTCGCCGCGCAATGTTAGCACAGCGTAGCGTACGGTTTTTGATATTAGCGCATAAGTTGTTAACCCGGTCCTTTCTCTGTTCACCATGACAGTAAAATGATAGCGCTATCACAATTTATGGTAGCGTTATCAGATAGCGCTATCATTTGTGATCTCTGTCCTGTTTTTCTGATAGTTTCATCGATAAAGTTAGCCCCATCGAAAGCTGGTGGAGCAACCTCAATGTTAAGTGAACTTATTACCCAGGATGTTATCCGTGTACATGACACCGCAACGGACTGGCAGGATGCAATCAACAAGTCCTGTCAGGCACTGCTGGATACTGGTGCGATTGAGCCTGGTTATGTCGACGCTATTTTCCGCTCGCATGAAGAGCTCGGGCCTTACTACGTGGTTGGCCCCCAAATGGCGATGCCGCATGCCCGCCCGGAAGATGGCGTGAACAGAATGGCCCTGGCCGTAACCGTGATTCGTGAAGGTGTCAATTTCGACTCTGAAGGTAACGACCCGGTGAAAATGCTGGTAACCCTGGCAGCAACCGACAGCAACAGCCATGTTGAGGCGATTTCTAAGCTGGCTGAGCTGTTTATGAATGAAGAACATGTTGCGCAGATTTGCGCAGCAAAGAGCGTTGATGATGTTCTGAATGTAATCAAAAACTATTAATTCCCCCTGCAATAACGACGAAACGAAGGTGAACAGTATGAAGATTATGGTGGTTTGTGGTCACGGTTTGGGAACCAGCCTGATGATGGAAATGAGCATCAAAGGCATTGTTAAAGATCTTGATGTGGCTGCTCATGTTGACCATATCGACCTGGGCTCAGCAAAGGGCACTGATTGTGACATTTTTATCGGCACCAATGACATTACCGACCAGCTAAAATCGCTGGATGTGGAGCAGAAGATTGTCAGCCTGGATAACATGGTTGATAAAAATGCGATGAAAGAGCGTCTGTCAGTTGCTCTTCAGGAACTGGGTGCGCTGTAAAAGGGGGCAACATGGAATTTTTTAATTTCCTGATGAATGACGTTCTGTCAGAGCCGGCGGTTCTGGTGGGACTTATCGCGCTGATCGGTCTGATCGCGCAGAAGAAATCGGTGACGGAGTGCGTGAAAGGCACGGTCAAGACCATTCTTGGTTTCATTATTCTTGGCGCAGGTGCCGGGCTGGTGGTCTCTTCTCTGGGTGACTTTGCCACTATTTTCCAGCAGGCATTCGGTATTACCGGCGTAGTGCCAAACAATGAAGCGATCGTTTCTATCGCTCAGGAAGCCTTCGGTAAAGAGATGGCCATGATCATGTTCTTTGCCATGCTGGTGAACATTCTGATTGCCCGTTTTACACCGTGGAAATTTATCTTCCTGACCGGTCACCACACTCTGTTTATGTCGATGATGGTGGCAGCGATTCTGTCTTCCAGCGGTATGAAAGGTGTTCCGCTGATCGCTCTGGGTTCGATTGTCGTTGGCTTTGTGATGGTGCTGTTCCCTGCAATTGCGCACCATTACATGAAGCAGGTTACCGGTTCTGATGACGTGGCGATTGGTCACTTCTCGACACTTTCCTATGTTCTGGCTGGTTTCATCGGCAGCAAGTTTGGTAACAAAGAACATTCAACCGAAGAGATGAATGTACCTAAGAGCCTGCTGTTCCTGCGTGATACGCCGGTCGCTATCTCATTTACCATGGGTATCATCTTCATGGTGACCTGTATCTTTGCCGGTGGTGACTTTGTTCGTGAAGTCAGTGGTGGTAAGCACTGGTTTATGTTCGCCCTGATGCAGTCGATCACGTTTGCCGGTGGTGTCTACGTTATCCTGCAGGGTGTGCGTATGGTTATCGCTGAAATCGTACCTGCGTTTAAAGGGATCTCAGACAAGCTGGTACCGAATGCGAAACCAGCGCTGGACTGTCCGGTAGTGTTCCCATACGCGCCAAACGCAGTACTGGTTGGCTTCCTGTCGAGCTTTGCTGCGGGTCTGGTGGGCATGTTCCTGCTGTATATCATGAACCTGACGGTGATCATCCCAGGTGTAGTACCTCACTTCTTCGTTGGCGCTGCAGCGGGTGTGTTCGGTAACGCAACAGGTGGCCGCCGCGGTGCGATTCTGGGTGCTTTCGCTCAGGGCCTGCTGATCACCTTCCTGCCGGTATTCCTGATGCCTGTACTGGGTGACCTTGGTTTTGCCAACACTACCTTCAGTGATGCTGACTTCGGTGCCGTGGGTATCCTGCTTGGTCTGATTGTTCGCTAATCTTTCTCCCGTTCTTTAGCGAAAATGCCGCCCTTCTCCGGGCGGCATTTTTGTGTTCAGGATCGGCTAACAGGTTACGAAACCTCTGGCACCTGCTGGGTAATACAGTGAATATTCCCTCCCCCCAGCAGTATTTCCCTCGCATCAACTCCTGCAACACTGTAGCCCGGGTAAAGCTCAGACAGGGTGTTGGCGACTACTTCATCATAGCGCTTGTCCAGCAGCGGGTAGACGATATGGTTATTGGTAACCAGGTAGTTGGCGTAGGAGGCGGCGAGGCGTTCGCCGGACTCGCGTTCCATTCCATCGGACAGGTCAATCCCTGATGCTTCATCTTCAGTGATGTACAGCGGGCCGGCCATCGGGATCTTGTGTACCCGGATTTTGCGGCCTCTGGCATCGGTACTGCTGGTCAGCACCTCATACGCTTCCTGGCTGATCTCGTACTGAGGGTCTTTCGGGTCTTCACACCAGGTGAGTACCACTTCGCCGGGTTTGACTACGTGGATCAGGTTATCGACGTGGCCGTTGGTCTCATCGTTGTACAGGCCGCGTGGGATCCAGATGACTTTCTCTGCTCCCAGGTAGTCACACAGTGCGATTTCAATCTCCTCACGTGAGAGCTCGCTGTTGCGGCTAGGGTGCAGCAGGCACTCTTCGGTGGTGTATACGGTGCCGTCGCCATCAACGTGGATTGAGCCACCTTCGAGGATTATCGGCGCGCGATAGGTGTCATCTCCAGTGATTTCACACATTTTCGATGCGACCTGGTCGTCCTGGTCCCAGGGGAAATAGAGTCCGTCTACCAGGCCGCCCCAGGCGTTGAACTCCCAGTCTACCCCGCGGCGTTCGCCTTCATTGTTGACTACATAGCTGGCACCGATATCGCGCATCCAGGAATCGTCGGTCGACATCTCCACCACCCGGATATCGGAAGGCAGTTTCGCCCTGGCGTTTTCGAACTGGGCTTTGCTGACCACCATGGTGACAGGCGTCGCTTTGTGAATGGCCTGCGCGACATTGACGAACGCTTCCTGGGCCAGTTTTGCTCCGTAGCGCCAGTTATCTGTGCGCTCCGGCCACGCCATCCAGATCTGTGAATGGGGCTCGTGTTCGCCGGGCATGTGGAATCCGTCGGTTTTTGGTGTTGTGGTTCTTTTAACAGTCATGGCTGGCTCCTTATGCTCAGGCTTCAACTTGATTGTTTTGTTCAGCAGCAGTGCTTTGGGTTTCCGGCTGCTCTTTGATGGCGATGGCGCGTTTCACCATGTACTCGCCAATGGCGATGGTCAGGGCGACGCCAATCAGTACCGGTGCGCTGTAGCTCCAGTCAACGGTCATATCCAGCAGTTCAGGGAAGATGAACAGTACTACGGCCTGAGTGATAACCAGGAAGCAGATGATGGACATGGCCCACTGCAGTGGCATACCGCCTTTGACTTTGAACGGACGCTCACGGTCACCGTCGATGATGCGAAGCTTCAGGTAAGACGGGAACATAAACAGGTACGGCAGCAGGAAGATACAGCTTGAGAATGCAAATACAGACCAGAACAGGTCGTCATTGGTGTTGGCAAAGAAGGCGTAGGCGATGATCACCACGGTAGAAAGCGCACCGGTAATGTTATTGGCACCAACCGGAGTGCCAAAGCGCTCAGACTGTTTACCAACCATATCCGGCAGTTCTCCCTCACTGGCTGCTTCTGCCGCAGCGCGGCTTGCGCCCATCGTCCAGGACACCATGTTGCCGATGAAAGTCAGCAGGGCAACGATACCAAACAGGTAAACCATTAGCTGGCCAAGCGCGCCGTCACCAAACAGGGTTTTCAGGGTGTCGATAAGACCAGCAACCAGGCCGATGTTTTCTACCGGCAATGCCATCAGGATGCCGACGGTACCGATGATGTAGAGAAAAGCGGTGATACCGATAGCCAGGAACACCGCTTTGGGCATATCGCGTACGTCTTTCATCTCTTTGGTCAGGGTGGCGACCAGCTCAAATCCCATCAGGTTAAACACCAGTGCAGGCAGGAAAGCCACGCCGGAGTCCAGAGATGGCATCATGGCGGCGACAGAGAACTCGTTGGCCACGCCGTTGTTCATGGCGTAGATAAAACCGCCAGCACCGAGTACCAGGATAATCGAAACTTTGAGGATAGCGCCGACGTTGGTTACCCAGATCCCTACGTCTGCGGAGACGTTACAGATCCAGACGGTCAGCCAGGTCAGAATGATGCAGATGGCGATTTGCCAGAAAAGGGAAAGATCGGGGAAGAAGAGTTCGGCAAACATACCGGCAAACATGATGTATACCGCTGGCATCCAAAGGCCGACGTTGATCCAGTAGAACCAGGTGGTTCTTACTGCCCATTTAAAACCGAATGCCTGTTTTACCCAGTCGTAGATACCGCCTTCGCCCGGGTAGGTGGTGGCCAGCTCTGATGTCATCAGGCCATAAGGAATGACAAATATCACCAGAGTTAACAGCCACCAGCCAATTGATGATACCCCGATACTTGCCGAAGCGGTCAGGGTATCAACGACGATCACTGCACACAGGCTGAACAGTGCGATACTGGTAACCCCCATTTTTCCCTGTTTCACGTTACTCATGTGAACCTCCAATTTGGGTACGAATTTCTGTGTTTTTAATGAATTTACGCAAATTAGTCTTGCACACGGGTAACGGCATAAAAGTACAGAAAATCACAGTTCGGTTTTTATGCCCGATGGCGAGAGGTATTTGTGATGGCGGAATCAAATATGGAGCAGAAAATAGCCAAAATCCGGAATATTGATTTTAATCAATTTTTTCAGGCTGTTTTGCCGGGATATTAAAATGGTCACAAGGTCATAAACCGGAGAGTTTAGTATGTCGAAACCAATTATTGTTGTTGCCGTTGGCGGAAATGCTTTATTGCAGCGGGGCGAAGTAATGAGCTGTGAGAATCAGCAGAAAAGCATAACTATCACAGCAGAAGCACTGGCGGAAATAAATAAGGATTACAGGCTGGTTATCGTTCATGGAAACGGACCTCAGGTTGGACTGTTATCTTTGCAAAATAATGCATATAAAGATTGCCCGCCTTATCCATTTGATGTTCTGGGGGCAGAAACACAGGGGATGATTGGCTATTTAATTCAGCAGGGATTAAACGCAGCAATTGATGATAAATTAACAACCACTATTTTGACCCGTATCGTTGTGGATGAAAATGACCCGGCAGTTAAGAATCCAAGTAAATTTATCGGTCCGGTCTATGAGGAGCAGGAAGCCAAACATCTGGCTGAATTAAATAACTGGATAGTAAAACCGGACGGAAATAAATGGCGCCGCGTTGTTCCATCCCCGGCACCAAAGGAAATACTGGAGATCCAGGCGATTAAAGATTTGCTGGATAAAGATCACCTGGTCATATGCGGAGGCGGTGGTGGTGCCCCGGTAGTTGAAAAGGACGGGGCGTATGTCGGCTTTGAGGCGGTGATCGACAAAGATATGACCGCAGCCCTGGTCGCAAAAGAGCTGGGTGCCGAACACCTGTTGATTCTGACGGATGGCACACATGTTTGCCTCAACTGGGGTGAGCCGGATGAGCAGAAATTGTATGATGTTCCGGCAGCATTGATGAGAAGCTATGACTTTGCCGAAGGCTCAATGGGGCCAAAGGTTAATGCCTGTTGTCAGTTCGTTGAACAGACTGGTGGCACCGGATACATCGGGGACCTGCACCACGCCCACGATATTATGAGTCGTGAGTCCGGAACCCGGATCTACAGGGATTGAATACAAACATAATTGCATGGCTGCCCGCGGGTGGCCATTTTCATATTGGATAAACCGGGGGAAGATGTGCGACGGAGCAGCAAAGAAGAAAAGCTAAAGGCCATTCATGATGCAGCGGTATCTCTGATTGAGCGAAGGGATATCACCAGCATTTCAATTTATGATGTAGCGAAAGAAGGAGGCATTTCCACTTCAACGGTTTATCATCATTATCCAAATATCGAAGCGCTGTTTTATCACCTGATAGAAGATGTTTTCTCAGATTTTGATGATGTGCTTGAAAACTCAGTTATTCCGGAAGATGTCCACCACTGGAGTGATATAAATCGGATGATTGAAACCGGATATACCCAGTATTATGCCAATAATGCTGTAGTACAGAAGTTGATACTTAGTCAGCATACCTTTACCAAAATAAGACACGCAGATACTGAGAATGATATACGCCTGGGTAAGCGTGTTGAAGCTATTTACCGGCGTTACTATGATATTCCGGAGTTGCCTGAGGGCATTAACATTTTTGCTATTGCACTTCAGGTGGCGGATAAAGTGTACTCTCTCTCTTATCGTGAGCACGGATTTATTGAGTCTGAAATGATTGATGAGGCGATTAAGCTGACCAATGCTTATTTGGGGCTGTACATTCCCCACGTATGCAATCATGCCAGAGTGCATTAGTCAGAAGTGTGATTAGAATCAAACTTCGGTTTTTATGGCTTTATTTGTTTTAAACTGTGATTGGTTTCTTACAAATAAAGCCATTATTTATTTCCAGGCCGATAGTTGAATCCGATAAAAGTTTTTTGATGCGAAATGCTGAATATTAATAATCACTTGATATGCAGTAATCAACGAACAAAAGGGTTAGAACTATGAAACTTCCATCTTCAACCGCAACAAACCTGAGCAAACCAAGCCTGCGTCATTTTCTGAAAACCCAGGACTTCACCCGTCAGGAGCTGACTGAGATCCTGGATCTGATGAAGCTGCTGAAAGATGCCCGCCGTGATAACGCGGTTCCCCAGCTGTTCAAGGGCAAGTCAGTTGCGATGATTTTTGAACAGCCTTCTACCCGTACCCGTGTTTCATTTGAAACCGCAGCCACTATTCTGGGTGGGCACGCGCTGTTCCTGTCTCCGAACGATATTCACCTTGGCTCAAAAGAGTCCCTGGAAGATACCGGCCGGGTACTGTCACGTATGGTCGATGTAATTATGGCCCGCGTGGATGAGCACAGCACGGTGGCCGGACTGGCAGAGCACGCCAGTGTGCCTGTTATCAATGGGTTGTGTGACTGGCTGCACCCAACCCAGATCATGGCGGATCTGTTTACCATGCAGGAGCACCTGCCGGAAGGTAAAGAGCTGAGTGACCTGACGGTAGCCTTTGTTGGTGATGCGACTAACGTGGCCTCGTCACTGATGTTTGCCTGCACCAAGTTCGGCATGACGTTTAAGCACATCTGTCCGGACCGTTTCAAAGCACCGGCTGAGTGGGTTGAAATTGCTGAGGAAAACTGCCGTGAGTACGGCGGCAAGCTGGTTATCACCGACAACACCGATGAGGTGGAAGGCTGTGACATCATTGTGGCGGACAGTTTCTATTGGTTCGGTCAGGAAGATGAAAAAGAGATCCGCCTGAGCACCTTCATCCCTGAGTATGTGGTGAGCGAAGAGATGATGGCCAAAGCCGGTCCAAATGCGCAGTTTATGCATTGCCTGCCAGCAAACGATCAGCGCGAGTGTACCCGTGGTGTGATGGAGTCAGAGACCTCGGTTATTTTTGACGAAGCGGAAAACCGCCTGACCGCTCAAATGGCGCTGCTGGTGTACTTCACCAACAAGGATATGGTTCAGCCAACAGAAGCGACCGTGCGCGCTCACGAAGATAAGATCGCGACTTTCCTGTCAGCTATCTGAGATTACAGGAACCGCAGATAACAATATCTCAAACAGCGTCAAATGCCCCTTCAGCAATGAAGGGGCTTTTTCGTTGATGGACCGGAAAGACTACAGTTCGGGATCGGGTTTTGAGGTGTGGATCCTTAGCTTGTAGAAATCACTGTAGCCGGACTTGCCGATCTGAATCCCGCTGACTCCTTTGGTGCAGCTGACCTGTTCCTGACCCCAGAACAGGGGCAGAATGGTGGTGTTATTCCGCAGCTGACGGAGTTGATCCAGCAGACGCTGTTCAGTATTACCTTCCGCGATATGACGCTGTACCAGCGCGGCGTGTTCATCGAGCTGATTTTCATCAAACACAAACCGGATCCCGGTACCGGTCAGCAGCCATTCATACGCGCCGTATTCCAGCGGCTGTTCGATGATGTCCTCGACCAGCAGCAGATCAGCCTGATCTTTTACCAGCTGAGGATTGCTGGCATCAGACAGTTCAACCTGTTCGACGTTTATCCCGGTTTGTTCAATCAGCTTCACCAGCCAGCAGGACATTTTATCCAGATAATCGATGGTCCATTTGGGGTGGGCCAGTACCAGGCTGCCTTCCAGCTGAGGGATGGTTTCATCTGGCTCGCTGGTCTCCTCAAGCATCTCCATGATGTCGAGATCGCTGTTGGCCGCAAACTCAAAGCGGCGGGCTTCGAGGAACGCAAACAGTGCCTGCCAGCTCTCATCGCTGAGCGTACATTCCGGACGGCGGTTATGAGCCAGATAGGAGAACGCCTGGATGGTGTAGTTCTCCTTCTCTCCATCGTTTTGGTTGTAGCTGATGTATTTGTCCAGAGCTTCTCCCTGATGAGAGAGAGTGATCTTGTCCAGCAATGCCTTTTTGGCGAAGTATTGGTGATGTTTCTTCAGGATCAGTTTGTCCTTCTCCCAGTACTCAGCCATAAATGGGCCGGTGCCAACGGCAATTGGACGATTTTTGGAGAACTCCCGGACGCGCCGGGTGGTCACTGAGGCATTGGCTGTTGCCAGGCAATAGATGAACAGCGGATTGGGCCTGGAGAGCTCGATACAGATCGCCTGTTCAGGCTCACTGAAGCTCACCGAGGTGACCTGGCGGATCAGCCAGCTGACCGGCCCTTTGGCCTGAACCAGCCGGTTGAGACTGTGGATGACGTCATTGTTTTCCAGCATCAGGCCATCGTGGCAGCGAATATCCGGTCTCAGCCAGATATAGATGTACCGGCCATCAATTTTATACTCACAGGCGAGGTGAGGATGGAGGTGCCCGTTGTTGTCGATTTTAAACAGAGTGTCATACAGGCTGCGGATCACCTGAAGCTCAGAAAACCGGTACGTCAGCGCCGGATTGAGTTCGTTGACCCATGGGTAGTGGCTGATGATAAGCGCATTGGCACTCTGGTTGGCCTGGGAGGTTTCTTCCATGGCCTGATTCAGCGCACTGGCTGCGGTGCCACGGTAAAGTTCAAGCAGTTTTGATATTTGGTCAAAGTTACCGGAGCCAAGCTCTGCCCTGATGGTGCGGTACAGAGCCTGGTGCAGGGAGAGGGTGACCGTAAGCGCGCTGGCTTTCCCCCGGCCACGTCCGGGGCTCCATTCAATCCAGCCGTACTCATCCAGCATTTTGAGGATGTTGGAGGTATTGCGGCGGGAGGTGGAAAACACCTGCTCAAGATCGTCCAGGCTTACCTGGTGAGCCTGACTGGGCAGGTAGTGGTTTAACAGCTGACTTAGTCTGCGGAGACAGGTCTCGGTCATATTAATTGGCCATGGCTTTTATAAGGTTTGAATTCTTAGCAGTAGGTGCATTACAGCAGCGACCACTGAGATAATTATAAGATAAATCTATAAAAGTTCACGGTTTAGCTCATAATGTACGGTTAATTTGCATTGAAAAAATAGATTCAGGATAACGGGTGGTAAAATTGGCTATTATCATGTGGGGCGGGTGTGATATTTCTCGTCGAGAATTAACTCGTCATCTAAATATCTGACTATATCGTGTTAAGTAACAGGTTAATTAGCTGATACTGATTATTTTTGTTGCTGGATGTAAGGGGGGGGGGTAAAAGAGAATTATTCCGAAGAAAGTTGCCCCGGAAATAAACTGGAAAGCTTACTCCGGGGCTGGGGGATCAGTTGGCTTTCGGAATTGTGGTAAATATGGTCCACTCTTCTTTTACCATGCCTTTGTGACCCACTACGGTAGCGGTTACGCGGCGGTTCAGTGCGTGGCTGACTTCATCCAGACCCATCGCGGCGAGGTGGGTATCACCAAAGCCAACAATCTTGAGGCGCTTGCCATCAATGCCTTTTTCAATCAGCAGTTCGCGTACTTTCTCTGCCCGGCGACGGGACAGGTCTAGGTTGTACTCCGCGCGGCCGACTTTACTTGCGTATCCCTGAATCTCAATCGAGGTGGCAGGGTAGGCTTTCAGAAAGGCAGCCAGCTCGGTGATCTTCTGATTGAAAACGTCCTGAATCTGGTCAGAATCGTTTTCAAACAGGATCTTAAGCTGGTATTGCTCTGATTTACTCACGTAGCGCTCACAGCCATCATTGTTGACTTCAGCGCCGGAAGGTGTGCCTGCACAGTTGTCCCGGGCGTTGATGACACCATCGTTATCAGAGTCAGCAAGGTCGGCAATCTGGTTTGCCTGTGGCGTCTGAATGTACTCCATATCATCGCCGGCATAAGCATTATTCAGGCCGGCAACCATCAGGGTTGCTGCCAGTAACATAGTACGTTTCATTGTGTTCAGTACTCCACAGGTTGGGTCCACTCTTTCGGAACATCAACGCGCAGGGCGTCAAGCAGGTTACCGGTAGAGCTCAGGATACGGTATTTGGCGTATTGCTGTGCGAACTGGGCTTCCACATAGCCTTTGCGGGATTCAAACAGTTCGTTCTCAGTGTTGAGCAGGTCCAGCAGGGTGCGTTTACCGATGCGATATTGCTTCTGGTAGGCAACCACGGTGTCGGAAGCTGCATCAACGTGCTGAGATAAAAAGTTTTTTTGCTGAGTCGTCAGTTCGAGCGCACTCCATGACAGACGCAGTTCCTGCTCAACTCCGCGGTAGGCGCGTTCCTGCAGATCCTTCGCTTTGTTCAGCTGGTAGGCCATACGGTCACTGTTGGCTGAGTCAGAACCACCGTTATACAGATTGTAGCGGACACGCAGCATAGCTGTGGTTTCGGTGCTGCTGCCCTCAATGCCGCCGGCATCGTTGCGCCAGTTTTGCGCAGCTTCAAACGATACGACCGGGAAGTTATTGGCGTCCGTCTGCTTGTACTGGAACTTGGCAGAATCTACGTCTGCGCTTGCGACTTTAATTACCGGGTGGTGTTCAAAAGCCAGGTTTTTTGCATCATCAAGAGTGCCCGGAATAAAGTTTTTATCTGCTCTTGGAAATACCAGTTCATTCGGGACTTCGCCAACCAGTTTAAAGAAGGTGGTCTGAGCATCTTTGAAATTGTTGTGGGCAGCCAGTACGTTGCTGTGCGCTTTGGCAAGACGGGCCTGCACCTGAGTCAGGTCCGCCACAGAGCCAATGCCAGAATCGGTACGTTTCTGAATATCGGCCATGATGCGCTCATGGGTGTCGAGGTTAGCTTCAGAAAGTGCCAGGAACTCCTGGGCTTTCAGTACTTCCAGGTAAGCGTTGATAACCTGAAGCGCAATGCCCTGAGCATCTGCAAGTAGCTGATAGCGAACGGACTCTGCATCTGCAGAAGTGCGGTCAATATCGTGCAGGGTTTTGGAGCCGTCCCAGATCAACTGAGTCAGGGTGATAGCCGCGTCTTTGCGGGTCATGTCGGTGTCTTTCTTACCGGTCGACGCAGCAGGGTTGATCCCCTCGTAGCCAATACCCGCATCCAGGTCGATACGTGGTTTGTACGCACCGGTTGACTGGTCGATAACAAAGCGCTTGCTCATGTACTCGTTGTACGCACTTTTGATTTCCGGATTGGTTGCAAAGGTCGTTGCGATGGCTTGCTCTAATGACTGTGCACCAGAAGGCAGTGACATTAATAAGCCACAACACGCAATACTAATATTACTCAGCTTCACAGGAGGTCTCCCAAATAAATTCCAGCGCATATTACCAATAATATTAGTCTCAATTCTGAGACGATCTTAAATTTAAATATACGAAGTAAACGTTTGCGAAAGTTATGGCCTATTGAAGTAAGCCAATATTTCATATCAAGCGCAGTAATTACGGGCGATTCGCCCCTAAAAACAGGTCGCATAACATACGGCTTTCTGCGCAAAAATAAAACAGTTTTAAAACATGAAAATTATTAGTAGCAAAAGTGCGTGTTTTCCGTATGCCGGTTGGTGATAAATTAATCACCTGATACTTATAATCTAAAGAAATAGTTCTCATTCCCCCAGATGGATGGCGGGGGTGGGCTTTTTTATTGCTGCTACATGGGGTATAAGCTCTTGGTCGGAAAGTCAAAATTAACCGCAGAAAGCTACGTTGTCATCGGTATGGATGGTCACCTGAAAGTCATCACATCGAAAGATGAACTCTTGCCGGGTGAAGTAATCGTGGAAACCCGTGAAGGTGAACCACTTTCTGAGCAACCTGAAGTGGTGGAACAAGCATCACAGCAGGTGCCGGATGAAGCAGCAGAACTGGCCAGGATTTTTGAAGCGCTGGAGCAGGGCGTTGACCCTGCAGAGCTGGGAGACGAGTACGCTACTGCAGCAGGTGAAGCATCAGGTTCAAGCCTGACAGCTTCTGGTACGGTTGAGCGTACTGGCGCAGAGGTGCTGGCGAGTACGTTTTTTGAAACGACCGGGCAGACTCCGGAGCAGAGCATTACCCAAAACTTTATCGAATCAGCCCCTCAGGCAGAGCTGGGTGAAATCAGCGCCGTAATTGCCGGTGATGACAGCGGCGCAGTTAAAGAAGATGTGACGCTGGAGACCAGCGGTAATCTGACAATAACCGATCCGAATCCTGGTGAGACGGTATTTCTTCCTCAGGCAGACGTGCAGGATGGAAACTGGGGTACCTTTTCTGTTGATGCCGGTGGTAACTGGATCTATAAACTAAATAACAGCCATCCTGATGTACAGGCTCTTACTTCAAACAGTGAGCCGGTTACCCGCACTATGACCGTTACTTCTGCTGACGGTACCACTCATGAAGTTGTAGTTACTATTTCCGGTACTGATGATCAGGCGATTATCACTCCACACACGCCGGATGCCGACAAAGGCAGCGTGAAAGAAGACGTCACCCTGGAGACCAGCGGCAAGCTGGATGTCGTTGACCCGGATGCGGGCCAGGCACACTTCAACGCTTCAAGCGTTGATGACGGCGAGTACGGCAAGTTCACCATGGACTCAGAGGGCAACTGGAAATACGAGCTGAACAACGATTCTGCGACTGTCCAGGGCATGACAGATGCAAGCGCTCCGGTGATCCGTGAGTTCACCGTAAGCTCAGTCGACGGCACCGAGCACAAAGTCACCGTGACCATCAAAGGCACCGATGACGGCGCGAAGATCACCCCGCATACCGCTGATGCCGACAAAGGTCTGGTGAAAGAAGACGAGATCAAAGAGACCAGCGGCAAGCTGGACGTGACTGACCCGGACGCAGGCGAGGCGCACTTCAACGCTTCAAGCGTTGATGATGGCGAGTACGGCAAGTTCACCATGGACTCAGAAGGCAACTGGAAGTACGAGCTGAACAATGATTCCGCCACCGTCCAGGGCATGACCGATTCAAGTGATCCGGTTATCCGTGAGTTCACTGTCAGCTCAGTGGACGGCACTGAGCACAAAGTCACCGTGACCATCAAAGGTACCGATGACGGCGCCAAGATCACTCCGCATACCGCCGATGCTGACAAAGGTCTGGTGAAAGAAGATGAGATCAAAGAGACCAGCGGCAAGCTGGATGTCACTGACCCGGATGCAGGCCAGGCGCACTTCAACGCATCTTCTGTCGATGACGGCGAGTATGGCAAGTTCACCATGGACTCAGAGGGCAACTGGAAGTACGAGCTGAACAACGATTCTGCGACTATCCAGGGCATGACCGACGCAAGCCAGCCGGTGATCCGTGAGTTCACGGTAAGCTCAGTCGACGGCACCGAGCACAAAGTCACCGTGACCATCAAAGGCACCGACGACGGCGCGAAAATCACTCCGCATACCGCTGATGCCGACAAAGGTCTGGTCAAAGAAGACGAGATCAAAGAGACCAGCGGCAAGCTGGACGTTGTTGACCCGGACGCAGGCCAGGCGCACTTCAACGCATCAAGCGTTGATGATGGTGAGTACGGTAAGTTCACCATGGACTCTGAGGGGAACTGGAAGTATGAGCTGAACAACGATTCCGCCACCATCCAGGGCATGACTGACGCCAGTGACCCGGTTATCCGTGAGTTCACCGTAAGCTCAGTCGACGGCACCGAGCACAAAGTCACTGTGACCATCAAAGGCACTGACGACGGTGCGAAAATT
>NZ_JBSDZD010000003.1:97150-435320 GCF_056726165.1 Vibrio sp. 9-16B-A1
ACAACGATTCCGCCACCATCCAGGGCATGACTGACGCCAGTGACCCGGTTATCCGTGAGTTCACCGTAAGCTCAGTCGACGGCACCGAGCACAAAGTCACTGTGACCATCAAAGGCACTGACGACGGCGCGAAAATTACCCCGCACACTGCCGATGCCGACAAAGGCCTGGTGAAAGAAGACGAGATCAAAGAGACCAGCGGCAAGCTGGATGTCACTGACCCGGACGCAGGTGAAGCACACTTCAACGCCTCTAGCATTGATGACGGCGAGTACGGCAAGTTCACCATGGACACCGACGGCAACTGGAAGTACGAGCTGAACAACGACTCCGCCACCATCCAGGGCATGACCGACGCCAGTGACCCGGTTATCCGTGAGTTCACCGTCAGCTCAGTCGACGGCACCGAGCACAAAGTCACCGTGACCATCAAAGGCACCGATGACGGCGCGAAGATCACTCCGCATACTCCTGATGCGGATAAAGGCAGCGTGACGGAAGACGTGACCCTGACCACCGGTGGGAAGCTGGATGTGACAGACGTGGATGCTGGTGAAGCGGTATTCCGACCTCAGACGGATGTGAAGGATGGCGACTGGGGCACATTCTCAATCGACGCTGACGGCAACTGGAGTTATAAGCTGAATAATAGCCACCCTGACGTTCAGGGACTGAGTGAAAACAGCACGCCGGTTGAGCGTACTATTGAAGTGCAGAGTGCCGATGGCACTAAGCACAACGTAGTAGTATCGATTTCCGGCACTAACGATGCACCAGAGTTCATCAGCGGCAGTAACGATGCCCACGGCCTGGATGCGCAGGGTAAAGCCGATGCAGACCGCTATCAGCTCAGTGTTGACGAGAACAGCACTCCGGGCGTGATTGGCACAGTGAAAGCTTTCGATGCAGATAACGACAGTACTCTGACTTACAAACTGTCGGGTCATACTGACCTGTTTGAAATCGACAGCAAAACCGGTGAGATCAGCGTCAAGCCAGGCGTAAGCTTTGATTATGAAAAGCTGAGCAGCTATGAACTTGATGTGGAAGTGACCGACCAGACCGGCGCTAAAGACACCGGCAAAGTGCAAGTATCGGTGAACGATATTAACGAAGCTCCGATCGCTGAAGATGACAAGGGTATTGAAAAAACGACCAGGACACTGGATCAGACTAACTGGGATGACAGTGCCGATATCAATGTCGATTACTATGTGATTGATACTGCGACAGGAAACAAGGTTGCTGACGCGTCGAAAGCCGATTATACCGGTGACGGAGACCACAAATATGGCGTCAGCTCTGCTCTGGATGGCGGCTCAGACCGGGTTCAGGACGGGCAAATAGGGTATAACGACGCAACCGGGAATAGTGAAGCTATGCGCTTCTCGTTTGCTAACGGTCAGGTTGCCGATCACGCTGAAGTAGAAGTGAAAAACCTATGGACAGACACTAAGCATGGTAGCTGGGAACCTGGCATCGAACGAGGTGTCTGGAAGGCATACTACAAAGGTGAAGTGGTTGCGAGTGGCGTATTCGAAGGTACCCGAGGTGGCACTCAGGTGGTAAACATAGATGCAGATGGCCGCTTCTTCGATAGTATCGAAATGTCCGCAATCAGCTACAAAGACGGTGTCGTTGATCCTAAAGGCTCAGAGTACTTTATTACCCAGGTATCAGCGGATCTGACGACCTTTGATGATGCCTACCAGACCAACGGTTCAGGCACACTGGAGCTGGATGTTCTTGCGAATGACAGCGACCCGGATGGTGATGACCTGACCATCATTGATTATCCGAAAGAAGATTTTCTGAGTCTTCAGGACGGTAAACTGGTCTTTGACGCGGCTAAGTATCTGGAATCTCTGCCTGCAGACAAGCGGACCCTTGAGACGGGTGAAGTTAAAGAGTACACCTTTGAATACACCATCCGTGATGAAGATGGCCTGACTGATAAAGCAGAAGTTACCGTAAGTGTCATGGGTGAGCCAATGTCACTCAATGATGCTCACGCTGCACTGAGCGATGATCAGGCAGGTACTGATGCTGGTTCACACGCCGAAGGCGACCTGGTTGCAGATACCGGTTCGGCAACAGACGGCGAATACCACTTCGATACCGATCAGCAGCTTGATGGTTTCACCAGCGATGGTAAGCCAGTGGTATTTGAGGTGAGTGCAGACCAGAGCACGCTGACAGGCTATACCGGTACTGGAGCAGACCGCGTTAAAGTGCTTGAAGCCACTATCGACAGCAAAACCGGCCATTACACTGCTGATCAACATGCGCCATTGGATCACAAAGAACAGGGTGCGGATACGCTGGATATCGCTGCTAAAATCCAGGTTGAGGCTGGCGGGCAAACGGAAAATGCAACGCTGCACCTTGATGTAACCGACTCACTGCCAACGGCAAGCTCTGCGCATCATGAAATCAATGATGTGGATCCGCAGAAGAACACTATTGTGATCGCTCTGGATGCTTCAGGCTCTATGGGCTGGGAAGTACCTGACGGGAAAGGCAACATGGTTACCCGCTGGCAACTGGCGCGGGAATCGGTTAAAGCCATGTTCGAAAAGTATCAGGAGATGGGTGAAGTACATCTGAAGATAGCGACCCACAGTGGTGTGCCATCTGGCCAGATCTCTGGCTGGCTTGAGTCGACCGGTGATATCGATCATTTCTTCTTCAGCGTTGAACCAAATGCCTGGACGCCATACAGTCAGGCGATCGATCAGGTACATGAAATCCTGACCGACCCGGCCAGTCAGGAACTGCTCAGCAGTACTAACAGTCAGCTTTACTTTATTTCAGATGGTATAACCACCGACTTTGATAACTGGACCAGTTCCGGCTCGTTTGAGGTGAAAGCCCGTGAAAGCCTCATGAAGTGGAGCAGCGAAGAAGACTTTTCAAGTCCGCAGCGTTACCAGCAGGTGCGTGATGGGTTGGCTGAACCAACGCCAGATGAAGAGAAGATGATTCTGGAAAACGCGATGGAGCAAAGCATCGCGACCAGTGGTCAGGAACTCGACAATATCTGGTCTCTCGGTATGGGCGCAGGTTCTGACCTGAAATACCTGGAGCCGATCGCGACAGACAAGGGCTCAGCCCTAGTGGTAACCGATGATTCCCAGATAACGGATCTTCTGATTAAAACTGTATCTGGCCAGCTTCAGAGCAACCTGCTGGATGACAGCAGCGGCGATGCTCAGTGGGTCGATCATATCACTGTCGATGGTGAGACATACCAGTACAACAAAGCAAACGGCAGTGTAACCACCAGCGACGGTACGAAGATCTCTGACCACTCTCTGGCGCAGATCGACACTGATCACGGTAAGCTGACCATCAACTTTGAAAATGGTCATTATGACTACAAGGCGACGAACGTTGCCGGTCACCAGCAGGAGAAGTTTGAGGTAACGGTAATCGACGCCGATGGGGATACCGCAAATGGCGAAGTGACAATCGATATCCGTGACCGCGCACCTGAGTTTATCAGTGCCGGCGACGCAGATCAGACTCACGGCACAGATGCTAATGGCATGGCTACCGCAGATACTGCGAGCTTTAACGTTGCGGAGCAGGAAGCTGGCGTGCTGGTTGGTCAGGTGAAAGCGTTTGATCCGGATGGCAGCGACACCATTAAGTACGAGCTGAGTGGTGGTGATGCTGATCTGTTCCGTGTGGACCCGAATAGTGGTGAGATTTGGCTGAAAGACGGTGTGAAGCTGGATCATTCAGCTCAGCAGACGTATCAGCTGGAAGTTACCGCGAACGATGGTACGGATAAAGATACCACTCAGGTTACCCTGAATGTAACAGAGAACCACGCACCGACTTCATCTCCGGTTCAGGGCTTTGCTCAGATGGAAGATCTGCCGATCAACAAAGTAACGGTAGTATTCGATCAGTCCAACAGTATGACCCGTACTTTTGACGGTCAGAACACGGTTGGCAGTGAAGCCACTGCCCCGAAAACGGAATCGAGGGTTTACAAAGCTGCTGAGGCACTGCATACCATGGTGGAAAATATGATTGCAGAAGGTGGTGAATCGAATACCTTTATCCGTTTGGTTCGCTTTGACGGTGATGCCGATGCTGCGGGCTGGTATACGCTCAGTGATATCGAAGCCATGACGCGCCCACCAGAACTTAATGGCCGTGACCCGGAAGACCTTAGTTACAAAAATGATGTTGCAGACTACATACGCGATTGGTGTGATGTGGACTACGGCACCAATACTGACTACAGCAAGGCGCTGGAAGAGGTGATGGATCCGGGAGAGGAGTATCACTTCAGTTATCCGTGGCAGGATGGCTTTGCTTATTTTGGTCCAGAGGAGCCGGTAGAAAGTAAGGACACCATCTTCTTTATCTCGGATGGTGAACCAAACCCGAAAGAGGGTGAGGCAGCAGCTCCTGATTTGGACCAGCGCTGGGAAGAGTACAAGCAGGCTCATGATGCAAAAGTATACGGTATTGGTATTGCCCTTTCTGATAACGCCAAAGCTGCAGAGGCTCTGGATGAGCTTAGCGATAAAGTGGTATTTATCGACTCAGGTGAAGACCTGGGCCAGTATCTGAATCATTTCTCTCCAGAGCCGATTGCGGGTGAGTTGCTGGCAGGAAGTCAGGATGCTGACGGCGACAGCATGACAGTGTCTCTGGCTGACGGTGACTTCACGCTGCTTGGTGCGGACCTTCATGGCATTACCGTAAATCAGCCGCTGGTTACTTCGACTAAGGAAGAAGACGGTAATCTGCATATCGAAACTGCATTCGGTACCCTGGAAGTGTCTTCAAACGGCAGTTACAGCTTTACTCAGAGTGATGACCTGACCCTGCAGGGTGACCAGCAGGCAGATCTGAACTTCCTGTTTAAAGTGTCAGACGGTAAAGGTGGCGTAAGCGACAATGTGTTTACTCTGACCCTGAGCGAGTCGGGCACTGATATCGCGGCAACTGAACGTCACGCTGTACTGGGCGATGATCAGGCAAACACCCTGACCGGTGGAGACGGTATCGATATTCTGCTGGGTCAGGGGGGTGCCGATACCCTGGATGGTGGTTCTGGCGATGATATTCTGGTTGGCGGTCTGGGTGACGATATCCTGACTGGCGGTCTGGGTAACGACATCCTGACCGGCGGTGCAGGCAGTGATACGTTCGTTTATAACAACGCTTCACTGAGCACGACGCCATCGCAGGATGTGATCAAAGACTTCCATCTGGGTGAAGACAAGCTGGATCTGACCGATATTATGGCGCCGACCGGCGATGACGCTAAGGACATGGATAACCTGTTGGATCACGTTCGGGCAGACTTTGATGCTACGAACGACATCCTGAATCTGACTATCACAGATGGTGACAAGTCCACCTCGGTGGCACTGGAGCACTTTGATATGTCAGGGCTTGAGCTGGGCGCTTCGGCGACTTCCCACGAGATTGTGGACCAGCTGTTCCAGCATCAGGCATTTAAGATGGATTAATACTTTCCTGATCCGGGAGAAAAGCGTTGTCAGAAGGAACTGACAACGCTTTTTTTTACTTTAAGCCAGCTGCTTAAAGTGCTTTTGTCGCCGCCTGAGCAGGGCTTCCAGTGTGCAGAGCAGCAGCCCCAGCCAGATACAGCTGAAACTGATGACTTTTACCTGTGACAGCGGCTCTCCAAAGAGCATCACCGCGAGTAAAAACTGGATACTGGGCTCAATATACTGAGCCAGGCCGACCATGATCAGACTTGTTCTCTCGACCGCCATGGCAAACAGAACCAGCGGGATCAGGGTGACCGGAGCGGCTCCGGCGTACCACAGAAGAGTGCTCCAGTCCTGTTGGTACAGGGCTGAATCCTGGTTATGCCAGCCTGTGCCAATCAAAACGGCTGCGAGGGGGAGCAGGGCAAGCAGTTCAATCAGCATGGCTGAGAGTGAATCCAGCGGGATAAACTTCTTGATCAGCCCGTACAGGGCAAATGCGCCCCCCATTACCAGTGACAGCCACGGCAGTTCGCCGTAGTAGAGTACCTGACATCCTATCCCCAACACCGACAGCACCACGGCTGCCCGCTGGGCCATCGTTAATCTGTCTTTTAAAAACAGCACCCCAAACACAACAGAAAACACGGGGTTAATAAAATAACCCAGGCTGGCAGCCAGCACCTGGCCATTGGTGAGCGCCCAGGTAAAGCTGTAAAGAGAAACGCAGTTAAACAACCCGGCCAGCAGGCAGAGCAGCCAGACTTTTTTACTTCGCAGGGCGGGTAAAAACTGCCGCCAGGAGGTGGGCACCACGCGAACCAGTATCCACATCAGGGGAATGGATACAATCAACCTGACAGCAAGCAGCTCAAAAACATCTGCCTGAGGAATAAACTGAAAATACAGGGGCAGCAGTCCCCACAGCACGAATGCCAACGCAGCGATCAGGCTGCCATTCGAAGATCTGGTCATCGTTCACCTCTTTTGGGATCCAACAAAATAAGCCGCCCCAAAAAAGGGACGACTTATTGCCGGTAACAGATTGGATTTACCCGGAATATCCGGGATTTTGGTATAAGGCCGGGATTACTTAGGCAGTTGCTGTTCCACCAGTGTCTGCCAGTACTTCACGCCTTTGTGCAGGATATTGTCGTTAAAGTCATAGAGCGGATTGTGCAGTGCGGTGCCACCACACTCGCCGGTACCGTTGCCAACCAGAATGTAGCAACCAGGGACTTCGCGGAGCATAAACGAAAAGTCTTCGCTGATGGTAAACGGTTCGCAGCTGCCGTTTACGTTCTCCTCGCCCACAACAGCTTTGGCTGCGCGAACTGCATGTCCGGTCTCTTCCGGGGTGTTGATAGTCGACAGGAAGCTGTTGTTAAAGCGGTACTGGTAATCAACTCCGGCAGACATACACTGGCCGGCAACAACCCGTTCGATGGCTTTTTCTATCTTATGCAGCGCCTGATCGGTAAAGCTGCGGGTATCGCCGGTAATAGTGACCTGAGAAGGGATCACGTTCACGGTCCCGTTGGTGACGAAATTGGTTACTGAGATAACGGCAGCTTCGTCAATTGCGCTCAGGTTACGTGAGACGATGGTTTGCAGAGCCGTTACCACCTGCGCGCCGACAACGATCGGGTCGGTGCCCATATGCGGCAGAGCGGCGTGACCACCGGTCGCGTTGATGACGATTTCAAAGCTGCTTTCACTGGCCATCAGTGAGGCTGGGCGGGTCAGGAAGTGACCTTCCGGGATCCCCGGCAGGTTATGCATGGCATAGACTGAATCGATCTTCCATTTGGTGAACAGGCCGTCTTCGATCATCGCTTTAGCGCCGACGCCGTGCTCTTCTCCCGGCTGGAAAATAAAATAGACAGTGCCATCAAAGTCGCGGTTTTTTGCCAGCTCATGGGCGGCGCCGAGCAGCATAGCGGTATGGCCGTCATGCCCACAGGCGTGCATAACCCCTTCGTTGACAGAGACGTGGGAGAAAGTGTTCTGCTCGTGAATATGCAGGGCATCCATATCAGCACGCAGGCCGATTGAGCGGTCACTGTCGCCACATTTCAGAATGCCGACCACGCCGGTACGGCCGATATTACGGTGAACCTCAATACCGAACTCTTCCAGTTTGTCCGCAACCATTTTTGAGGTCTGCACTTCTTCGAAGCCAAACTCAGGGTGCTTATGGATGTGGCGGCGCCACTCAATCACTTTCTGTTCAATAGACATCTTTTACATACTCCAGCCCGGCAGTGGGGGCTGCCGGGTGTTATCAGGTTAATAGTTATGCTTTTTGAGCGGTCAGCTCAGTTTCTTCTTTAGTCTCTGACTTGGTTTCGTACTTAGTGAACACGTAAAGAGCCACAACAATCAGAGAGACAACAATGGTTTTACCGAGAGCCATCTGCTCACCCAGAGTCAGAACAGCAACCAGGTAGCCAACCAGTGGCATCAGGTTCAGTGCCATGGTTGATTTTTCAACGCCGATGCGTTTGAAAGAGTAAAGCTGGATAAGGTAGCTGCCGCCGGAGATACCGGTACCCAGGAAGATCAGCAGTGCAATCAGCAGCGGGCTTGAGAAGATAATGCCAATTTGCGACAGGTCCAGGTCCATGCCGATCACGACAAACACACCCATTACTGCAACAGAGATGTACTGGTATAGCATAGAAACAACAGAGCCGTACTTTTCAGCCAGGCTGGCGCGAAGGTGAGCAGTCCAGGCAAGAGCCAGCATAGAACCAGTCACGTAGGCGTATCCCAGCAGCGGTGTGCCGCCTTCAATTTTGTTAGTCGGGCCGACGCTCATCGCGTAAATACATACTGCTGAAGCAATAAAGGCACCCCACTGGATTTTGTTCATGCGGAAGTTCATAAACATCATGCCAAAGAAAACGGTAGCGAATGGCTGCATACCCTGGATCACGCCGTTTTCTGTAGCACCAATATGAGCGAGGGAAAGGAAGTTAAACAGTGAAAATACCCCCTGGCCAACGATGCCACATAACGCGATACGGCCGATATCCTTGATATCGATTTTCAGTGAACCACCGAGATCTTCACTCAGACTTTTGCTGCGGGATGTGAAGAAGAAGATGATGGAAAGGCCGATCACCGCGGTTACATAGCGGAAGAAAACCAGCGTCATAGGGTCGACGGCCATAGAGAGAGGCTTGGAGACCACACCGGTCACCCCCCAGATAACGGCAACAGCGATCGCTGCTACCCAGCCGAAAAAGGTATCTTTGTTTGAAGTGTTCATTTGTTCATTCCTTGTATTATTTTTCTCCAGCTGAACCTGATGGAACAGCTGGTTTGCAGGGTCTTTTGAGGTTGTGTTGTTATCAGATGATGATCAGCTCAGGCTCAGCACGTTCACTCAGCCACTCGGCACCATCTTCGGTGATCACAATGTTCTCTTCGTGAACCATGGACTTGCCAGGTGCGTAAACCATGCCCGGCTCCAGGGTCATCACCATGCCAGGTTTCAGTACGGTATTGTCGGTTGCGGTATTCGACGGACGCTCGGTAAGCTCCATACCCAGGCCGTGGCCCAGGCGGCCCACGTCATTACCCAGTGCGCCGTTGGCTTCCAGTACTTTCCACATCGCGTTGTAGATGTCGGTTGTGGTCGCTCCCGGGCGGGCAGCTTCAAAACCTTTGGTGGTTGCTTCATAGGTGGCACGGTAGGCGGCTTTGGTTTCGTCGCTGGCGTAACCAAAGGCCCAGTTGCGGTCGAAGTCGGAGAAATAGCCATCGCGTACCGCGCCGGTATCGATGATCAGAACGTCGCCAGGTTCAATAATGCGGTTGGTCGGACCCATGATAATGCTGTCGTATCCGTCCGGGCCTGAGCCTGCGATGATGTAAGGACATTCATCAGCGCCTTCCAGCAGCATATCGATGCGGAACTGCTTACAGATTTCACGCTCTGTCATACCTGCGCGGGCGTATTCCGGGATCTTGTTAAAGCCGACATTAGTGATGCGGCAGATCTTGCGGGTCTTTTCGATCTCCGCCTGAGACTTGATTTGACGCAGTTCATGAACAGAAAGTGATACGTCAACAAACTCCTTTTTCACCAGTGTAGTTAACTTTAGGTAATTATTGACCGGCATACGCAGGTGCGACTCAATACCTAAAGTGGCACCCACACGACCATAGCGGCAAGGCAGTGAGTTCAGTGTGCTGGCCACCAGGCTGATGCCGTCATCTTCAGGGCGGGGTGACGGCCAGGTAATGATGTTGTCGACCCAGGTTCCTGCCATACCACTGGCACCAATTTCCGGAATAATTGCAATAGGTTTGCCCTCAGCCGGAACCACGACAAACCAAGGCCGTGTTGGGCTGTGCCAGAACTGGGTGTGAAAGCCAGTGAAGTAACGTACGTTCGGCTCAGTCGTAAAGATCATGGCGTCCAGTTTCAGGTCATGCATCATTTTCTGTGCGCGCATGGTCCTGTTTTCAAACTCTGACTGTTCAAAACCTCTGTTCAGGAAATTAGTCATGGGAACCTCTTGTTTTGTTTCTTGTTAAAGGGCTAAGACGTGGAGCGGGCTCAACCGTATAGTTAAAAATTGTTTACTTTACGGTGTGAATCTTACTGATATTTCAGTTAAATAATGTGACCTGGATCTTGCGGTTAACTATTGTGACCTGTAAGAGGCGTAAATCGCTCAAAAAAGTGACCTCTGTCAAATTTTAGTTCCATATATGTAACTTTGGGATTGTCTATTACCTCTGATTAGGGTTTTATAGTTACACAAAGTTAATTGGCGGCTTGCTTTTTAATCGCTGAGTAAAGACAATAGTCAACATTAGAGTTAACAGAAGTGGTCTGGAATGAACGCATCAGCATATAAGTCATTTAACGTAGAGTTCACTGATAAAGACAGAGAGCATTTAGAAACCAATTTCCGCCTGGCGGAAACCATCGCAGACTTTATTGGGCCGCATTGTGAGGTTGTTATTCACTCGTTTGAGAGCTTCGAGAAATCGGTAGTCAAAATCGTGAATGGTCACCACACCGGACGTAAAGTGGGTTCACCGATCACGGATATGGGTTTGAAGATGCTCAGCGTTTTTGAAAGTACTGGCGAGGTAACCCCAAAAAGTTACTTCACCACCAGTAAAGAGGGATCTCTGCTTAAATCGACAACGTGCGTTCTGGCGGGAGAGAACGGCAAACCAATCGGTTTGTTCTGTATCAATATGAATCTGTCTCACCCGTTCCCCGAGATCATTAAGACTCTGATGCCAGATGTCGCGCACGCTCCGGTAGGTGTGAATGAGAACTTCAGCTCTTCAGTGAACGAAGTTGTCGAGCAGGCGCTGGAACATGCGATCACAGAAGTTGAAAACGATGCCTCAGTTAACTTAAAAGGTCGGAATAAGGCCATTACCAGGATTTTGCTTGAGAATGGCATTTTCGAGTTAAAAGAGGCGACAGCACTTGTGGCTGAACACCTCGGGATTACTCGCCACGCTATATATAAGTACATACGCGAGTTTAGATCGTAGAAACAACACTAAAGAGAAAGACAATGAAGACAAAGATCCATACAGACCTGGCACCAGCAGCAATCGGCCCATACTCACAGGGACTGGCATTTAAAGATCTGGTATTTACTTCTGGTCAGCTGCCTCTGGACCCTCAAACCATGGCATTTGCCGAGGGCGGCATTAAAGAGCAGGCCCGTCAGTCACTGGAAAACCTGAAAGCCGTTCTGGAGCAGAGCGGTGCATCACTGGACACGGTACTTAAGACAACCTGTTTCCTGTCTGATATGGAAAACTTTGTTGCCTTTAACGAGGTTTACACCGAAGTATTTGGTACTGAAGACGCGCCTGCCCGCTCATGTGTCGAAGCCGCTCGTCTGCCAAAAGATGCATTGGTGGAAGTAGAAGCGATCGCTTATATCAAGTAATCCTTTCAGGGCTGCTGGTTACAGTAGCCCATTTCTGAATTCAGCCCGTATTGAAGTGTACCCTATGCTAAAACTGTCAAAAAACTCATTCTACACAGGAACCACGTGCGAACTGTTCACCGCTGTTCAGGCAGAGCAGGCCCGTGATTTTCACCGTCAGATAGACGGCTATCAACCAACTCCGCTGGTTTCCCTGCCTGCACTTGCCAGTAAGCTGGGTGTGAAAGCGATTCTGGTAAAAGACGAGTCCAAACGATTTGGTCTTAACGCATTTAAAGTGCTGGGCGGCTCCTATGCGCTCGGCCAGCAGCTTGCCAAACACCTTGGCATTGATATCTCAGAAATCAACCTGAAAACCGTTGCTTCCAAACTGGAAAAACCGCTGGTATTTACCACTGCGACCGCAGGCAACCACGGTACCGGTGTAGCCTGGGCTGCCCGTGAAATGGGACAGAAAGCGGTAGTGTACATGCCAAAAGGTTCAGCGCAGGCCAGCGTTAACCGTATTCAGGCATTAGGGGCTGAGTGTATCGTGACCGACGTGAACTACGATGACACGGTACGTCTTGCTAACAAGACCGCACAAGACAACGGATGGATGCTGGTCCAGGATACGGCGTGGGACGGCTACGAGGAAATCCCGACCTGGATTTCCCAGGGCTATATGACCATGGCCTGTGAAGCGGCAGAGCAGGCGGCTGAGCTTGAGTTTGGTATGCCGACTCATGTCTTCCTTCAGGCCGGTGTTGGTGCAATGGCCGGTGGTGTATTGGGCTATCTGGCTGACAAACTGGGTGCAGATAACTTTACAACCGTTATCGCCGAGCCTGCAGCAGCTGACTGTATCTTCCGTTCGGGTACCAGCGAAAACGGTGGCATGGTTAATGTGACTGGTGATCTGAACTCAATCATGGCAGGCCTGGCCTGTGGTGAGCCGAACCCGGTAACCTGGCCGATCCTGAAAGACTGCAGTAATTACTTCGTGTCTGCTGAAGATACGGTTACGGCAACCGGTATGCGCGTATTGGGTAATCCACTGGCTGGTGATCCGGCAGTAACCAGCGGAGAGTCCGGTGCGATTACTGCAGGCGTTCTGTACCAGCTGGCTCAGCAGAGCGATCCACAACTGTCGATGGAACAGCTGGGGCTGGACAAAGACTCGGTGGTGATGCTGTTCAGTACTGAAGGCGATACCAATCCGGATCGCTATCGTAAGATTGTCTGGGAAGGTCACCTTCCACAGTAAACTTCAGCAAAAAAGGCAGGTTTTTACCTGCCTTTTGTCTTTATTGCATCTCATTGTTTTTACAATCCCTTACTTGTATTCCTGTTTAGCATGGGCCAGATTAACAGCAGACCGGCCTGGTTTGTTTCCGGAACATCTGTCAGAAGAGAATACTCCTCATGCTTACCGCACTCTCAATTAATAACTACCGCTCAATACTCAATCTGACCCTGCCGCTCGGGCCGCTGAATATCATTACCGGTGAGAATGGAGTGGGGAAGTCTAACCTGTATAAAGCATTGCGGCTTCTGGCGGAAACCGCACAGGGAGGGGTGGTGCCTGCGCTGGCAGGCGAAGGCGGGCTTGAGTCCACTTTCTGGGCGGGGCCGGAGAAGATTTCTGGCGCGATGAAGCGCGGAGAGCAGCCGGTAGAATACACGGTCCGTCAGGAAGTGAAGCGGCTTAAACTCGGGTTCTCGACCGAAGAGTTCAGCTACGCGATTTCGCTCGGACTGCCCACTCCCTCGATGTCGATGTTTGGTCATGACCCGGAAGTAAAGCATGAGTGTATCTGGAACGGAGAAGTGTACCGCCCGGCAAGCGCTATGGTGGAGCGAAAAGGCAGTGTGATCCGTGCCAGAGAAGGGCGAAGCTGGCAGGTGGTTTCTCAGCATATCGCCACTTATCACAGCATGTTTGACCAGATTTCAGACCCGGTCGCGACACCGGAAGCGTTTGTGATGCGCGAGAAGATCCGCGGCTGGCGTTTCTATGACCATTTTCGCACCGACAGGGATGCACCGGCAAGACAGGCTCAGCTCGCCACCCGGACTCCGGTACTGCACCATGATGGCCGGGATCTGGCAGCGGCACTGCAGACGATTATCGAAGTGGGAGACAAAGAGACTCTGTTTAAAGCCATCGACTATGCGTTTCCCGGAGCCCGGGTCTCTGTGGTTCAGCACAGTGATGGCCGCTTTACCCTGGAGTTTGTCCAGCCGGGGCTTTTAAGGCCGCTGAGTGGTGCCGAGCTCTCTGACGGAACCCTGCGATTTCTGCTCTGGGTGGCCGCTCTGTTAACGCCGCGGCCACCAGGCTTAATGGTTCTGAACGAACCGGAAACCAGTCTGCACCCGGATCTTCTTCCTGCGCTGGCGCGGCTAATCCTGTACGCCGCTGAGCGCAGTCAGGTCTGGGTGGTTTCTCACTCTCCAAGGCTGATTGAAGCGCTGCGGGCACACCCTGAATGTAATGAACTCAGGCTGGAGAAACAGCTTGGCCAGACAGTGTTGCCTGGGCAGGATATCCTTTCGACCCCGGCCTGGCACTGGCCGGATAAGGGCCAGTGAGACAGGGGTGTTACCCCCGGAACATCCTGTCCTGGTCCAGCATCTCTGCCTTAACGGCCTGCCACGCTTTATGTTCAGGAGTGGTCAGGCGGATTGGTCCGAAACTCTTCTCTGCTGTGAGTTTGTCGCTCAGTTTTTCCACCTCCCGGGCGACAAAGCTGCTGAACCAGGCCTGATCAGGCATGCCAGGCCACTGCTCGCTGAGTTGCTGATACAGATTATCCAGCTCGTTCAGGCGGCCTTTGAACTCATTCAGTGCCTGGTGCTGAGGTTTAAACAGCAGCCGGTTAAATAAGCCTGATGAAGTCTGCTCCATACTTGTAACCCTGCCTTTTATTTCTGCCAGAGCCAGCCTTACAGGAAGTCTCGTAACCGGCAGTCCTCTTTCCGTGACTTCTGTGCGGGTCGGCAACTGCTCCAGGTTGAGCTCAAGTTCACCGGCGAGACCGCGGTTCTCTTCAGTTACCGCTTTAGCCATATCCCGCAGCTGTGCCAGTGATTCATTGCCGTGCAGCGGGGCACTGGTCATTCGGGTGGCCGGAATGGAGCGGAACTCCAGTTCCGGCCAGTTTGCCCTTGCGTGCACCTGAAGGTGACGGGCCAGTTTTACCCGCGTCATCAGGGCTGGCTGCTGATCCCGGGCAGCTTTGATCTCTTTGGTCAGCGCTGCCTTTTCTTTGTTTTCCAGCGCCAGGCGTTTTTGTTGCTCTGCCAGTTCGGCAGCTTTAATTGCTTCATCGTCTGGCGCTCGGGTGGTCAGCCGGTTGCTGCTTTCCCATTTCAGGTAGTGGTGCAGAGCACCGTTTTCACTCTGTACTGCTTTTTTCACCAGACTGACCAGGCTGCTCGTACCGACGGCAAAGCGGGTATCAAAGCCCCGGTGACCGCTGAGCAGGGCGTCGAGAAAATCTTTCAGCTCCTGACGGTCAGCAGGGCAGGTCAGTTTCATTTCGCCGTTTGCGACGTTCAGGAACCGGTTGAGTCCAGGGGCGCCGCCTTCCAGCTGAGTTTTCAGTTTCTGTTGGTGCGATGCGGCCTTTTTACCTGTAAGCAGATAGTCTGAGAGGATTTGGTTGAGTCCGTCAGAGATCATATTTCGTTCACCCCGGGTAAACCTGATTTCCGGTTTTGGTGTTTCCGGAGCCGCGGCCACGGGTTCACGGGCTGCTTCAGTTTTGGTTTCCTGAGGTGGTATTTGGCCTGTTTGCTCATTGGCTGTCACGGCCCCGGCAGGCGGTGTTTTGGCCGGTTTGACTGTGCCGTGAGAAAGGCGCAGATACGAGCCCAGAATATTATCCCCGCCATCGAGAGGCCGGGTTAAGGCTTTATACAAAGAGCCGAACCTTGAGTGGCCTTTCAGCAGCAGGTTAAACATGTCAGCCAGCTTTTGTGGTGAACGGGGCAGCCGGACTACCCGCACTTTGTCCTGGTCATCTATGGTGACCCGTCCCCTGAGCTCTTCCATCTCACAATAGCCGCGCATGTAGTCACCGTGCTTTTCCGGTTTATTGTCTACATATTGCTGCAGCGCGCTGGTAAAGGCTTTGGCAAGCGGTGTGAGATCTTCATCATGGATACGTGGTGCGCTCTGCAGGCCTGCGGGATTTTGTCTGAGCGGCTCACTCATGCTCTGCGCTGAGCCCGCAGCTCCTGGAAGTTCTGCTCTGGACTTTTCCAGTTTCGGAGCCTGTTTCGCGACGCTTTGTTGTACCTGAGAGACGCCTTTAAACAGGGTGTTGAGAAGTTTGGTTACCGGCATAGTGACTCCTTAACCTTTTAGCAGGTGTGCATCGCAAAACAGAGAGGGGGATTCTGCATGTGCTTCCAGTGGGGCCTGGAGCGCGTTTCTGGCATCTGTCGCTGTGGTAATGAAATTGCCGACCAGGTTTGCGAGCAGCTCAAGCTCCAGATCCTCAATCGGGTGCTGGTAGCGAAGAAGAACCTGATCTCCCTGAGGGCTCAGTGCATAGTGCGCCTGACGCAAAACGGGGCTGGTAAAGTTGTACTGCAGCAGCCGGGTCAGGTGCTGTTCCCGCTGGGCCTCAGGCAGTGCGCCCAGTTCAGCAATAAACTGAATGTGAGAGCTTCCTGCCGAAAGATCTATCGCCAGCTCTATGCCCTCTTCAGTCAGAAGCGCGCAGCGTCCTGAGCTGTCCAGCCCCAGGCAGTCCAGTTGCCAGGCGTTGCCCAGCCCGAGAAGAAGGTGGTTAAGAAAGGTTTGGTCGGCCGTCATCAGCGCCTCCTGATACAACAAGGGAAGTGTGTTCAGATTAGCGCCTGAGCCGGGCGATTTCTTTCACTGGTGGGCAGGGATTTTTAGGTTTTCTCTCCCCGGGATGACCGGGGAGAGTGGGAGTTATCGCGCCGCAGGGAGTCCGCAGGATTTTGGGGCAAGATCATTAAGGATCAGCAGCACACACGGCACCACAATGGAGGCCAGCAGGGTAGCACTGACCAGGCCAAAAGCGATGGCGGCGATCAGCGGGATCAGGAACTGCGCCTGGGTGCTGGTTTCGGTCAGCAGTGGCAGCAGACCGGCAAAGGTGGTCAGGGAGGTGATCATGATGGCGCGAAAGCGATCATGGACCGCCTGGCAGCAGGCCTGCACCAGTTCCTGCCCTTCAGCCACCTTCTCTTTGATAAAGGTGATCAGCAGAATATTGTCGTTGACCACGATACCCGCCAGGGTGGCAAATCCCACCAGACTTGGGATAGTGAGATCCAGTCCGAGCGCAAGGTGCCCCCAGATTACGCCTACTGCGCCCATCGGGATTGCGAGCAGAACGGCGATGGGTTGGGTAAAGCTCTGGAACAGGAAAGCCAGGATAAGGTAGACCCCAATCACCCCAAGGGTGAAGTAGTGGGCCAGTGAAGAGCCGGTATCGGCGCTCTCTTTATCCTGCCCCTGGGAGGCAAAGCGGATATCGGGGAATTTTTCCGCCATGTCAGGTACAAATACCTGGTAAAACTGCTGCATGATCTCCCGGGCATTGGCGACCTGGGTGTTGATGTTGCCCTGAACAGTGACAGTATTGGTACCATTGACCCGGTTAAGGCGTGAGAAAGCCTGCTGCTGGTGGAAATTGGCAACGGCAGAGAGCGGGATCAGCTCACCGTTACCGGCGGTGATGACCAGATCTCTCAGGCTCTGCAGAGAAGCGCCGGCAGTAAAGTCACTCTGGCGGATGCGGATATCGACGATTTCGCCCTGCTGGAATACGGTCAGTTCGTTATCGCCTTTTACTGCGCTGCGCAGGGTTTGTGCCACCTGAGCTGCAGTCACGCCCATCATGCCGGCCTGATCTTTGAGCGAAATCTGAATTTCACTGCGCCCATAACGCAGGTCGGAAGAGAGGTTGAACACGCCATCGAACTGTTTCAGCCATTTGGTCAGTATGCGGCTGACCTGGTAAAGCTGTTCCGGCTCGCCGCCCTGAATCCGGATATCAATACCGTTACCTGCCACGCCGCGTTCTTTGTCGGTAAATTTGAGTGACAGTACATCGGCGGTCGGGCCGGTTTTCTTCTTCCAGTTCTGGATCAGGTATTTGATGCTTTGCTCGCGGAACTGAGCGGCGAGCAGATCGGCACTCACGGTCGCAAGGTGCGGGCCAGACTCATTGGCATCCACATTGGTGTTATACATTACGGTGGTGCTGTGGATCAGAGGCTCGCCAAACTCTGCCTGATACTCCTTATCTATCTCATCAAGCGCACTGACGACTTTGCTGACCACCACATCCGTCTGAGACAACAGGCTTCCCTGGGGAAGCAGGACCCGGGCCTGCAGGGTGTCGCTTTCCAGTGATGGCATGGCGCGGAATTTCAGCCACCCGGCAGAAAACGTCGCCAGGGAGACCATCACCAGCATCAGCAGCAGGCCGAGGGTCAGATACGGCATTTTCATTGCGCGGCGGGTCAGCGGAACAAATCCGCGGTCACGCAGCGTTTCAAATCCCTGGATGATTTTGCCCCGGATGGGATTATGATCCGCGCTCAGACGGCTGTGCGCCAGGTGAGAAGGCAGGATAAGAAAGGCTTCCACCAGGCTGACCAGCAGGGTCAGCAGCAAAATGATGGGAATATAGCGCAGCACATCCCCGAGTTTTCCGGTCAGAAACATCAGTGGCCCTACCACCATCAGGGTCGTGGCAAAAGACGCCAGCACCCCGGGCAGTACCTGGCGGGTACCCTCAACGGCAGCCTGTACCGCAGGCATGCCCGCTTCACGTTTGGCGGCAATGTTTTCTGCGATGATCAGTGAGTCATCCATCAGCAGACCGATCGCGACAATCAGCCCGGTCATGGTCATCATGTTGATGGTGTAGCCCAGAGTGTGCATGACAAATACTGCGCCGAGAAAAGAGACCGGCAGCCCCATGGTCACCCAGAAGCTGAAACGCAGGTTGAAGAAAGCCCACAGGGCGAGAAAAGCCAGAGCTAAGCCCTGTACGCCATTGCTGCCAAGAATGCGCAGGCGCTCGCGAATATTGACGCTGACATCCTGGGTCAGGGTCAGCTCAACGCCGGCAGGGGCCAGTGCCTGCTCGTTTTTCAGCAGGCTTTCCACCGCTTCGCGCACTCTGAGCGTATCCTGGTGCTCGTTCTTGGATACCTGCAACAGGGCGGCCCGCTGGCCGTTGAACAGCAGTTTGTCTTCCTCAATGCTGAAACGCTGGTCAACGCTGGCAATGTCACCGAGGCGAAGCTGGGCTTCCCCGTTGATGACCAGATTTTTCAGCTGAGCGGCCCGGGTCGCCTGCTGATCAAACCGGACACTTTGCTGATCCAGATCGCCGGTGATAACACCTGCGGGTGTGGTGATGTTTTCCTGTTGAATACGATTAGCGAGGTCGGACACACTCAGCCCGTACTGACGCAGTTTCCAGCCAGAAACCAGCACTTCGATCTCCTGTTCTGAGAAACCACTGATGCCGACCTGGGCGATGAGCGGGCTGGCTTTCAGCTTCTGCTTCAGCTCTGTGGCGTAAAGATAGAGATCCTGATCGGACATCGGGCCGGTGACGGCAATACTGACCACTGAAGCCACCCGGTCCAGTTTGGTTACCACCGCCCGTTCCGCGCGGTCCGGAAAGTCGCTGATGGCATTGACCTGTTGCTGAATATCGCTGGTCAGAATATCGATGTTTTCTCCGTCCTGAATCTCGGCGTTGCCGATGGCGATGTTCTCTCTTGCGTCACAGGCAAACTCTTTAATCCCGCTCAGGCGGTCAATCGCATCTTCCAGCGGGACACAGATCTCCGCCGAGACTTCCGCCGGAGAGGCTCCCGGATAGCTGACCCGGACTTCCACGTTTTTGGTCGGGGTGAGCGGGAAGGTATCTTTTTGCAGCTGGGGCAGGGCAAACCCGCCCAGCAGCAAAATGGCGACCATCAGCACGTTGGCTGCGGTCTTATGCCGGGCAAAGTAGGTGATCATAGTTCACCTCCGGCTTGCTGTTTCAGCCACTGGCTCAGGGCTTTATCCGGCTGAGGCTTTAATGCCATGCCTTCGGCTGCAGGTTGCAGCTGGCTGACCACCACCAGGTCACCGGCGCTGATCCCTTTGCGGATCACCGCCGTCTGACCCTGAACAAAATCCACTTCCACCGGGGTGATGGCGAGTTTGCCATCTTTGACCAGGTAAACATTATCGCCATGCAGGGCATTCACTGGCAGCAGTAACTGTTTTTTAAGCGCCGGAGCTTTAAGCGTGACTTTGACAAAGGTATCGCGGATCAGCGGAGGCTTTTGGCCCGGAGAGGCTTTCTGATAAGGGTTGGGTACACTCACCACGATGGTCTGACTCTGGGTTTGCGCATTGATCTGGCCGCCACTGCGGTCAACGCTGCCCTGCCAGCGGATGATTTTGTCCCCGGCGTTCAGCTCAATCAGCGCAGTAAGGTTACTGTGCAGGTTCTGAGCCAGTGGCTGACTCTGGCTGTCCCGTCTGAGCGGGCGCATTTTTCCGAGCGGGAATTGAGCCAGCACTTCAACGGTGTCGATGCCATCGGCGGTCAGCAGCGTTTCGCCTTTGGAAACCCACGAAGCCAGGTCCACCTGTTTAGCGGTAATGCGGATATCAAACGGTGCTTCAATGCTGGTGTGGCGTAAATCGCGTTTTGCCATTTCCAGTTCGGTCTGAAGGACCCGCTGTTCGGCAAGATTGATCGCCTGCTCGTTTTTAAGGCTCTGGAGCTGTTGTTCGTTGGTCAGTAGTTCGCGCACCGCCTTATCCCGGTCGGTTTGCGAGACGTGGCCGGTTTTCACCAGCCGCTCGGTGCGTTCATATTCTTTTTTCTGGATCTGATAGTTTTTTGTAGCAATGGCCAGTGACTCGCCAAGGGTCTGATTTTTAAGCTTTGATACATCCAGGCTGGCAGTCAGTTTGGTGATGGCCAGTTGATAGGCTGAAGGATCCAGTTTCAGCAGGGGCTCTCCCCCGCGCAGGAGGTTACCTTCTTTGAGTCGATCTGAAATCCAGATGACCCGCCCTTCGACCTCTGCCTGAGCCTGCCACCCTCTGGCGGGCTGGGTGTGTCCGTACCCTGTCGCGGTTGGCTGAATATCCATGGGGGTCACTTTCAGTACCCTGACGACTTTTTTGCCAGCGCTGTCTGATGCTTTTGGCGGGTCGGCCTTCATTGCCGGAGCAATCGCAAGCAGAATGCCGCCAAGCAAAACAGGGGGGAGGATAAGCAGTCGTTTCTTCCAGCTGAATCTGGCCATCATAACGTCCTTTAACGATGAGAATTGTATATAAGCATAATCTAAATTAAATCTAACCCAAGGGGAGATAACGTAAATTTAGGTAAAGAATGCGAAATGAGCCACTTGCTGGCCGCAATAAAAGAGGTGATTTTATGTCAATGCACGTCAACCAAAGTAAAGCAACGTAAATTCACTTCTTATTCATTCCCCTCTCTTTATCATGGTTATCAATACTTCAGGGAGGCATTATGCTGAGACTTACTTTTTTCCTTACCCTGCTTTGGCTGCCGACCGCATTGTTCGGGCTGGTGGATGGCAGTGGTGACTTTTTCTATTGGCGGCACCAGTTCATTATGCTGACCGGGCTGCTGGCGCTGGGCTATATGGCATCAGCGGTGTTACTGGCCGGGCGTTTTCGCTGGCTGGAAGACAAGCTGGGCGGGCTGGATAAGGGCTACGCACTGCACAAACAGCTGGGGATCGCCTCTTTGCTGGCGCTGGTTTCTCACTGGCTGATGGTGAAAAGCGCCAGGTGGTTGATTGAAGCGGACCTTCTGGTTCGAAGCGGCGGAAAGCCTCACGGAACGGATGATGGTTTCAGCTGGGTTCATCTTGCCAAAGAACTGGGCGATCCCGCTTTCAAGCTGTTTGTTATTTTTGCGGTGATAAGCCTTGTACAGGCGATCAGCTATAAGAAATTCCGTTTCACCCATAAGCTGGGCGGCATCATTATGCTGGTCGGTGTGTTCCATACCCTGTTTCTGCTTGACTGGTCATGGGCTTCCCTGCCGATGAATAGTGCTGCGATTGCGATGTGTATCGCTGCGACCGCCTGTTCCCTGTTTTCGCTGTGTGGCCGTATTGGTCGCCGCAACAAAGTCAGCGGAGAGGTGAGTAATGTGGAACGTCATGTTGCTGAGGACACCAGGGTTGTACGTGTTACCGCAAAGCTGGACGGCGAGCTGGATTACCGGGAAGGTCAGTTCTGTTTTGTAAACTTCCATGATGGTGAAGCCCCGCATCCGTTCTCGGTGGTTGATTACCATCAGGGTGAAATTGTCTTTGGTATCAAGGCTCTGGGAGATTACACCTCTGAGCTGATCAGTAAGCTGGAGGCCGGACAGAAAGTGACGGTGGAAGGCGGTTATGGACGCTTCCAGGTTTCCGGTAATGACAGACAGGTATGGGTTGGCGCTGGCATCGGTATTGTGCCTTTCCTTTCGCGCCTGTACTGGCTGCAGCGCACCGCACCGGACAAACTGCCGAAAAAGCTCCATCTGTTTTACACTGTAAACCGGGCGAAGGAAGCCTTCTTCCATAAAGAGCTTCAGGCGCTGGTGGATAAGCTGCCAGGCACAGAGCTGCACCTGCTGGTGGCCGAAGAAGGGCAAGTCCTCAAAGCAGATGAGATCGAAGCGCTGATGAAGTCAGACCCGTACGAAGTCAGCTTCTGTGGTCCGGAAGGGTTCAGGGAAGCCCTGAAGAAAGGGCTTGGCCTGCCGAAGGATCGCTTTCATTATGAGTGTTTTAACATGCGCTGATACGCTGCAGACGAAAACATAACAACAGCCCCGGAAGTTCTCCGGGGCTGTTTCTTTATCACGAGAGGTTACTTCGCGCTGAGTATCATTCGGGCGTTAAGCTTTTGAACAGGGCGGTTGTTTGTGCCCATCGCTGTGTGCAGCTCCTCAGCCTGACTGTCGGTCAGAGTCTGTGGCTGCTTCAGCACAAACCAGCGAACCCCTTCGCTGCATGGCGGAGTAGTCAGAGAACCGTTGAAGCGGTAATAACCGGCATCTTCAGGCAGCATAGTGTTCATGGCAAACGTGTGGTTTAGCGCAACAGTCTGCTTCTCCTGTGGAAGGATTTCAGCCAGCGAAGCCAGCTGGGCGTTTTTCTCTCCCGGCTGATACATAATCGCGACCACAGCCAGGTTGCCATTTGCGTCGGCGTGGACCAGGTGGGCTTCAAGCGGGTACTGGCGGTTTTTGATCAGGTTCTCCGACGGCGTATGGAAATGGAACTGCTTCAGCTCAAAGACTTTCCCATCGACCGACAGGGTGTTTTTCCCCTCAATACCTGCCTGCAGCGTGTGACCATTGTTAGTCAGGCTGGTCACGGTGCCCTGGTAATCCAGCCTGGGTGCTTTCATTTCTGCTGACGTTGTCCGGGTGATGTTCACCGGACTCTGGTTTTGCCCCTTCGCACATTCGCCGGCGATCTTTCCCCAGTTATCAGGTCCGTTGTGTTCTCCGTATCCCCACTCTGATGCTACCGCGCCGCCAGCTACCAAAGCGCTTAAAGTCATTGCTATTGTTTGTTTTATCATACCCAGCTCCTTATGTTGTGTGCGGCTCAATGTATCTTCATGCGTCTCAATGAACAAACCTTTGACCGGGCTAAGCAATGGAAACTGAATGCATATATCATTTTTATGGGTCGAGGTGTGGTTATTGCGCGTAGTTGATTGAAGTTCTGTATGTGTGCTTTTTTATAAAATCTTATTGTTCCACTCAGATTTAGGGCCTCTTGTGGGGTAATCTTGCCAAAAAAAAAGGATTTCCCATGAAAGCACTCACCCGATTATTGTTACTTACCCTGCCGTTTTCCGCATCTGCGGCTGATGGCGACATTGACCTTAATGCGCTGTCTGCGGATAAACTGGGCAGCTATGTCAGCGCCTTTGAGCAGAAGCAGCAGGATCTGTGGATTGAGATTTCCCACCAGCGTTATCCGATCAGACTCGCGACCATCAAAGAAGGTGCACTGGTTGCAACTTATGAGAAAGGGGTGGTGCTGATAGCGTTTGATTTTGAAAGTGACAGCGGTCCCGGCAAAGAGGTGACAGTCGCAGAAGGCAAGTTTGAAGGAAACCTGGCCCGGCCGGACACTCTGGACCAGGCGGAGCGCATCTGGACTTCATCTGCAGTCGTAATTGACAGCAGAGGTGAAGAGTTCCGGTATAGCGGAACCCTTAACAGTGAAGGCAAACCGCACACCCCGTTTCAGCTAAATATCAACGATTCCCTCCTGAACAGTGGTACCAGTCAGTTAGTCTTTAACGGTAATGAGGCGGTATTGACCGGCCTGCTGGGCAGCAATACTTATGTTCAGTTGCGTGACATGGTTAAAGCTCACCCGGAGGTTGATACTGTTGTGATCAAAGCCGTCCGGGGCTCGCTGAATGATGATATCAACATGCATACCGGCAACCTGCTGCGCAATGCAGGCCTGAACACCAGGATCCCGGCAGATGGTTTTGCCTATTCTGGTGGCGTGGATCTGTTTACTGCAGGGGTAAAGCGTACTGTTGAGCCCGGTGGTAAGGTTGGTGTCCATTCATGGTGCTGCTCGGCTGATGGAAAAACGGCAGAACAGCTTCCTGAAGACAGCCCGGCTCACCATGACCAGCTCGTTTATTTCAGTAAAATGCTGGGCGCAAAAGACGGCCCTGAATTTTACTTTTACACCATCCATGCCGCGCCATTTAACGGCATGCATAAGATGACTGACAGTGAACTTGAACAGTATTCTGTAGTCACCAAATAGCAAAAAGCAGCGTCCGGTACGCTGCTTTTTTTAGTTCATTTTTTGGGGAGCGGTTAGCTGTTCGCTTTACTCAAAACAAACTTACTGTAAGTACTCACTTTGCCGTTGATGTACTCCACGCCGCAGTGGACGTTTTGTTTGGCGTTGCCGACGATCTGATACTCAACGATAAACTCACCGCTGATCACCTTGATAAACAGAAAGCCGTCGACCACTTTCCAGAGGCCCTGAAGGGTCTTTTCGCTGAACAGGTCCTGTTCGGTCAGGGTTCCGTTTGGCTTGAGGTTGAGAAGCGAAGAGAAACCATCGACGTTTACTTTTACCCATGGCTGCTGGTGGACTTCATAGCTGAGGATTTTACGCCGGCCTTTGGCCCACTCTTTCAGCTCTTTTTCCTGTGCCGGGGTGAGGGCCGGCAAATCTTCCATCTCAAGCAGAGTATGGTGTTTCTCGTACCAGAAGAGTTGCAGGTGAAGTAATTTCATTGGCGTCAGGGGCTTAAGCGGGTTCAAAAAAGAAGCACACTTTGCGTCACGGTGCCCGGGATGTCAAGGAAAGAGCGCAGTGCTCACGGGGGCGGAACACTGCGCTATCCCAATCAGGGGATAAAGACCTGCTATTGCAGGGTCGGAGCATGACAACACCGGTGCCCATTCTCGCCCGGCACCGGTGAGATCAGGTTTTCTATGCGGCAAATAGCCGGGGCAGCTGGGCGAAATCACACGCCTGGTTGAGGCGTTTCTGGGCGGTCAGGATATGCTCGCGCCAGTTGTCGTCCTGGGCCCACATCTCGATGACCAGCGGTACGACACAGTCAGTACGTTTGAGGGTTTCGAAGATGGCGTTGAAGTTCACTTCTCCGTCACCAATCACAAGATCACGGAACTGGCCTTTGTACTCCGGGGTAACCCGGTAAGTGTCTTTGAGGTGGATCTGGGTGATATGCGGACGGCTCAGTGCCAGCTCGGTGCAGACGTCGTAGTTCCAGCCGGAGATATTGCCTACATCCGGATAGGCGGTGAAGTACGGTGAGTCGACTTCCCGGTTTAAGATCTCAAACTTACTCAGTGAGTTGAGGTAGTCGGTATCCATGATTTCCACTGCCAGCATGACTCCGGCGCGCTCGGCCATTTTGGCGCTGGCCCGCATGCCTTCAATAAAGCGCTGGTGGGTTGCCGCGTTGGCTGGCTCGTAGTAAACGTCATAACCGGCAAGCTGGATGGTGCGAACGCCGAGCTTATAGGCGAGTGAAATGGCTTTTTGCATGTGCAGAACTGCCTGTTCACGGATCTCAGGATCAGCAGAGCCAAACGGGAACTTGCGGTGAGCGCTCAGACACATGGACTGAAGCGGGATCTGGTGCTGCTCGCACAGGCGGCGCAGGCCGTAGATGGTCTCATCATCCCAGTCCAGACGGCTGCGGCGCTCATCGGATTCATCGACCGAGATCTCCAGAAAATCAAAACCCAGCTCTTTGGTGGTACTCAGTTTCTCTTCCCAGCTCATCTCGTTGGGCAGGGCTTTCTCATACAGGCCGACCCGGTGGCGCTCCAGGTTCTGGTACATAGTGGTGTCCTCTAAAATTCGGGACTTACCCGGCCGGGGCCGGATATGTCGGGCAGGGGATAAGTGCTCTTCGGTAGCTTGTTGCTATTTCCAGTAGCGGTCGATCTGTGCGCGCAGCGCTTCTGCGGTTTCCTGACCTTTTTCACCCGCCAGTGCGCGGCCTGCGATAAAGGTTTTGGCTTTGATGCCTTCGAACAGGTAAAGGTCTTCAGGAACGATGCCGCCGGTGATCGAAAGCTCAAGGCCGATTTCAGAAAGCTGACGCATCTTATTGATGTCTTCGTCTGTCCAGCCCACACCGGCAAGCTCTGCGTCACGCGAGCGGTGGTAGATGGCCTGGGTGATCCCAAGGTTAACCCAGGCTTTGGCGTCTTCCATCGTCCAGTTGCCGTAGATCTCGATCTGGATCTCGCCGTTAAACTCATCGGCGACTTTCTTACACGCGCCTACGGTTGCGATATGCGCGGCGGCAGAAACCGTCAGCCAGTCTGCACCGGCTTCAAATGCCATCCGGGCCAGGATCGCGCCGCCGTCGGTGGTTTTCAGGTCACACACCAGGATATGGTCCGGGTGATTTTTACGCAGGGTGCTGACCGCATTCATGCCGTCTGCGAAGGCCAAAATGGTGCCAACTTCGATAACATCGACGAATTTCTCTACATTTTGGGCGACGTTAACCGCCGCGGCCAGACTGGTTTGGTCCAGCGCGATTTGAATCATAGGTTTGGTCATGGGAATTATCCTTGAATTTTGTCTCGTATCAGGCGGGCGAGGCCGCCCTGGTTGTTGTCTGTCGGGCAGACCATCCGGGCTGAGGATTTCACCGTGTCGTCGGCGTTGTGCATCGCGACGCCAAGACCGGCGTAGCTGAGCATGGAGATATCGTTATGGTTATCCCCCACGGCAATTACGTGGTTAGGGTGATAACCGAGTTCGCTGACGAACTCAGCCAGGCGCTTGCCCTTGTTGTTGCCTTTGGCGGCGAAATCAATGCGGTTGGACCAGGAGCGCTCACCGCTGAAGCGCTCGGCAACCCAGGTGTGGCTCTGCAGCCGTTCGACCGAACTTGGCTGGCCCTCTACCACAAACTTCCATACATAGTCAGTCTGCTCGGCTTCGGTGCGGAAGCTGTCCACCCTGTAGATCTTTGGCCGGTGCGCTTCGGGCGCCTGCTCGGCCCAGCTTTCCAGCGCCTGCATATAGTGGATTGGGTTGTGGTTGGAGTAGGTCATGGCGTCGGTCACATACATCACCATCTTGACCTGAAATTCCTTCGCCAGGTCGATAAAGGTCAGGGCGTCCTGTTTCTCTATCGAGTTGTGGATCACTACCTGGTTGTTTTGGTAGTCGTATACATAAGTGCCGTTGCAGCAGATGATTGGGGTGGTCAGCCCCAGCTCTTCGTAATATGGCCGCGCGGCGGTGTGGTGACGACCGGTGACGATCACCACATGACAATGTTCCCGTGCATCACGGATAGCCTGTTTTACTTCCGGATGAATGGTGTGATCGTCGCTCAGTACGGTTCCGTCCAAATCTAATGCCAGCACTTTATACATAGCGGTTACCTCTGGCCGTAGTAGGCGTTTTCGCCGTGTTTACGCAGGTAGTGTTTGTCTGACAGCTCCGGCTGGATCTTAATGCCGCTGTTGAGCGAGCGGGTTGCCAGCGCCATAGCGGAGATCTCTTCCAGTACCACCGAGTTGTGTACTGCATCATCGGCATCCTTACCCCAGGAGAAAGGCGCATGTCCGGCGACGATAACGCTCGGTACTGCCATCGGGTCTGTTTTGCGCTGAGCGAACTCTTCGACGATCACAAGGCCGGTGTTCTTTTCATACTCTCCGGCTATTTCATTCTGAGAGAGCTTGCGGGTACACGGAATATCGCCGTAGAAATAATCCGCATGAGTGGTGCCGAGCGCAGGAATATCGATACCGGCCTGGGCCCAGATAGTGGCGCTGCGCGAGTGGGTATGCACTACGCCGCCGATCTCCGGGAAAGCTTTATACAGCTCGATATGGGTATCAGTATCACTCGATGGATTCAGGCGGCCTTCGACCACATTGCCCTCCAGATCGACCACCACGATATCGTCGGCAGTCATGGCGTCGTACTCGACGCCGGAAGGTTTGATAGCCAGAACGCCAAGCTCACGGTCGATTTCCGATACGTTGCCCCAGGTAAAAGTCACCAGGCCGTATTTGGGCAGCTTGAGGTTAGCCTCAAGCACGCGCTGTTTCAGTTGTGAGTACATATTGGGTCTCCTAAGCTGCTTCTTGCGCCAGTGCTTCGTCGATCACTCGGTAGACGTCTTCTTTGCTCTGGCAGTTGCGAAGTTTGTCCAGATCCACGCCGGTTTCGCTCTCTTCGTCATCAAGAACCTGAGTGACTTCCATCAGGCCTTCCATGTGTTCGTCAGAAGAGCTGCCGGCCAGGGTGATCAGTACGTCTACCGGCTCATCTTCGCCTTCGAAGTAAACCGGGGTGTCCAGGGTGACCAGCGCGAATGCGGTTTTCAGCACACCGTCTTCCGGGCGGGCATGAGGCAGGGCCAGGTTTGGAGCAATCACGATATAAGGACCAAGTTTTTCAATGCTGCCGATGATGGCTTCGTGATAAGAAGGGGCGATAGCGCCGGACTCAATCAGCATATCGGTACCGATTTTGATAGCACTGCGCCAGTCAGCCGCGCTCTGGTGAAGCTTAATTGAGTTGTTATCGATCAGTGATTGTTTCAATCCCATGGCTTTTGTCTCCGTTATAGATTCTGTTTATCAGTTCTTCCTTCCGCCATTGGAGGGCATTGCTGCCGCTCCAATGGCTTCCGGTTATTTTTGTTTTTGCTTTTATTTTTGGGTGGCGAAGTTTTTGTCGATCAGGTCGAGCAGTTCATCGCCAAAGGAGTTCGGGTTGAGCATGTTTTGTACCCCCAGGACAAACTTGCCTTCACCCGGGTCCATCTCTGCAGAGAGATGTTTGGATGACACGATAATGTCTGTGCTGGCCAGCTTGGACTTGTAGTCCGACACCGCGCATGAGTCCATTACGTGTGGAATGCCTTTCTTCTCAAGATATTTACCTATCTTCATTTTCATCATCATTGATGAGCCCTGGCCGTTACCGCACACCGCAAGGATGCTTACCGGACGCACGCCGTCGCTCGCTTCAATCGCTTTTTCTACCGCTTCGATGACTTCAGGCTCTTCGGTAACCGATACCGCGCCCTGTGCATCTTCTTCAGCACGCAGCTGTTTGGAGGCGAAGTACATGTACACACCAGCCAGAGCAACCAGTACCCAGAAGAAAGCTTTCGACATAGAGATACCGGCAAAGATTGGCGGGAACACCAGTGCCCAGTCAGCCATACCCATCCAGCCGCTGAACTCAACGCCGTGGTTACTGATAAGCTGGATAGCCCATGCAGAGCCGACAACTTCGATGATGCCCATCACGAAACAGATCTTCATGACCGCTTTCCAGCCGCCGAAGTGGTTGGCAAACACACCGATAGTGGCGTTAGAGAAGAACATCGGAATAAAGCCCGGGATGATCATGATTGGCGAGTCAGCCAGCAGCAGTGCGCCCACAGCCAGGAACTGACCAATTGCGCCCCACATAAAGCCAAATACCATCGCGTTTGGAGAGAATGCGTAGATAGCCGCACAGTCAATCGCCAGAACCGCATTAGGGATAACGCGCTCAGAGATGCCTTTAAACGCTTCAGACAGCTCTGCAACGAACATACGTACACCGGCAACGATCACCTGAATCGCTACTGCGAACTTCAGACCGGTTTCGATGATGTAGATAGTCCAGTGCGTTTTTCCTGCCATTGCCTGAAGGTTATCCAGGCCGAATGAAAGCAGGATGATGCCGAAGAACACAGTCATCACAATGGCCGTCGCTGCGATGCTGTCGTGGAAGATGTGCAGCCATTTAGGCAGTTCGATATGGTCTACGCTGTCGTTCTTGTCACCCAGTTTTGGTGCCACTTTGGTGGCAATCCAGGAAGCAACCTGCTGCTGGTGACCGATAGAGAAGCCTGCGCCACCGGTGACTTCTTCGGTTGGCTTGAACATGATGTTGGAAGAGATACCCCAGTACAGCGCCATCAGAACCGCTGAGTAAAGGATGGTTTCCCACATCGACGCGCCAAGAATGAAGTAGAACACCGCAACCAGACCGGCCTGCTGGAACATGATGTGGCCAGTCAGCATGATGGTGCGGATACCGGTAATACGGCGGAACAGCACTAAAAGGATGTTAATACCCAGCGCCAGCAGCACCGCGTAACCAACCCAGGAGTACATGTCGCCCATGTTTTCCATGGTCGCCATCATAGTGGTGTAAGGGTCGATAACTGAGCCGGTCAGGCCGTGGTATTCAGAAAGTTTTTCGATGACTGGTTTAAATCCTTTAACCAGTGTGCCAGCACCAACCTGTACAAGCATGAAACCAACGATGGTTTTGATTGTACCTTTGATGATGGTTGTAGGATCGCGTCTCAACAGCCAGTACCCGATTAGGGTGACCAAACCCAGCAGCAGCGGAGCTTTGGTCATAACCTGGCTGTAAAAAATATAGAAGATGTCGTAGAGGAACTCCATATCTTTACCCCTTGGTGAATGTAGTTGTAATTGTGTGTAGGACAGAGCTTATTAATTGCTCATTTTGCTCACAGAACAGACTTTAACAATCACAAGTAATCATTCAATGCTCATTTATGATTATTTTGATATTTATCAATTTTGCTCAAAGAAAAACCAGTTAAATGGGCTGTGGATCACATGTGAAAACAACAAGGCCTATAAAATCAATGGGTTAGGCGTTTTTGTGATCCGGTGCAAAAATCGAAGTGGTCAAAATTTGACATTCACAGGGGTGACAAATAGAATCATAACAAATCAAAAATAATCACCAAGTAATCACTTGATGAAAAGAAGGGTGATAACCATGAATGAAGTACAGAGACATCACCAGATCCTGTCTTTGTTAGACGATATGCACACGATCAACGTGGCGCATATCATCGACAAATTCCAGGTCTCTCCGGCTACCGCACGCCGCGATATCTCTAAGTTAGATGAGCTGGGAAAACTGAAAAAGATCCGTAACGGTGCCCAGCGCATTGAAGTTAAGAAGAAAAACTGGACACCGCTGAACATCAACAGCACTGACCATTACCACGAGAAGTCCAAAATCGCGGTAAAAGCGGCAGAGCTGTGTCAGCCGGGTGACAGTGTAGTGATCAACTGTGGTTCGACCGCTTTCCTGCTGGGGCAGGAGCTGTGTGGTCAGGACGTGCAGATAGTCACCAACTACTTCCCGCTGGCGAGCTACCTGATCAACGAAGACCACGATGACGTGATCATTATCGGTGGTCAGTACAACCGTGCGCAGAATATCTTCCTTAATCCGGCTCCGGATGCCCTTGGCGGCTACGCCGGTCACTGGATGTTTACCAGTGGCAAGGGCCTGACAGAGCAGGGGCTGTACAAAGCCGATATGCTGACTGCTGTCGCTGAGCAGCAGATGCTGGAGCAGATAGACAAGCTTGTGGTCGTGGTCGACAGCTCCAAAATCGGTCAGCGAACCGGCATGCTGTTCTGCCCTTCGGCCAAGATAGATATTTTGATCACCGGTAAAGATGCCAGACCTGAAGTTATCGAAGCAATTCGGGCTCAGGGTACGGACGTAATCCTGGTCTAAAACAGGCTTAACCTCTTACAAAAATTTCCAGGTGTCAGAGCTTTACGCTCCGGCGCCCGGCTCCCTGCATCCAAAATTTAATGAAACTACGTGAAAGAAAAGGTGTTGCTATGAGTAATGTAAACGAAATCACCCGCGAATCCTGGATCCTGAATACCTTCCCTGAGTGGGGAACCTGGCTGAACGAAGAGATTGAGAAAACCGTTGTTGAGCCAAATACGTTTTCCATGTGGTGGCTGGGCTGTACCGGGATCTGGCTGAAATCAGAAGGCAACACCAATATCTCCATCGACTTCTGGTGTGGTACCGGTAAAAAGACCCAGAAAAATGCCCTGATGAAGAACCAGCACCAGATGATGCGTATGGGCGGCGTACGTGAACTGCAGCCAAACCTGCGTACCGCTATCTTCCCGCTTGACCCGTTTGCCATCAAAGAGATCGATGCGGTACTGGCATCTCACGATCACGCGGATCATATTGATGTGAATGTGGCGGCAGCGGTTCTGCAAAACTGCGGCGAGCACGTGAAATTTATCGGCCCTCAGGCGTGTGTGGATCTCTGGACTGGCTGGGGCGTGCCTGAAGAGCGCTGCGTGGTGGCAAAAGTGGGCGATGTGCTGGAAATCGGCGATATGAAGATCCGCGTACTGGACTCTTTCGACCGTACCGCTCTGGTAACCCTGCCGGAAGGCACTTCATCATACGATAAAGAGATTCTGGATGGTATGGACGCCCGTGCGGTGAACTATCTTGTCGAAACCAGCGGTGGCTCTGTTTATCACTCAGGTGACTCACACTACTCAAACTACTACGCGATGCACGGTAACGAGTACCAGATCGACGTAGCGCTGCTTTCATACGGTGAAAACCCACGCGGCGTAACCGATAAGATGACGGCTTCAGACATCCTGCGTGCCGGTGAAACTCTGGACTGTGAAGTTGTTGTGCCGTTCCACCACGATATCTGGGCCAACTTCCAGAACGACCCGCGTGAAATCGAAGTACTGTGGAATATGAAGAAAGAGCGCCTGCAATACGGTTTTGCCCCGTTCTTCTGGCAGGTAGGCGGCAAGTACACCTACCCAACGGATAAAGGCCGCATGCACTACCAGCACTTCCGTGGCTTCCGCGATATCTTTACTGATGAGCCGGAGCTGCCATATAAGGCATTCCTGTAACCTGAACTTATAAATAACAAGCCCCCGGGACTTCCCCGGGGGTTTTGTTTTGCCTTCTGACTTACTTACGTTTTGCCATTTCATCGAAGATAGGGAAGATGATTTCATTCAGGTAGATCTGAACATAGCGTTGGCCGGTTGGCTCGCGGAAGGCACCAAATGTTGCCATGGAGTATCCGGTGTCGTGATCGTATGCTGACCACTGGCCGTTTACGCCGATCATGACTGAAACGGTGCGGCCGGTTTCCGGGTTGGTGACGGTGCGCCACTGATTTTTGTAGAATGCAGTTGGTGCCAGCAGGTGCTCATAGGAGATTTTATCCCATGCTTCCCTGACGCCGTCATCACCATTGTTAACCTGGTCGATGTAGAATTTTGGAATAATCTGCTCGCCTTTCCAGTTCTTACCGCCATTTGCCATCAGGTATGAACCAATCGCGAAGTCACGGTTAGTTGCATTCATGGAGCCAGCAGCCAGAGATTCTCGCTTTTGGTTAATGTAAAGTGTCATATCTGAAGTGAAGCCACCTTTGCTCCACAGGAATTTTTCGCTCAGCTCAGCCAGGTTCATGCCAGTCGCAGCCTCGACCGCGCGGGCAAGAATTTCAGTGTTTAGTCCGCGGTATTGGTAGACGGTACCTGGTTTCCATTCTGGCTTGGCTTTCAGGGCAAAAGCACGCAGGTAATCACCAAATGATTCAATTTTACCCAGAGCATCTTCTGGTGGCAGCAGTTTACCGTCACGCATTTCAAGGCCGTTGTAGCCGGTTACGGTAGACATGGCGCTGTCCCAGCACGATACGCCTTCCGGCATACCCCAGTTGTGATAGCCTTTACGGGTGAAGTACATGTCATTAATGCCGGAAGCCATGTCTGCAAAGTTTTGCAGTGGAATATCTGCCCATGGTGTGCCTTCGAACTCTTTAATGTACTTTCCAGCCGGGTCATCTGCTTTCATGTAGCCTTTATCAATAGCAATGGCCCATAGCATCGAAGAGAAAGACTTATGTGCAGACATCAGGTGGTGTTTAGTGTCTTTATCTGTATTGGACCAGTAATCTTCCGCGACAATGTTCCCTTTTGGATCCAGTATTACATAGCTCTGCACAGAAGCGCGGTCACGCATTACGTTGTACAGGCTGATTTTCTTGCCCGGGATAACATCATCCATCATGACAGTAGATGGGTCGAAGTCATTTAACACCTTAAGTGGCATTGCTTCGCCGTGCTTTACAAGTGCGTAGTAGTGGTTCAGGTAGGAATCAGCCATGGTATAACGCATGTTTTTGGCTTCTTCCCAGTTTGCCACGCTGACCCCGTATTTTGCTAAGTTTTGATCAAACTGAGGGTTGGGATCCTTGTATTCAACGGCCAGACCATTGAATGAAGCAGAAGCAAGAAGAGTCGCGACTAGAGCCTTTTTCATACTGTGTTCTCCGGTTTTTTCTTTTGATTGTATCGGTGTGTATCAAAAGAAGTTCATTAACTATTTGTTGAGTTCAAAACAGTAAACGGGGTAAATCTTTGATGATTATGAGTGGCGCAATACATGTCGCTCATAATTTAATGTCAAACTACTCCGGTTTTTAAAAGAGTTCAATAGCTCTTGTTTATCTTCGAATGAAAAGTGATTTTGCAAAAAAGAAGGGGTGGGTGCTTTGCTTTTATGGCAACAAAAATGAATAACTCGCTGATTCCTCGGTCAGACAGGAAGTTGTATCCTTGATTGGTGTGATAAAAGTGGCGCACACTGCCCACTTCGGATCATTTTGACACTAACCTGACACGGCTTTGCGGCCCAATTCACAGTTTTTTTGTACGGCAAAATTAGACTTCAATTGAACTTCCAATAAACAGATATAAAACAATGAGAAAAACTGTAATTGCCCTCGCTCTGGGTACCCTTCTGAGTGTTCCTTTTACTTCTGTCGCCGCTGATAACACCGCCGTTGCCTCTGGCGCGGAGTACAGCCAGTTTGTTACCAAACGTCAGGTGGTCGATCAGCTTCTGGCTGACGCCCTGAAGGCGTTTAAATCTCCGGCGCGGGTATCGCATGCGGGCTTTACCGCCAAGATGCCAAGCAACATGGAGATCGTCACCAGCCGCCTGATGGAAGCGTACCAGCTGGAGCCTTACCGTACCGACCTGCTGATCTCCGCTGCCAACGCGCAGATCTACAACAAAAATGTGGACCGGGCGATCGAGCTGTTTGAAAAGGCGCTCTCTGTAGCACCGGACGATGTGGATTTGCATTCCTACCTGGCGGTATGGCAGAACTTCAAAGGCAACAAAGCAGAATCAGTCGAGCACATGAAAGCTGTTGCCAGGCTGAACGCAGGCCGTGAAGCCGATCTGGTGCGCCTGTTTGATACGGTTGAGCGGGTACTGGAAACACCGCTGAAAGAGAAATCCACCGAGAAGCTGGGCAAAGACGGCGCTATCGTGACTCTGGGTTACGCGCTGAATCCGGACGGCTCGATGCACGATATTCTGATTGCCCGCCTGGAAACCACGCTGGCGATGGCAAAAGCGAACCCGAATGCGTTTATCGTTCTGACCGGTGGTGTGCCGCAGAACAACAAAACCGAAGGTAAGCTGATGGCAGACTGGCTCATCGAACGCGGCGTGAGCAAAGACCGCATCATCGAAGAGAACTACGCCACCAGTACGGTAGATAACGCCCTGTACAGTGCGTACGCGCTGGCGCGTCATGATATTAAGCACGCGACCATCATCAGCTCAGCCAGCCATGTACGCCGTGGTCAGACCCTGTTTGAAGTCGCGACCTGGCAGACCGGCCCGCATGGCATCACGTTTGATACGGTTTCCTACCCGGATAAACCGCTGAAAGAGCTGGCGAAAGCCAGTGACGGCGAGCTGCTGGGTATTTACCGCGACGCACTGCGTACTTACGGTATGTGGAGTTACCGCTCATATCCGCTTCAGTCCCGCTAGTTTCGGGCTGATTAAACCGGATACACCGAACCCCGGTCGGTCAGTGCCTGACAATAGTTATCTCCATCCAGGATACCTGTTTGTTCCCCCGGCACTGGCTGACCGGCTTTAACGTTAGTACTTTTCATCGAATTAGATGAAAAGTAAGGAAAAAGGCCACAAGTGTGGCCTTTTTGCCGTTAACAGCCGTGAAAACTCTGAACGAAAAATCACTTACCGCTGACATCCTGTTTGCCTCAGTTGACAAAATTTGCGCCACAAAAAGACAACAAGAGAGCAAACGCAGTGGATTTTACTCAGCAAGACAGGGATGCCCTGTATCATATCTGGATGTCGCAAAAGGCCAAAATGCGCCTGACTCAAATGGAAGTGGCCAAACGCCTTGGCGTCAGCCAGCTTGAATTTTCAAACCTTCTTCGTGGCACTGCGCCGCTTAACATGCCGTTTGTCAGCCAGTTCTGCCGGATGCTGCATGTTGACCCCCAAATGCTGCTGCCATCCCTGATGCGCACCGGCGGCCAGGAACCTAAAGTCGTTTTTCTGCAAAACCGTATCAGCGTAGACGGAGAGATCCAGCACGTGTACGTGGATGGTAAGCAGGTGGTGATCGAGTACGCGCATACTGTTCAGTGACACTGGCCATACGGCGCGTGGCTAACACCTGCGGGGAGACTTCGGGTATAGTTCCTCCGTTATTGTAAGTGGAATCCGAATTTATGAAAAAGCTGGTAATGCTGGCACTGGCCGCAACAGCGCTGACAGCATGTACTGATGAAGTTGGTACAGAATCCTGGTGTGATGGCATGCGCGATAAGCCAAAGACAGAGTGGACGGCAGACAATGCGGTCGATTTCGCCAAGCACTGCGTACTCCAGGACAGCATTGGCAGTGAACAGTGGTGTGAAGACCTGAAAGAGAAGCCGAAAGGCGAGTGGACTGCGAATGAAGCGGCGGATTTTGCTAAGCACTGTATTTTCTGATTTGTACTGATTGAAATGCGGTTTGAAAGAGGAAGCCCTGGCTGATGTGCCGGGGCTTTTGTCGTTTTGGGGCATGCACTGAAATAAAGAGGGTCAGAGTCAAATTATTTAAAATGACTCTGACCCTCTTTATTTCGAAACAGTGCCTCAGGAGATGACTTTTCATACTAACGTTACTGTTTTTTTATACAGTGATCACGGAATTTAATATCACACAGGATTATGCTACGTCCCGTCTCAATTGATTTAGAGGAACATGAGCATGTCAGGTATCAAGCGTGGTGACGTAAATGAGGAATGGGCACATTCAGGCTATGTTGTTGCCGGGGATACTGTGTACCTTGGTTACTGTGTCGGAAATGTTGGTGATACGGTGGAAGGGCAGATAAACGGGGCATTTGATGATATGGAAAGGAAGCTGCAAATGGAGGGGCTTACACTTGACCACGTCGTTAAAATAGATGTGCTTTTCAGGGATGTTTGGGAAATTCCACTGCTGGAGAAAGTGATCAAAGAGCGGTTTAAAAATGGTTATCCCGCAAGAAAAACCATCTCAACAGATTTCGCTCATAAAGGCGGAGAAGGTGGGCTGCATGTGCAGATTGATGGTATAGCGTATATAGGCAAATAAGTACTAATTTTCTTTTGCCTGGAAGCGATTCAGCAACCCATTGACGGCTGTGAGTGAGCTTTCATTTTAACTGGATCTGCTGTGTTATGGCGTTACACCTTCAATCCTTCTGGCTTGTGGGATTGAAAACAAAATGGAGAACAATCATGAAGTGCGAACCAAGACTGGCAGAGTGCCTCTGCGGAAAAGTCAGCTTGCAGGTACAAAACCCATCCAACAAGTTTATCGTTTGTCACTGCCATACGTGCACGAAATGGAATGGTGGCCCTCAGTTTGCTATGCCGTGCGGGACAGAGGTGGCTGTACGGGGGGAGGAAAATCTTTCAGAGTTCACCTCGTCTCCCTGGGCGAAGAGAGGTTTCTGTAAGCATTGTGGTACACACCTCTACGCCAGGCTGAACCATTCCGGTGAGTACAATATCCTGCTGGGTGCCTTGGGCTTCCCTAAAGATGCAAAACTGGACATTGCTATGCAGTACTTTATCGATTTGAAGCCGGACTATTACACTCTGGACAGTGACAGCCCGGTAATGACGGAAGCTGAAGTGATGGAGAAGTTTGGCCCTGCGTAGCAGGTACGCATTAAGCCGGTATTGGGGGACGCAGGTGCCCCTGTGCTGTACTTAGGTTTAAGCGCAGGCTCTGTTGTTCTTCCACAAAAATGCCCCACGAGTTAATCCAGTGCACGCTTCAACCCCGATACATAGCCAGGGTAGTCTGAAATATCATTGTGGCCTGCGCGGGTAATGACAAACACCTCCGCTAACTGATCGCCAAATTCAGCGATCAGCTGGTCGGTTCTCGCCCGTGGGATCACCCGGTCCTTTTCGGCAACGAAGATATAGGTTTGAGCCGTAATATCTTTTACCCGGTCTGATGACAGGTATCTGTCTTTGATCAACCAGGAAACCGGAAACATCCAGTAAGCGTCTTTTGCGACGTTTTCAACGCTGTCAAATGGGGTGACCAGGATAAGCTTGTCCACCTGCCGGTTAGCCGCCACGTATGTGGCGATACCTGAACCAAGGCTCCGGCCCATCAGGGAGACTGAATCATGTCTGTTTTTGACGGACTCAAATATCTGCAGAGCATCGGTGTATAAAGCTTTTTCAGTCGGAGAACCTGAATTATTGCCATAACCCCGGTAAGGGATCAGGTAGACAGTGTAGTGTGGGATCACCGTTTTGAAGAACGGGATATTGGCTTCGATACTTTCTGCGTTCCCGCCGTAATAGATTAACGCCCTGGGCTGCCCTTCATTCAGCGTCCAGCCTGAAAGCTGTGTGCCATCAACAATGAAGGTGGTGTTCATCCCGCCATAGACATCACTCGCCGACCGGGGGAAGTACATCAACTGGCGCTGAAAGGCATACATAGCAAGAGCGAGAAGTGCGTAAAATACTATGAAGGTAACGAACATATTTTTCATTCCCGCCTCCCGTCCGGCCTGAACTTATACCAATAGCAGACGAACGCATAAATAGCGATGTTGATCCCCAAAGCTGCAATGCCGAGTAAAACCTGCACCTCAAAGTGCAGCTCAGCCGGATAAATGACAGGAATGATATAGTGCTCGACAAAGCCACCCGGATAACCTTCGCTGCCTGCCGCCTGTCTTAACTGGTTTTCCAGTGGTGTTAAAGGGCAGATCCAGCCTTTGAAACTGAGCACCGTAACCCATAGTGCGGCAGGGATATGGACAAACAGCATCCAGGCACGCCATCGTACCAGCGCGCCTCCGAGCAGGGCGAAGATGATAAACAGAAGGTGGAGCAATACGACAAAATCTGCCAGTACCCGATAAACCATAAGCCATGCCTCCTTCCTCAAATCAAACATAGCTTATTCAGGCGATATCTGTTCTTCACCCGGAGGCTAAAATGATCACCTGAATGTTTTATTAGTTCATATTCGCAATGGTAATATTCCCCGGTAGCGAACATTGAGGGATAACAATTTGAATAATAAGAACGTACGTTGGGGTATTGCAGGGCTGGGTAAAATTGCACATCGCTTTGTTACAGACCTGACAATGCAAGTTGGAAACGCTGAACTTCATGCTGTCGCAGCGCGGGATAAACAGCGAGCCGACAGTTTTGCTGAACAACATGGCTGCCACAGAAGCTATGGTTCGTACACAGAACTGGCAAATGACGCTGATGTGGACATTGTCTATATTGCTACTATTCATCCATTCCACAAAAGTCTGGTTGAGCTGTTTTTAAATCATGGAAAGCATGTCCTGGTTGAAAAACCAGCCTTCACCAATCTAAAAGACTGGGATGCTATGTCGACGCTGGCTGAGGAAAAAGGATTACTTTTAGCTGAAGCAATGAAGACTGTCGCATTTCCTGCATACCAGGAAATGAAGCAGTTTATTAAAGACAAAAATGTGGAAATTAACGCTATTGAGGCATCATTTGGCAACTGGCATGAGTTCGATAGTGACTGGCACCTGTTTAATCCAAAGCTATGTGGCGGTGCGACTTTAGATGTAGGTGTATACGGTCTTTGGCTTTACGCTGACTTGTGTCAGCTAACCAATACCCCTGTAACGAAACCAACCGTTGAGTACGCTAAGGATAATCTCCAAAGTGAAGTAGATGAAAATGTAGTGTTTACATTTGATGGTCAGATAAAAGGTGAAATCTGCGCATCGATCACGCGTGATCTCAAACGGGAAGCAATCATTCGGGGGCCTGACCTGGAAATCGTTATCCATGGTAAATGGTGGAACCCAAAAACAATCGACATATCATTTAAAGGTGAGCAGACGCAGATTTCAACACCTGTTCGCGGTGGTGGGTTTGGATACGAGATTGAGCATATTTCATCATTGATTCTTAACAGGAAAAATGAATCGGATGTGATGAGTAAAGAAACCAGCAGACAGGTTATTTCTGTAATGGAAGAGTCTCTGATCGAGAATGGCTTTGACTATTTAGCCTGTCCGGCATCTGCAAGCCGGTAACGAACTGTAAGGATAAGTTACACTCAGGAGGGAGCGCTTTCGTCTATCGAAAACGGTGCTCCTCCTGGCATTCATAGGAGCCCATCTCAAACTCCCGACATATCCAGGGGCGGTTCTCATAAATACTGCACATGAACGTTTCCCGGTCTAAAGCTGAGCACCAGCCATCTGCCAGCCTGAGCATTGTCTCTCCGCCCCAGGCATCCCGGCTTATATACTCCTCTGGAACAGAGGTATCTGAAATAATCATAACCTCAAGGCGACAACAGCATGCCTTGCAGTTAGAACAACTGATTTCTGGCTCGATTTCGACTTTGATGGGGATACTCATGGGTGTTTACAGACCAAATGATTTTTCTTCTTGTTGATTTTGCTTTTTTGCGATTACTTTCATGTGAGTATTCCTTAGCTTAGCATGGTCATCAATAAACTTTGAAAGTACCCAGTTTAATTCCCGTGCCTGACAGAATTTCTCCCATCATATTTGACTCGGAAAATGTAAAGTCTAGTTCATGCTGCCAGGAATGAAGCTTTGGAAAGACGTGACGTCTCAGGATATCACTATTGAGTTGATGTATTCTTGCTGACCAGGTTAGCTGTTCATTTTCTAAGTAAAACTCTATCTTGAACATACTCTGCCTGGATGTATGTTTTTGTTACTTGATTTTTTATACCAGTATCGCTGGCGACTTGTTCTTCGGGACAATAAAACTCCTGAATTTTAGGTGTATTGATAATTAGATAGGGAAGCAGGTGTAATGCAAGGTGCATTACACCCAACGCTACTACAGAGCGACTACATTTGATGCCTGAGGGCCTTTTTGACCCTGCTCTACATCAAAGCTTACTTTTTGGCCTTCAGAAAGGGTTTTAAAGCCTTCAGATGCGATTGCGCGGAAGTGTACAAACACATCAGCACCGCCGTTGTCTTGTGAAATAAAGCCGAAGCCTTTAGTTTCGTTAAACCATTTTACTGAGCCAGTTGTTTTAGTAGACATAGATACCTCTGAAAAAAATAATGATATTGAAGCTGCGGGCAAATGCTATTTTAAAAAACTATGATGAGAAGCAATCGCAGGAGCTAAACGAGGGTATCGAAAGGAAACTGGGAGAAGGCTTGTACTAAATTTTCACTAATAGCTCGTTTGCAAGAGCTACGGGCACTATACAGGTTGTCTGGCAAATGAACAGCTTTATTTTTCGGATTCTGCAATCTATTTTTCCGGGCTTCAGATGAACCGGCACAGAAGGAGTGCGCTGTGCCGGTTCAAATGCAGTCAGTACATTTTAAGGCAGGTCAAACACCAGTGCCGTAACTGTTTCCTCTCCAGGATTAGCAAAGCTCAGCTCAGACTGAGCTTCAACCTTAGCTCCGTCACCAGGCATCACCTGCTGCCCGTCCAGTGAGAGCTGGCCGCTGACCTGCTGCACATACACGCTGCGTCCGGTGCCAATCACAAAACTCATGCTCTCTCCCGGCTCAAGGATAAGCTGGTGGAGTGTTGCGTCCTGTTTTATATGCAGCGTGCCGCCACGGCCATCCGGGGTGGCGATGGTTGTCAGGCCCGGTTCTCTGCCGAAGGGTTTCTGCTGATAGCCCGGGCTGGTGCCAAAGGTATTGGGCTGAATCCAGATCTGCAGCAGGTGCAGGTCTTCAGTTTGAGAGGCGTTGTATTCGCTGTGGTAGATCCCTTTGCCGGCAGACATTAACTGAACTTCGCCAACCGGCAGAACCTCGGTATTTCCCGTGCTGTCTTTGTGCTCGATCGCGCCTTTCAGAATGTAGGTGATGATCTCCATATCCCGGTGGCCATGGGTATCAAAACCGGCTCCGGGGCTGATCACGTCTTCATTGATTACCCGCAGGGCAGAAAAGCCCATGTGCCTGGGGTCATAGTAATCGCCGAATGAGAAGCTGTGTTTAGTATCCAGCCAGCCAAAGTTTGCCCGGCCGCGGTCTTGTGCGTGTCTCAGAGTGATCATGCTCGTCTCTCCCTGTGATTGCTTTGATGAGACCATAGTAGGCGCGCCAGCACGGGAAGATAACGGGAATGATTTGACGGGTTAGTTCAGAAAATTTGAATAAGGAGTGAGCAGGGAGTGAGCAATCAAAAGGGGCGGAGGGCCCCTTGCTGCGTATCTGACAGAGAGGTTATGCCGCCGGTTCAGCGGTGCATGTTGTATCTTCTTCCGGAGTCTCTGTTCGGTCGGCCTGGCTCAGCCACTCCAGCACAATCTGGTTAAACTCATCCGGTTTCTCAGTCATCACCCAGTGATGGGTTGGCATTTCAACCACTCTGTTTCCGTCAATAGTCGCCATTTTGTCCTGCCAGGGTTTTGAGTGGAAGTTGCCGACTTTATTGCCACCAAAGATAAACAGAAACGGCACCTGAATATCGAGCGGCTTGGTGCCCAGCGGACGGCGCTTAAATACCGAGCTCCAGCGCCAGTGGTAAGCGTAGGTCATGCCTGAGTGGATAAGATCTGCCGGGGCAGGGGCGTTAAAGAACGCGGCGACTTTTCGTGTCATCCAGTCACCGATGCCACCACCGATGTTCCATGCAGCCATCAGCCAGAGCTGATAGCTCACCAGCACCAGCTTTGCTTTGGTGGAGAGCACCATATCAGGCGAGCCCGCATCGCCCACATCCACCCCGATAATACGTCTGACTTTCTCCGGGTGATTCATGTAGTACTGGTAACCATACACGCAGCCCCAGTCGTGCAGCAGCAGAGTCACCGGCTTACCGTTACTGACAGCTTCGACTATGTCATCAATAAAGCTCAGCATAGCGGCAAGGTCGTAGTATTTTCGCTGATGGGTCTTCTCATACCCGGGAAGGGAAAAACGTACGCAGCGGTAGTGACCTTTCAGGTACTCAGCCTGTGGTTTCCACAGCCGGTAAGTATCCGGCCAGCCATGCAGCATGATGATGGTCTCTTCACCCCTTCCGTCGATGAAAACGTCGTGCCCGTTTACCTGTATTGTCTGACTCATGTTTTACTCCCTTTCAGTATCTTTATTGTACAGCCACTACGCTGCTGAGCTGATCAGCCAGATTACTCAGTTCACTGACCTGTTTTCTGAGCTGTCCGTCCTGCTGTGAAACCCGGTCTGCAACATCACTGATGCTGATGACATTGCTGGCCACGTCTTTGCTGGCGCTGCTTAGTTCGGTGAGCGTGGTGACCTGCTGCTTCATCACTTCTGATAACTGCTCAACCGCCGTCATAGCGGTGCTGACTTCGCTGATGATCCCGGTGATCTCCTGGCTGGTTTTGTTCATTACCTGCTGGCCTGCTTCTACTTCTGTCCGGCTGGTATTGAGTAGCTGACGAATCTCATCGGCAGACTGATTACTCCTGGCGGAGAGCTCCCGTACCTGGTCTGCGACTACCGCAAACCCGCGCCCGTGTTCGCCAGCCCTGGCAGCTTCAATCGCGGCATTGAGCGCCAGCAGGTTGGTCTGCTCGGCAATATTGGTGATAAGGTCGGCCACCACGGTGATCTTCTGGTTAGCCGCATGGATCTTATCGATAGCGCGGGTGGAGTCGTTGAGGCTGGTGATACTGCTGGAAGCCTGCTGGTTGATGGCATCACTGCGCTGTTTAAGCTGAGAAACAGACTGGTCTGATACATGGATATCCTGGGTCATCTGTTTCAGCTGCTGCGAAAGCTGATCGGCGGCTACCGTCTGAGAATCGCAGGTCTGGTTGAGTACGCCGACTTCCGACCTGAGCTGTTCAGACTGGCTGCCGAGGCTGTGGGCGACAGAAGTCAGTTGTTCTGCATTAGTGGTGGCCTGTTTGAGTACCTGACCAAGGTGTTGCTCGCCTTTTTTAGCACTTTCGGTCGCCTGCTCCATCTGTTGCTGGGCAACCATACTGGAGTGCTGGTAGCTCTGCCGTCTTCTCGCGCTGTAGCTCTGAGCGATAACAATGATCGCCAGCGGTACAATCAGCCCGGACCAGGAATCAACAAACTGTTCTGATTCAGAGAGCTGCAGGCTGGGTATCTGGATGCCTTTTAGCTGCAGATAAACCATCACGCAGGAAGCTGCGATAACAACCATACTCCAAAGCCAGGCCAGGCTCAGTTTAGCCGTAAGGAAGAAGGCCACCAGAAGTACCGCAACCCAGAAGCTCTGGGTGGATTCAAGTACACCGCCGCTCTGATAGATAAGGTTGAGCGCGTGAAGCACCATCCCTGAAAAACCGATGTTGGTAGCGAGTGAGCTCTGCCTGAACCTGCCGATCGCCATGGCGGCGATTACCTCTGCAACAATGCAGTAGACTGAGGTGGCAATAAGCGGATTGTGCCCGGCGGCATACCATTTGATCAGACTGTAAACGCCGGTCAGAAAGGAGAGCATAGTGAAGTAGAGAAGGATCTCCACCTGCCAGCGTTGTTGTTCTGACCAGTCATTTGGCTGATAACCAAATAACCGGCCCCATATCACGAAAGGTCTCACGGTAGCAGGCTCCTTATTGCAAAGCGACAGTAGGTCAACGGGTGTTCCTGATAAAATAATTAGAGCTATAACTCTATTGTAGAGTAAATGATCTAATCGAGGTGTTCCGTATCCCTGTTCACATTTTGGCCAACACCTTTATGGCGTGGTGACGGGAGCCGCAGGAGCCAGCAAAGCAGGGCGTTAACTGCCGGATATCCATAAGGCATTTGTGGTTGAATAAAGTGGGCGTGAGCGGGATAGTACGGGTAGTGGCAAATTACACAGTAACCAGCTGTAAGGAATTACTATGATCAACATTGCCTTCTTCAGTACCAAGTCTTACGACCAGGATGCGTTTGAGCAGGCTAAAGCTCAGCACCAGGTCAACTACAACTTCTACGATTTCCTGCTTACCGAGAAAACCGCCAAGATGGCCAAAGGCTGCGAAGTGGTGTGTGCTTTCGTGAATGACGATCTCTCGCGTCCTGTTCTGGAACAGCTCGCGTATCGCGGCGTTAAAATGATCGCCATGCGCTGCGCAGGCTTCAACAACGTTGACCTTGAAGCCGCAAAAGAGCTGGGTATCGCCGTTGCCCGCGTTCCGGCTTATTCTCCGGAAGCTATTGCAGAGCACGCGGTCGGCCTGATGATGACGCTTAACCGCCGTTTCCATAAAGCGTATCAGCGCACCCGGGATGCTAACTTTTCTCTTGAGGGCCTGGTGGGCTTTAACTTCCATGGCTCGACGGCGGGCATTATCGGAACGGGCAAAATTGGTCTGGCGACCATGCGGATCCTGAAAGGCCTCGGAATGAAGGTGCTTTGTTACGACCCTTACCCGACAGACGTGGCAACAGAGATGGGAGCGACCTACTGCGACCTGGATACGCTTATCAGCCAGTCAGATGTTATCTCGCTTCACTGCCCGATGACCAAAGAGAATCACCATCTGCTCAATGCCGATGCGTTCGACAGGATGAAAGACGGCGTAATGATCATCAACACCAGCCGGGGCGAGCTGCTTGATTCTGCCGCAGCGATTGAAGCGCTTAAGCGTGGCCGTATCGGCGCGCTGGGCCTGGATGTGTACGAAAGTGAGAAAGAGCTGTTCTTCCAGGACAAGTCTAACGACGTTATCGTCGATGATGTGTTCCGCCGGCTGTCAGCCTGCCACAACGTGATTTTCACCGGGCACCAGGCATTCCTGACCGTAGATGCGCTGGAGAACATTGCGGTGACCACGCTTGAAAATATTGAAGCGTTCGGTTCTGAGACGAACAACGCGAACTTCCTCTGATAATCAGAAGTTTAAAACGCCCAGGTCAGTGACTTTGGGCGTTTTTTTTGTCCGGATACCCGGACGGATAGTATTGATTTCATTAGCACTTCACTCTGTAATTCTCGTTAATTCAGGGATTTCATCCATATCTTTGTTCTGTTTCAAAAATCACTACACAGTGTGACCCGGATCAGGGTAGTGTATAAATATTGACCTGACTGATGCCCGGTCAGTCAAAAATTCATGCCGGAACTCCCGTACCAGCCAAAGCAGCAATCAGATCTGTGCAACGCAGGCACCTGAAATGGCCGGGGGGATAAGGCTTCTCAGACAGTTGGCAACAGCCTGGCTACTCAAACTCATAAAACGGAACTTGCCAGGCATAAGGAGATGCGATGGAAAAACAGGAAAGTCTTTTTCAGTTTCAAAGAATTACCCGCTTTAATTTCTCAGTCTGGACCGTACTCAGCGGCACACTTCTCGCGCGTACCAGTTACTTTATGGCGTGGCCGTTTCTTATTGTGTTCCTCTACCAGGATTATCAGGCCAGCGCGACCGAGATCGGTGCCATGCTGGCAGGTTCGGCGCTGATTGGCTCGGTCACCGGGCTCTACAGTGGTTATCTCTCCGATAAGTTTGGACGTAAATGGGTGATGGTGGCGGGCAGCCTGATCGCTGCGTTGGCTTATGCGGGGATCGGCGCGGCAGATCAGTTATGGCAGTTTTACGTTCTGGTTCTGATCACCGGCCTGATGCGTCCGATGATTGAAGCGCCGGCCAAAGCCGTGATCAGTGACAACCTGCCGGACAGCAAAGACCGGGAATTGGCGCTGAATATCCGTTACTTCCTGCTGAACCTGGGCGGTGCCATCGGGCCGCTGATTGGGGTGACTATTGGGCTGTCCAGCCCGCAGGATCTGTTCTTAATTACCGGTGCGACTTACCTGGTTTATACCGTGTGGCTGTTTACCGGTATCGAGCGCAGGCCCGCTGCCAACAAACCGGATACCGGTGCGCTGCCAAACTTTCGTCAGACGATGAAAGTGATCAGCCGTGACAACATCTTCGTCAAACTGTTAATTGCCAACTTTCTGATGATGTTTGTCTACGCTCAGCTCGAATCATCCATTCCTCAGGTAATTGTCCGCTCGGGCGCGGCAGAGGCAGCGCAGATTGTGGCCGGGCTGGTACTGGTCAACACGGTGACCATTATCGTCTTCCAGTTCCCTATGCTGAAATGGCTGGAGCACATTCCGCTGTTTACCCGTACCCGGATTGGCATGGCACTGATGGCCGTGGCGCAGCTTGGCTTTATCGCCACACCAGCGGATATGCCAATAGGCTGGGGCATTGCCTGTTTCGTTATGAGTATGGGCGAGGTCATCGCGTTCCCGACCCTGAACGTGCAAATTGACCGTCTGGCACCGCCGCATCTGCGTGGTTCTTACTTTGGCGCAGCGGCCCTGTGTGCGATGGGCTTTGCTGTTGCCCCACTGGCAGGCGGCTTTGTGATTGACGCGCTCAGCGCCAACTGGCTGTTCGGGCTTTGCTTTGTGCTGTGTCTGGTAATGATGTGGCTGTACCGCCGGGCAGAGCAGAGTGAAGATAACGTGGAGCGGGAAGTGGTTACAGAGGGGGGGATGTAGTCTGCCACCACCACGATTTCAGGAGGAACTGTTCACCGTTCCCTCCTGAAATGAGCGTTTACAGATTGGCCACAGATTGAGACCAGTGTCGTTGAAATTGCAATAAATTCAATGTGTTTATTGTTGTATCAGTAGTGCAGTGCTACGGTGATATAAGTGGCAATAAAATTATAAATAACAAAGGAATGATGATGAGCTTGTGGAAAACGGCGCTGTTTTGGGCCGGTATGATGTATTCACTCCTGAGCTTTTCTGCAGAGCAGGAAGCAAAGCTCATTGTGACCAACTCGGCGCAGTGGCCGCCGTTTTCATTTGTGAATGATGAAGGGCAACCCGACGGCATACTGGTAGATTTGTGGGAAGAGTTTGGAAAGCAGACAGGAACGGAGATAGAGTTTGTCTTAACAGACTGGCAGTCCAGCCTGGATCTGATTCGCAACAGGAAAGCCCATGTGCATGCCGGTCTGTATGAGTCTGCCGAGCGCAATGAATACATGGACTTTTCTTCTACCATCAACGTCCCTCTGGCAACCCGGTTGTTTGTCTCTCAAAGGTTCAAGGTTCACAGCATAGAAGAGCTGGCTATTCCTGTTGCAGTAACAAAAGGAGGCTTTGCCGAAGCCTTTATTCGCGAGCATTACCCGTCTGTAGAACTATTACCTTTCAGTAATGGCGTTGAAGCAATCCAGGCAGCGGTTGATGACAAAGTGTTTGCGTTTGTCAGTGATTATCCTGCCGCGATGTATTACCTGCATAAACTGGGAACGCCAGAGCAGTTTTACGTCGCTGAGACTTTGTACCGTGAGAACCTTAAAGCGGCAGTTCCGAAGGGGAGTGTTGCTCTGCTCAGTCAGGTGAATGATGGCCTGGATGCTATTCCCGCTGAGGAGTTTAACCGCGTTATTCAGAAATGGATGTACTCCGAGTCACGCCTGCCCCGCTGGCTGATCCCCGCCCTTGTGGTTGCTGGCCTGTGTATCACTCTGCTGTTTGCATTGTTCTACATCGTGACACTGAAGAGGCAGGTTGAAAACAGAACCAGAGAGCTGGAACTGTTGTCGATTACTGATGGGCTGACTGGCATCTACAACCGAAAGAAGATCGAAAATGTACTGAGCTCCGAGCTGGCTCGCAGCCGTCGCTACGATAAACCGTTGTGTGTAGTACTCATCGATATTGATAACTTTAAACAGGTTAATGACAGATACGGGCATGCCGCAGGAGACGATGTTCTGAAGGACGTTGTTTTGCTGTTAAAGAGCCATATCCGCAAGGTTGACAGTATTGGCCGGTGGGGAGGAGAAGAGTTTTTGATTGTATGCCCGGAATCCCCCCTTTCCGCAGGATTGACAATAGCTGAGAAGCTTCGCTTACTTATTGATAAAGGAAACTTCTGTGTTGAGGAGGGCTGCTCCGGCAGCTTTGGAGTAGCAGAAGTTGAACCAGGCGATTCAGTCAGCAGGATTGTGAAGCGGGCAGATAAAGCTTTGTATGATGCCAAGCGCAATGGCCGTAACAGAGTATGCAGTTATCAGGGAGAGTTGATCCGAGAGGAACAACCCGCTCTGGCAGAGGGCTGAAACGGCCGGTTACTTTGATGGTATTGTGGCGCGAACTTCAGGCGATATTTCGCGCCAGGTACCGGGACAGCAGTTGTTTAGCCTGTGGCTGAACTTGCGATAAAGGCTGAATCGCCATCAGGGCGATGTCTTCGGATCACCACCACCAGGCGGAGCAGCATTGCAACAGCAGCGGCTGTCAGGCCGGTGATAATACCAATCCAGAACCCTTCCTCGGCCATAGCCGGTACGATCTTATCCGTCAGGCCAAGCACCATGCCCAGCGGCAGCGCCAGTCCCCAGTAGGCGATTACCGCCAGAATCATCGGGATCTTGGTATCCTTGTATCCGCGCAGCGCTCCGTTTGCTGAGGTCTGCAGGGCATCACTGAACTGGTAAACAGCAGTAAGTACCAGCAAACCTGCAGCGGTCGCTGATACTGCAGGGTCGGTGGTGTACATCCGGATAATCAGCTCCGGGAACAGCAGGAAGAAACTGACCGAGATAAGCGACAGCAGACCCGCAGTCACAATACCCACCAGGCTGCGGTGAGAAGCGGTCTCTGTTTCTTGCTCACCAAGTGCGTGTCCGACACGAATCGTAATACCGAATGACAGGCTCATCGGGATCATATACGTCATGCTGGAGATGTTTAGCGCAATCTGAGCGGCTGCCACGTTCTCGGCACCAATACGCCCGATCAGAAGGGCAATCACAGCAAAGATGCTGCCACATACGGCGATGTTAAGGCCGATTGGCAGGCCCAGTTTCAGCAGTTGTTTCACTTCCCGCCAAACGGGTTTCAGCTCCCTGAAGTGCAGAATACTTTTGTAGTGATGATGGGTTTTGATATAGCTGAGCAGCAGCGCAGACATCAGCCAGTAAACAAAGCTGGTGGCCCAGCCACAACCTACCGCGCCAAGCGCAGGCATACCGAACTTACCGTAGATCAGAATGTAGTTAACCGGAATGTTGATAAGCAGGCCAATCACAGAGATCAGCATTGGCGCACGGGTATTGTTCATCCCCTCACAGAAACCGTTCAGGGTATAGAAAAACGCAATACCAGGTACACCGACCGCCAGCGCAGTTACATAATCACTGGCAATAGGGATGATCTCAGGCGCCACGGCAAGGCCAAGCAGGATCGCTTCACCCTGCAGCAGGTAGGCAGCAATCAGGGCACTGACAAACGCAGACAGCCACAGCATCTGAATAAACGCGACCCGGATTTTATCCAGTTCCCGCGCACCGCGGTGAAAAGCCACCACGGGCGTCAGCGCCATAATGATACCGCGCAGCAGCAGCGACGCAGGTACCCACAAACTGGCACCCAGCGCGATAGCCGCCAGATCCTCAGCACTGACCTGACCGGCCATAGTGGTATCGACAAAGCTCATAGACTGAGTAGCAAGCTGCATCAGAATGATAGGGATCGACAGGTGTAGCAAAGCGCCCGATTCTTTAAAAAAGCGAAAAAAACGAGAAGATGTGTTTTGCATGGAGTGTTTAAACACCAATATCAATGCACCAGTGGAAGCAGGATAGCGTTGTGCATCGTAGGGTGTGCCGCACAGGCGGGGGTAATATACGGAATTATGTACTGGGGTTCAAGGTGTGAGTTTAGTCACAGGTAAACGATTGGTTTGAGGTCTGTTGGTTGTTTACTGTACTCACTCACCACCCGCCCCCTCAGATATGCATTACCACGCTCCAGCGTGGTAATGCATATCTGAGGGGGCGGGTAGAAAGAAAAGTAGTATAGACCTGATTTGACAAGCACCGTCTCATAAAGTGGGTAACTGTCAGTTCTGAATTAGTTTTTTGCTTTTCTTAGCCAGAAAGGGCACATCATTTTGTGTTACCCAGAATGGTTTCATGTTCTTTTACGATTCGGTCTTCATAGTCTCGATAGCTTTCTAGTAGCTGTATATCAATATGAGAGCTTGTAGGTTGCGAGTACTTTATTGCTGCGCCATCTTTTTTGCGTTCTCGGCTATTCATAAAGAAGGTTTGATATCTTCTCGGGGCAACTCCTTCAAACAATTGAAATTTTACTTTGTCATCTTGGTCTTGCTCAGTTATAGCATCATCATGAAGGTCAACTGCAAGGCTTTTGTCATAGGGTTCTATATATATAACTTTCTTTATACCTGCCGCTACAATGTGGCGTGCACAGTTATGGCAAGGGTAAGTGGTTGAGAATAGGATTTTGTCCGAGCTAGACTTATTATTGTGTCTAGCTAAAGAAACGATTGCATCCATTTCTGCATGAATTGCTCGGGAATACTCAATGAGAGAGCCGATAGGTGTTTTTTCGTTGAACTGTTCTACAGTATCGCTTAACCAAGCTTCATTATTTAATAGCTTATCACCCAAAATGTACTCGAGAGCTGAACGCGTTTCACTTTCTTCAAGGCTTAGTTCCTTAGATATTGCACCTATCGTTTCTGGTGATGAAGTGGTATCTTTCAGTAGCTGACTAACGGCTTTAGAAAGAACGCTTTTTAGCTTCTTAGAGTTCTTCTGTTTGTGGTAATCGTTATAGCATTTTCCACCTTTGTGAATACAACGGTAATCTTTTTTATCGTCTTCAAAGAGATACAGCCCACCACCAGCTTTGGGTACATCATTTCGACCAGTAGCGAGAACTGTACCATCGTCATTTAAAATGGAAGCGCCCACCTGTCTAGATAAGCAACTTGACTGAAGGGAGGCGGAAAAGGCAGAAAACATTCCCTTCTCCTCAATGGTCGGACTTACGCCATTTTTTCCATGTACAAGACCGATGAACCTTTCAATTTTATGTTTCAACTCGCTCAAATGGCTGTGATTATTGCGAATGAAGAAGTCTGCATCTAGTATGGTTTTCGCTGAATGCTGCCCTGCCTTGCTGTTTGACTTTCTATCTCGGTGTATTAAGTCATCGATACCCTTTGGGTTAATACCTTCGTCTCGTAAGTTTCGTTTCCTTTGATTTAAATCTCTTAATGATCCAATAAAATAAAAATTGTTTTGATAGACTAGGCGAAGCAACTCGACTTCGGCAGGATTTTTTAGTTGGTCTATTAAGAAAGCGGTTCTAGGGTTTTCTTTCTCTTCTAACGGAGTACTTTTTGATTTGTTTTTTTCTCTGTACTTGGATATTTCTTTGATAGCAGCTTCAGCTAAGACAGTTTGTCTATACTTTGTCCTTAAGTTATCTCCATAATCTTGTAACTTCACATACCTATCATATGGGTCTGCTGGTTTTTCTTCAGAGCTTAAATCTAAGATCAGATCACTGATAAGGATGTGCTTACAATCGTACCCATATTCTTCTAATGACTCCTCTAGAGCTAGGCGAAGAGACTTTACTCCAGAACCAATTGCACCACAGAAACCAATGATCAGATCATTGGCTTGACGATTCATTATCAGGTCTCTTGGATCTCCTGAACCATTAGTGTTGTTTTTGTTATTAATAGCTAAGGTGTTAATAGGGGAAGGTTTTTTCTGTGGGTGTGCCATTCGTAGAGCTCATCCTTGATAAAGTAATAGGCAATGGAGAGCATATTAATGTATGACACACGTTATTAATGTGAGGTATTACCAAGTTTGCTTGTTTGCACGAGCTAAGATGCGCTCGAGAGCTGACTCATCTTCTTTTTTAGAAGAAAAGCTAGTTAGACTGACGACGTTATCTTTTACGTTGCTGCCTTGAGTGTTTTTTTGCTTGTAACTTTTTGATTTTTCAGGCTTATTCTTTGATATGTCTACAATCATTTCTTCAGTCCTATTCTGAGGAGGGCACATTTTACTTGAAACACAGCTAGAATCAATTGTTCTGTGCACTAGTGAGATTTTCCATTCACTTGCTGTCATTATTGTACAAAAATGATGTTTGGACCACTGAAGAACACCAATTTGAGAGTATGAACACAGTGCATCACTATGAGAGACGAATGATATCGCTCCTTGCTTTTTTATGGATTTGATATTGCGAGCACGTTTTACCGCCTGCTCGTACGATACAAGCCCTGACCAAACCCACCCCAATCAAAGAAAACTCCCTGCACTTCCTCATGAAACAGCGAAACCCGGCTAAGCACACTCTGCAGGCCATTCTGCCCCAGAGGCGTTAGATCACTGATAGGTAAAACGCTATTCACTTTCCGTAATTCAGTGTACTTAACAATCTGTCTTACAAAGCCGCACCCATTTATCTCGACATCCCCCTTTACCTGGCACCCAACCCAACCAAACCACTCCAATTTACAATTTCGTAAGGTTTCGTAAAGGTCGCCGCGCTGGCAATGGTTCTCATTATACTGCTGATATCACCCTGAAAAGTCAGTCAGAACACCATGCAAAAGAACTCTGTACTAATTGCTGCACTAGCAGGTGCGGCCATGTTTTCGTCAGCGGTTATCGCGAGGCCAACGATTGTTCCCGATGCTCCGTCGCTGGGCGCTAAGGGCTATGTATTGATGGATTATCACACCGGGCAGGTGTTGGTTGAGAGTAATGCCCACGAGCAGCTGAACCCGGCAAGCCTGACAAAGCTGATGACCAGTTATGTTGCCGGCCAGGAGATGAAAAGCGGTAATATCAGCGAAGATGACCTTGTCGTGATCAGCCGAAATGCCTGGGCCAAAAACTTCCCCGATTCATCGAAAATGTTTATCGAGGTAAACACTGAAGTGAACATGATGGATTTATATCGTGGCCTGATCATCCAATCGGGTAATGATGCCAGTGTGGCGATCGCGGAACACGTCGCTGGTTCTGAGCGGGCATTTGTGGACCTGATGAACTCATGGGCCAGACAGCTGAATATGGACAACAGTTCTTTTTCCAACCCGCACGGCCTGGACAGCGATGCGCTTTATTCTACGCCTTATGATATCGCCCTGTTGGGGCGGGCTCTGATCAGGGATTTGCCAGAGATCTATTCACTCTATAGCGAACGCTCGTTTACCTATAACGACATCACGCAACGCAACCGCAATGGCCTGCTGGCTGACAGAAGCCTGAATGTGGACGGGTTAAAAACGGGCTATACCAGCGGGGCTGGCTACAGTCTGGCGAGCTCTGCCACTAACGGTAACATGCGGCTGATCTCGGTGGCTATGGGCGCGAAAAGTGCAAGAGTCCGTGAGGCTGAAAGCAAACAGCTTCTTAACTATGGATTCCGGTTTTACGAGACGGTGTCACCACACAAGAAGGGTGACGAAGTACTGAACGAGCAGGTCTGGATGGGCAATGCCGACACCATATCCCTGGGAACGATGAGTGACTCTTATGTGACTTTGCTGCGTAATGAAGCCAAAAAGCTTACCGCCAGCGTGGAGCTGGATGGTGACCTGGTTGCGCCAATCAGCAAAGGGGATATCGTCGGCAAGATTTTCTATCAGGTTGATGGAGAAGATGTCTCTGAAGTGCCTCTCTATGCGCTGGAAAGCGTAGAGCAAGGCAGTTTTTTCAGCCGATTGCTGGACTACATTAAGCTGTTCTTTATTGGATTGTTTAAGTAAGGACTTGTGAAGAGCGGGGTCGTGTTTCTCCCTTTTGCTGGCCAGCAGCAGGGCCTGACCCCAGGCTTTTCCATTTGCTCTTGACTGCTTGTGTCAGCCAGGAGCAAAGTTCTGTGAGTTGATGAAGAGCTACTGTTTTGGCTTAGTCTGCTTAATCTTCATTAATGCAGCCCAAAGAAAGTCTTTACCAAAAAGGGCCGACTCCGGGGAAACTTCTTTCATCCGGCGCAACGAAATGATCTCGAACTCGTGAGAGAAGATATCCCGAAGCTGGCTTTCGGTATAACCCAGCCCACCGCCCATTATACGCTGTTCGTAAACCTCTTTGTCACTCAAGCCAGAGCCGCCTTCTGGTGCAAAGCAGACTAAAGCAAACATTCCGCATGGCTTCAGGCTTTTCGTTACGATATCGACATAAGCCTTGCGTCTGTGTGGTGGGATATGATGAAAACAACCACTGTCGTATACCAGGTCGTATTTCTGGTTTTCAACATCCAGGTCAAAAATGGATTTTGAGATGAACTGTATATCCAGCTTGTCAGTATCAACGCGCTCTTTTGCCCACATAATTGCTTCGTTGGAGAAGTCGACAGCATCAACGGAACATCCCTGCTCAGCCAGGAATGAAGCATTTCGGCCATGACCGCAGCCCAGTTCAAGAGCTTTGCCGGGCCTCAACTCACCCTGTTCAAAACAGGTGACGAGGTTTTCATCTGGCCAATCAACGAAAAAGGGGATTTTCTTATCCCGTTCTGAAAAGAAGTTATTCCACCACTGTTCCTGAGGAGCTTGCAGTAACTCATCAAGCATGAGCAACACATCGTTACTGGAGTAGATAGGAGTAGTTGTCATTTTATTGTCCCATACCGTGTTTTATAGAGCGGAGGTGTGCATGTGACCTTTGCATAAGGTCAATGTATATCCGGTTATGCAGGTGAGAAATTTCAGATGTATAAACAGCAGTAATCTGATTTTTCAGGGGCAGAATCAGGCGTTTTCTCGTAGTCTCTATTTTATCAAAAACGGCATCAGGACACTTGGTTGAACTGACTGGATTAGGGTGTAATGCGTTGTAAAATAGGGTTTTATGCCATGTTTTGGTCGATAGTGTTGTTACTGGATGATGCTCCCTGGCCATGGGTTTTTAGCCTATCTAAGGCGAGCTGTTGCTTCCATTTTGGTAAAAACTGAAAGAAAGACAGGGGATGCATTTTGCCCTTTGTGGACCCTATGTCATGTGCGATTAATTCCTTATGGCGCTTAACCCTTAAGCGCCATTTAAATTACCTTAATCAAAGAAAATCCCGCTGCACCTTCTCATGAAACAGCGATACCCGGCTTAGTACATTCTGCAGGTTCTTCTGCTCCAGCGGCGTCAGGTCATTGATCGGCAGAACGTCATTCACTTTGCGCAGGTCAGTGTATTCAACAATCTGGTTTACAAAGCGCAGATGCCAGATATGGTCGAAGATATACACCATCTCCCTGTATGTCCTGGCGTCAATCTCTTCCCTTGCAAGCAGGCCCTTCAGGCGGGCCATGGTGTTGCTCTCTCGGATATCGTGCTTAAGCGCGTAAATCCGGCAGAAGATCTCCATTGGGCGCAGGCACTCTTTCAGGTTGATGGAAGCGCGGCCTTCGTAGTTTTCGGTCTGGATCTCATCTGCTGCATTCAGTGGGATCCGGTGAGAAAGACAGTTCTCCGCGTAGATAGGCAGGAACTCGGGCTGCTTTTTCAAAAGCTTCTGAATGTGGGACTGAATGCCATACACCAGCGCCGCTTCACCATAAGTAGAACGGATATCAAAGAACACGTTCAGCTCCAGAATTGAATCCGGGGAGGCTTCGTCTATCCAGCGGCCAAAGTTCTCTTCCCACTCTTTCTGGCTCAGGCACCACTGGTGGTTGGAAGCCATGATCAGGCCTTCACAGTAGCTGTACCCTGCCTGGTTGAGCATGGCACATACTTTCTCTGCCAGATGCAGGAAGTAGCGCCGGATTGATTTCAGGTCTGCGTCATCCGGGGTTTTAAATACAATCGCGTTGTCCTGATCTGAGAACAGGGTCATATCATGACGGGCATTACTGCCAAACGAGATGAAGGAGAAGGGCACTGGTGGCTCGCCAATATCCTCGATAGTGAGCTCGATAAACCGGCAGATAGCCGCATCGTAGGTGCTGCCAATCAGTCTGCGCAGGTAGTCCGGACGGGTTCCGGTTTCGATCATTTCACGAATCAGATCCGGCAGCTGGTTGAGGGATTCAACAACCTGACCGTGGTTCTCTCCCTGTTCAATTTCGGTTACAAGGGTGCCGCTCAGAGCCTGGTAGTTAGTGATTTGATTCACCGGGCCAAAGCTGCCGCCGTATATCTTACGGACAATCGGACGGAAAGAGATAACATGCCCCAGCTTCTCAGACAGGAAGATCCTGGAGGTACTCAAAATAATATCAATTTTCTTTCCGCCTTTGGTCTGCAGCTGGGCTTCAAATTCACCCGGTTCACTTTCGTGATTAAACAGCTGCAGAAGGTGGTGCAGTACTTCGGTATTTTGTGGGTTATCCGAGAAAAGTTTTTTCCAGATAGAGTGAGATTTCAGCTCGGTATCGGTATAGCCGAGCAGCTGATGCAGGCGGCTGTTAGAGAAGATGATCTTGCCGTCAGCCTCAAGGATGTAACCTTCATTGGAGGACTCAACCAGAGCACGATAACGATCTTTTGCTTCATGCAGTGCAAGCTCTGCGCGCTTTTTACGATTTTCGATTACTTTGGATTGTGAGATGACATAGGCCATCAACAGTGCCAGCCCAAGGGTGATAGCAAAAAATACCCGGTAAAGAATTCCTTCCAGGCGGTCAATGCCTTCCTGAACATCTTTAAAGTAGACGCCGGTACCGATAATCCATTGCCACTCTTCAATGCCTTCGACATAAGTCATTTTAGGCGCGGTGATCGTCGGGTCATCTTTCCACTGCCACTGGTATTCCAGGTAGCCATGCTGGGACGCTTTAACCAGTTTGGTGATTTCAACAAACACCGGGAAGCCGGTGGTATTTTCACTGTCCCTGTAATTAGTAAGGTCTGTACCGGTTAATTCACTTCGGTAAGGGTGCATGATCATGCGCGGATGCATATCGGTAATAAAGAAATAGTCTTTATTTTCAGAACCGTATCGCATGGCTTTAATATCGGTAGCCGCCTGTTTTTTTGCCTCTTCAAGGCTTAATACACCTCTTTGCTCAAGGGCGACATAACTGTCGACGATACTGACGGCGGTGGACGTCAGCTCTTTAAGCATCTGACGTTTTTGCCCCAGCATGGAATCTTCAACCAGAGGCAGAATTAAATAGATAATAGTGGTGACAAAAAGAAAGATAGCGACGACGGTTGGCAGGACAATTCTGAGATTGAATTTATTAAATGATGGCTGACTTTCCTGCTGTGAGGAACTGAGTCCGCTGAAATAGTCTGCCAGTTCATTCGCATCGAGGACTTCACTGAGTTCTTCACCATGCGCAGCATCATGATATTTAGCGGTAAATGTGCCGTTTTCGAAGTCTGCCCGCGATGGCAGATAACCGTCGTAATCATCCCTTATATGGGTTTCAAAAACGTCCTGGATTTGCTGGTTGGTGTACTTGCCGCCAAACTCTTTGATGGCTTCTGAAAGGGCTTCTTTGCAGTGACGAAAACGGCGGTGATCGTAGGGGTCATAGCCGATGTGTTTGGCCATGGTGGCAGAGTGGTCAGCCCCGTTGTAGTCGAAGAAGCCGTCTATCCACCTGTGTATCTCTTCCGCCCGAACTCCAAACAGTTGTTCTGTACGATCAGCATGGTCAGATATCTTCATTTAGGTCCTTCGTCCCCTGGTTAAATTAACGTTTTTAACGCAATTAAATGCATTAAAACCCTATTTATAAAATCATCAAAAACTGTGCGATGGGTAGCAAGTATTTACAAAAAATCTGCCATGAATATCGATTGCGCTTTGATAAATTAACCCAAATCAATATTTTTAACTAATGGGTTTTTTAAACTTGGTTACATAAAGTGAATGGATTTTAACCGGGGAGGTGATTAGCCTTCCTGTTTTCCCCCACCGGGTAGCCAACCTTCATTTTCCCTCTTTATCGAAAAATAGAGATGTTTGGTAGCGTCTGGGATGTCGTCTCGTACTGGTCGAAGGCCGGTATACCAAGCGCAAGCGGAATCTGAATGGATTTGGTGCCACCCGAAATCCTATAAGGAATGACTATTATGTCAAAAGATAAGAAGTTTTACAGAGACATGCGTCGAAAGGCGCAGGAGTTTGGGAGTCGTGAAGAATTCCTGAACCATGATCTGAAGATCATGCGCTTTAACCGCTGGGGCATCCACCTGCCTTCGCGTGATTACAGTGTTGAGCTTGAAGACCTGGTACCGGCACTGGCTGCAACCATTGGTAAAGTAGTAATGGTTACCGCTATGGTTGCGGTATTTGCTGCGCAGTTTGGTCTGTCTCCTGAGTTTGTAGCAGAAAACGTTCGTTACGAACTGCTGATTGCTGGTGCTCTGTTTGTAATTCTTTTCTCAGCAATTCTGAACCCTAACGCTAACCTGGCCGGTACCCACGGCCCGATGATTCCGTTAATACCTTTGATTGCCGCCGCCGGGGGACACCCATTGGCGCTTGGTATCATGGTGTGTGTGTTTGGTCTTGTACTCGCTTATACCAAAGGTGGCTCTAAACTGATGACTCTGACCGGGGTCGGTGTTCGGGGTGGTTTGCTTATCTACCTTGGTGCGGTGGGTTTGATCGGTCAGATCAACAAAACTGAAGCCTGGGCAGCAAGCACCGATCAGGGCTACATTTCATTTGCGGTAATTGGTGTGACTCTTGCGGTTTACGCTTACCTGGCAAAAATCAATAAACGCTGGCTGGCTATCCCGCTGTGTTCTCTGATTGCGGGTATTGTTGCTTATGTAATGGGCGCTGACTTTGCCTTTACTACAGAACCAGGCCTGCCACACTTCAGCCCATTCTACTGGTGGGGTGAAGACACAGGCTGGCAGCTGGGCTGGCCGAACTTTGCTCACTTTGTAGCGGTAACGCCGTTTGCACTGCTGGCAGTTGCGATGTGGTCTCCGGATTACCTGGGTCACCGTGTATTCCAGGAGCTTAACTACCCGAAAGATGCGAAAGGCGTTCTGATGGACGTAGATGACACCATGATGGTTGCTTCTATCCGTCAGGGTATTGGTTCTTTCCTGGGCGGTGGTAACCTGGCTTCTTCTTGGGGTACTTACATGATCCCGGCAGCTATCGCGAAGCGTCCTATCCCTGGTGGTGCACTGCTGACAGGTATTATGTGTATTGCTGCTGCGGTTATCGGTTACCCGATGGATCTCGCAATGTGGGAACCTGTTCTGCGTGTTGCTCTGATCGTTGGTGTATTCCTGCCACTGCTTGAAGCAGGTATGCAGATGATCCACAAACACAAAGACTCACTGAGTGCGGGTATCTGTATCTTTGCGTGTGCGTTCGTAAACCCTGTATTCGGTTGGGCAACCACAATGCTGCTGGACAACATGGGCCTTATCGGCGACCACGAGCGTGCGAAAGAGCTGTCTGCTAAAGACAAATACCTGATCCCAGGCGCTGCGTTTGTTATCTGTGTAGGTTCACTTGCACTGGTAGGTCAGCTGCCAGGTATTCCTGCGCTTCTGGGCAACTAAGCTCAATCATTCACTTTAGATGATGGAAAGGGTACTGATTGCGGTCAGTACCCTTTTTTATTGCTCTGCTCAGACGGGTTTTACGCTTTTCCTTTGCAGGCCGGACTTAAACGCTGGTAATTCTGGCTTTTTCACTACCATATAAACTGCGGTTGCCGCGAGAATAAAGCCAACTAATCCCATCCAGTCGAACGACTCACCAAAGGCCAGCCAGGCCTGAATCGCAGTGGTTGGCGGCACCAGGTAAAAGACAGAAGCAACACCCGATGCGGCGCCATTTTTCACCATATAAAGCAGTAAAAGAATCGCCACGCAGGAGAGCACGACCACAAGCCAAATCAGGGTCAGGATGAACTCCGTCGTCCACTGTACTTGCATGGTTTCAAACTGCATCGCAACAGGCAGAAACATAACAAAGGCCGCCAGATACTGCACCGTTGCTCCACCAACCATATCTGTCTGCTGGCAATACTTCTTCTGATATAAGGTTCCGATGGTGATTCCAAATAATGCCGACAGGCAAACACCAATCGCCAGCGGTTTATGCAGATCTGACTGCCACTCCATTTTACCCATCAGGACCATTGCAATACCCGCAAAACCCAATAATAAACCCAGCCACTGTGAGGGTCTGAACTGCTCAGAGGCACATGTCACCAGTACCACAGCGGTTAAGATGGGCTGGATTCCAACCAGTAAAGAACTTAGCCCTGCGGGCATGCCTAAGCTGATTGCGAAGTAGGTACCGCCCAGATAGAAACCGTGAACCAGAATGCCGACGACGCAGCTGTGCCAAAAGTCTTTTCCTGTAGGAAGGCGGCGACGCAGAAAAGCAACAAGGGCCAGAAACAGCAGGACATTAAGTGCCATACGAATCGACAGCAGGGTTGCTGGCTCAGCGTAGTGCAGTCCGAACCGGGCACCGATGAAGCCGGAAGCCCAGAGGACAACGAATACAAAAGGGATGGATCGGATTAGCATTGTTCGCCCTCACTCTTTCTTGTGTTTTGTTTTCAGATGCTGTTAATTTAGTTGGGTACAGTGGTTTCAAAAAGTGACAGAAAGAAGTGTTTTTATGGGTACAGATTTGATGGATAAGCATGCGGCCAATAAGTATTTGAGTGTCGAGAAACACCTCAAACAGGCGATTGGAAATGGGATTTATCAGCCGGACGATAAGCTGCCTTCCATCCGTCAGTTGAGCTCCGAACTTAACGTCAGTAAGAACACCGTGATCCGTGCTTATCAGGAACTGGAAGCTCAGAGCTTAGTGTATGCGGTTCCGAAATCGGGCTACCGGGTCCAGTTCACTCAGAAAAGTGAAACCAAAATTGCAGCCCCTGCTCAGGTAGATTTGCTTTCCGTATGCAGGGAGATCCTCACTTATCCAGGGTATCAGGAGCTGTTGCCAACCGGCTCGGCTCACCCAAATGCTGATGCGCCGGCGATAAAGAGTCTGTACGCCGAAATTGGGCGTCAAAGCCGCCGGCAAAGCCATATCCCAAGCCACTATCAACTGCCGCCTGGCGATGATTTGTTGATCAAACAGCTGGCGAAGATTACTCAGGATCTGGGCACACCGGCCAGCGTGGATGACATTCTGGTCACTCATGGTGCGCAGCAGGCGATCAGCCTGGCCCTGCGTGCGACCACTCAGGCGGGGGATATAGTGGCGGTGGAATCGCCGTGCTATTTCGGCAATCTGCTGATGCTGGAATCCCTTGGCCTGAAAGTGGTGGAGATCCCGGGTTGTCCGCGTGATGGTATGGACCCGGAAGCATTAGAGAAGGCGATTGAGAAGTGGGATATCAGGGCCATCATTGTCACGCCAAACTTCATGAACCCGACAGGTTCACTGATGCCGGTGGCAAGGCGCAGGCAGCTACTCGCCGTATCAGGGGATATTCCAATCATTGAAGATGATGTCTTTGGTGCGCTGAGTTATGACAAGCCTTTGCCGAGCTTATGGAAGATGGATGATAAACAGCGTGTTATCTACGTGAACTCGCTGTCAAAAACACTGGACTCCCGTCTTCGCATTGGCTGGATGCTTGCAGGCCGCTATCGCGCGCAGGTGGAGCAATATCTGTTGTGCGAAAACATGGGCAGCCTGAACCTGATGCAGTCAGCGGTGGCTACTTTTCTGACTTCAGGAAAATACCGCCCCCACACCGCACGTATGTGCCGGATATATCAGGTGAACGTACGTAGGTATTTGCAGATGCTGCACCAATGTCTGGATGCTCACACTCAGCTGAAGAATCGCTATCAAATCAACTCAGTACAGGGTTCATTCCTGCTTTGGCTGCGTCTGCCGCCAAACACTGACAGTTATGCGCTCTACCAGGCCTGTAATGAACATAAAATAAGTATCCTTCCGGGGTCCGTGTTTGCCACACAGGGACAGTTTCAAAACTGTATTCGCATCAGCGTTGCGAACTTCAGCGCAGAAAAAGACTGGCTTCCTGCGATGGAAAAGTTCGCTGCTCTGATTGCTGAGCATGCCAAATGAAATAAAAAGGGTCAGAGCCGTTTTAAATCTACTATCCTTTCATGAACTGTTTTGATGAGGGAAGATAATGCCAAGGAAACCCAGAACGTCAGCGCCAGGCGTGACTGAACACGTGATACAGAGAGGCAACAACAGACAGGCTGTTTTCAGAAGTGACAGGGATATGGCCGCCTATGCTAACTGGCTCAGTGAGTATGCCAGGAAATATAATGTGGCGATTCACGCGTGGGTATTTATGACCAACCACGTACACCTGCTTTGTACACCATCCACATCTACAGCAATATCGCAAATGATGCAGTCTTTGGGGCGAATGTACGTGATGTATTTCAACAAGGCTTATGAGCGTACCGGAACACTCTGGGAAGGGCGTTATCGATCATGCTTAGTGGAAGACGAAAGGTATCTGTTTGAATTACACCGGTACATAGAGCTGAATCCTGTTCGGGCAGGAATGGTCGATGACCCGGCAGAATATAGCTGGTCAAGTTATCAGTGCAATGGTTTGGGTAAACAGAGCAGTTTGCTGACGCGGCACCGGTTGTATACGCAGATGGGCTCAACGGATTCAGAGCGCCAGCAAGCTTATCGTGAACTATTTCATTCGCATGTTGAGGGTGAGCTGCTGGATGAGATCCGCAAGTCTTCGAACAAAGGACTGGTGCTTGGTAGCGAAAGTTTTATTGATGAAATTGAAAAGCTTACCGGAAGCAAATTGAAAGAGGGCAGGCGAGGCAGAAGGGTTGGATGGCGAAAGAGTGAGAATTAGCCGGATTTAAAACGGCTCTGACCCTGTTTAATTGTCGGCGGGGGGCTTTGATGCTGGCCCCTTTTACGCCCGAGCCACACTTGGTTGAGAAGCTACGAATGCTCGTTCACGGGACACTTGTAAAACCCATCGACATTTTTGACCTGCTGATGCATGCCAGTCCGTTGATGCTTTTTGGGATTAAAGCTGTTCGTCAGTTTGTTTTGAAGGTGTGAGAACCTTTTTTAATCTCTGCCTGTCTTTAAATCCGGTATGCATTACCACGCTGGAGCGTGGTAACGAGGTGCTGTACTCTATTGTTCAATAAAATCAATTTCTTCCAGTTTTAATAGCGCTTTCTTCCGCTCCAGCCCTCCGGCATACCCGGTCAGCTTGCCGCTTTTCCCGATCACCCGGTGGCAGGGCACGATAACCGAGACTGGGTTCTTTCCGTTTGCCAGCCCGACCGCGCGTACGGCTTTGGGATTGCCGATATGGTCGGCCAGTTGTTGATAGCTCCAGCTTTCACCAAACGGGATTTCAGTCAGAGCCTGCCAGACCTGTTTCTGGAATCCGGTTCCGGTTGCGTCCAGCGGCAGGTCGAACTCAGTTCGTTTTCCTGCCAGGTATTGGGTTAACTGCTCTGTGGCAGCCTGCAGGAGCGGGTTTTCAGGGGCGTGTTGGCCCAGTTCATCCGGCATGGTGGTGTGGATCTCAAACCAGGCTCCGCAAAGACCTTTGTCTGTGGCCTGAAGGGTAACTTTCCCTAACCGGGATTCAAAACAGCTGTAGTACTTCATTCAGATGGTTCCATTGTTCCAGCAGTGCAGGGTGGCGTAGCTGCCCCATGGGGCGACGCTCTGTTTGTTTACGTTCGGGTATTGCGGCAGGGCCTTTTTTACTACCAAGTCCTGGTCCAGAAAACAGTCTGGCTCGCTTATCCCGCGCAGGCGGGCGTAGTTGACTGTCCAGGGGCCGATGCCTTTCAGTGTCAGCCACTGCTCTGGTTCCAGCTCAGGATTTTTTGATATGGCCAGTGCGAAGCGGTGCAGGGTATCTTTACGGCTTTGGGGCATTTTCAGTTGACTCAGGTCGGCTTTCAATACCTGTTTTGGGTCTGGAAAGCTACCCGGTCCGTTTTCACCAATACACAGAGTACGCAGAAGGTTAAGCTGGCCGATAGCCGCTTTTACCGATACCTGCTGGCCGAGTATCGCTCTTACACCAGCCTCCCATGCGCTCCAGACGCCGGGAATACGGATCCCGCTGTGCCGGATAAGGTTTGGGTCCAGTTCGCGAAGCTGTGCTTCGACGCCAGCGAGGTCCACGTCCAGGTCAAACATTCTGCGAACGCGCACTACCAGGCGGCGCAGGGCTGACACGTCACTCAGCTCAAATGCCATTTCCAGTACGCCGGGGCGTACCGGCGTCAGCGCAAACCATCCGGATACGCCTTCAAGATCGACTGTCCTGCGGTAAGTTTGCCCTTCAATGGACTCGACGCCCTCAAGCAGGCGGGTACGGTAGAAATCGAGCAGATAATCCCAGTCCAGCGCGCCGCGGTAGAGCAGGGTAAGGCGGTTGGAGCCATCTGCCTTAGCGGATTTTCTTATCTGGCCCGGGGTCAGTTTCAGGTGGGCGGAGAAGGCATCATTAAACCGGCGTACGCTGTTAAAGCCGCTGGCAAACGCGATATCGCCGATGGCCAGGCTGCTGTTATGCAGAAGTTGCTTGGCAAACATTAACTGGTGATAAAGGGCGTATTGCTTGGGAGACATCCCCAGATACTGATTGAACAGCTTTCTCAGGTAGCGGTCTGAGAGGCCCAGACGCTCTGAGAGTTGCGCAAGGGATTGAGTCTGAAGCGCACCCTGCTCGATAAGCGCGACGGCGCGCTGAAAAGAGGTCTCGGTGCCTTTCCACGCCCACGAGCCAGGCGCGGCGTCCGGGCGGCAGCGAAGGCAGGGGCGGAAACCGGCCTGCAGTGCCTGCGCAGAGCTTGGGTAATACTCAACGTTTTCTTCTTTGGGAAGATTGGCCGGACAGACAGGACGGCAGAAAATGCCGGTGGTTTTCACCGCGACAAAGAACACTCCGTCAAAGCGGGCGTCACGCGACATCCGGGCTTTCTGGCACTCGCTGCGGCTTAACTCCATTTTCTGTTCCTGACTGGTTTGACTGCAATGGGGTAAGTCTACCTCTGAACGGCCGAAAAACTAGCCATTTTCGGAACCGAATAAAAAAGCCCGGCGTTTAAACCGGGCTCTGCTCTTTATACCAGTTCCATTACTCCTCAGCAGTAAAGAAATCGTTGTAGAGCATATACAGGTGCGCCGCACTCCAGGAGAAGTTTGGGGCGCCCTGCTGGTCGCCGTTAAGCGGGTTGTAGTTCTCGCGGATTGGGCCGTCCTGCAGCAGGCCGTCGGCGTTGTCGAAGAACGCCTGTGCCATTTCGATTGCGTCTTCACGGTAGCCGTACCTGTCCATGCCTTTCAGGCCGAAGTAGAACTGATCTACCCAGACGCGTCCGCGCCAGTAGATGTCCGGGCCAAATGCCGGGCTGGTTTGCGCTGCGGTGCCAAGAGGAACCCAGGTATTGAACTCCTGCGGATCTTTCATCACTTTTACGACCGCATCTGCGTTTGCCTGGGTGGCAGCGCCGTTGAACAGCGGTGACCAGCCTTCAGGGCCTTTACCGCGCTCGACGATAGGCTTACCGGCACAGCCGTTCGCCAGTGGTTTATCTTCGATGCGGATATCGTAGTAGAAGCCGGTTTTCTCATCGAACATACAGGTGTTGATGTAGTCCGCCAGTCTGGTCGCTTTGGCGCGGAACTCTTTGGCCTGTTCAGGTTTGCCGAGCAGGTCTGCCATCTCTGCCAGATAACGGTTATCACTGTACATGTAACTTGCCTGGTCTACCGACTCCTGGAGCAGTGAGTAACCGAGCAGGGTACCGTCTTCATCGCGGTTCTGGGCAAACTCGACGTCCCAGTCACTGCGTTTTCCGCCGGCTGCAACGTACTTCTCCATCTGATCCGGGTCGATAAAGCCGAAGACTGCGGCGTCATCACGTCCGGACTCCCACGATGCAGCAGTCTGAGCCGGGATCTCTATATGGTCATACTGGCCGCTTTTCACGATTTCCTGGTACTGCTCCAGGCCGGAGAAGGTTTCTTCCTTGTCGCCGCGTTTGACGGTAAACAGCATCTGACCGCCTGGTGTATTGTGGGCTTTGTCCAGCGCTGCACCGTACTCCGGTACGCCGTTGTTGTTGTGGTCACGGTTTTTCAGCCACCAGTTGTGGTAGGCGACCAGTTTTGGATACATCTCTTCCAGCCAGGCTTTGTCACCGGTGGTTTTATATACTTCCATCACGGCCCATGCGGCCAGACTTGGTTTGGTGTTGCGCTCGTTCCAGTTACCACCGTCACCGCCGCGTTCAGGGCTCAGGTTGTAGGCGAGAAGATCCGGCACGTATCCGGCATCCCACGGGCGAACAGGGTCATCGGCCTGGATCTGGTAAGCAAACATGGCGCGGATATTGTCTTTGGCGACATCCGGGTTAAAGTGCGCCATCGCGTAGGCCTGTTTCCAGGTATCCCATGGCCAGGTCTGGTTACCGGAGAACCAGCGGGCAGTGACAGACGGAGTGACTGAATCAAATTTCATCGCCCCTGCGATACCACGCCAGTTACCGTTGAGTGTTTCCATCGCTTTGACCGCTACGCGCTCCTGCTCTTTGGTCGCATCCGGGTTGCTCAGGCCGTTGCTGAGGTAATCTTCCCAGCGCTGGACTGAGGCGTCGATATACCTGCCAGGGTTGGCCAGAATATCGCTGATCCTGGCCTGTTCTTTCTGGTTCTCTTCTGCAGTCAGAACATGGCTGTAAGTGGTGTAGATGGTGGTCGAACCATCAACGGCGGCTTTGGAAGTAAAGCTGTGGCCGTTTACCTCGGTTTGTACCGGGATGGATTTTTGGACCTGATATTCGGATTCTCCGGAAGTCAGCAGGGTCCAGGTGGCGCGTACTCTACCGAAGGTGACATTGACGCCGTTGCCTGTTGCGATCAGTTCACGGTCGTAATCCGGGTAAGCCTGGTCGATGGTTTTGTCAGACTGGGCGATGCCTTCTTTCGCGTGGTATTTCTCCAGAAGTTTACCGTCCCACACCAGCTCCAGCGGGCTGTCCGAGGTGATTTTGGTTTCGAGCAGAGAGGTGCGGTCTGAGGCAAAGCGCATTGTCATCTCAACGGTGACATCATCTGAGGTGAGCTTTTGAACCAGTGCGCCGGGAATGCTGTAAGCCTGCATCTTAAAGTCTACTTTTTGGCCGTCTTTGTACACACTCAGACGATCAAAGTTGTCGGCCATAAAGTTGATGTACTCTTCGGTCAGTAGTGCGGTTCCCGGGAATCCCCCCATTCCTTCATCGCTGTCCGGCAGAAGGTGACCGTGCCAGGCTCCGAGGTCAAAGAATGGGTTGTAACGCTGGTGGTCATCAAAGTCGTAATCACGCATGTATTCCGGTGAGCCGGTGCGGTCAATGACGTTTTTAAACTGCATGGCCTGAAGCTGGTCAGATTCCGAAGAAGGTGCTGTTCCGCAACCGGCCAGGAGAATGGCGCTGCCAACTGCCAGTGCAGTCAAAGATTTATGTAGTGTCATCTGTTTTTTCCCCGTGATTACCAGTAGAAATACTGCATTAAAAATACCTGATGGTCTGAGTCCGATGTGTCATTGCTCAGAAAGAATTTTGAGTCAAATGCGGTGGCGTATTTACCTTTGCCATACGCCCACCAGATGCCGGTATTGATGTAAGAAGTGATTTGATCTTCTTCTTTGTCGAGTGGATTGTTTGCGTAGTTATAGGCTGCAGACAGGTAGACGCCTTCTGCTGCTTCATACCATGCGCTGGTCTGAATGCCGGTTTCTGTGCCTTCGCTGGTGTCGGTTCCCTGGTCAGTGTGGTGCCAGGCCCGGGCTGCGAAGTTCTTGTATTGCACACCAAGCAGCATCAGTTCTCCGGCGTTATCTGCGACTTCCGCACCACCCATTAGTGTCAGATCCTCCTGCAGATCATACTGAACGTAGCCGTTGATCATGGCCGCGTGGGTGTACTTGTCCGCGTAACGGTCATACTTGCCAAAGTGCACCCAGGAATCGTCTTCGGTGAAGTTACTTTCCGGCGCAGCGGTTACGCTGTAGCGAAGCTTTCCTTCCCGGTTCTGAACTTTGAAAGCGAAGTTCATATCCCGTGAGTTGGGAATAACGTAGCCGTACTCAACAGTTGGATCTCCCCACCACTGTACGTCATCCAGTGAGGAGTCATTGCGGCCGAGGATAAACTCGGTTCCGCCATCTGTGCGGTAGCCAGCGTAGAAGCGGTTTATCCCGCCTTCAAAGCCACCCCAGCCGTGTCCTGTGGCCCACGGATTACCATCGCCGTCAGCCTGCACTGTCCAGCCTTCACCATAAATAAGGCCAAACCAATTACCATAGGTAAACTCCAGGCCACTTTCTATGTAAGTGCCGTCAGCGTATCTGCCTTTGTGATCGCCCTGAAGAGCGGTATGACCGCCGATCCCAAGTTCGCCATAGAAGTTCAGTTCCAGCTCTGTTTCCGGCGAAGCGTTGGTACTGTGCGGTGTCACAGGGCTTGTATCTTTAGCCTGTACCGATAGTGCAGCAAGCGCAATACACAATACCAGTGTTTTTTTAGTAAATTTATTGTTCATGATTTTACTTATTTGAGTTGATTGATTACGGGTCAGTGGTTGATGCAAACCCTTAACACCCCCGAAAAGTGTCTGCACAGAGTGCCTGATCCGGTGGTTACTTTATGATCGATGCATGCGTTTATAAATGACACTGGAGTAAAAGTGCGATCTTGTTTTTAGTAAAAAGTTTTACCAAATGTGACGGAGTGATGAAGTGGCGCTGAGAGGGCGCTGCGTAAAAAAGGTAAGAGGGATGTAGTCTGTCTGAGCTGTTTCCGGCCCCGGATGGTGGAGCAGATGCTGATGAGTGCAGGAGGTATTGAGGTGCTTTGACTGTTCAGAGTGCCAGGGGATGTGTTTATATTATTTCTTTCAAAGTTAATTAGAGAACAGTAAATAGCTAATGAATAGTAATGGATTTTCATTAATTACTAATACTGGTTAAAGTAATTTAGTTCCAGGCTTAGTATGAGTTGTTGAGCCTGATAACTTAATTATGAGTGTTGTTTTTATTTATTGAATAATTGATATCGTTCATTATTTAATGGTGCTTAAGTACTAAATACATGTCATCGTCTCAGTTATGCTACTTTTAATCTTATTACTTAAAAAGAATTTAGTTACGGCTTTTTCTGTATATTCTGGCGGGATAGTTGGTGGTGGTGATTTGTTCTGTGAATTTTTTGCTTGTTGGTTGTTAATGTTGTTTGTGTCTGTTTTTTTGGTTGTTGATTATTAACATAGGCTTGCGCGACTAATGTCACACTTTGTTATTTGAATTGATTGCGCATAAAGTGAGAGTATTTACCCGATACTCGTCAGGTGGATATATTACGCGATCATTATTAATTGTGGCTTCTGTTATTAATGTGGTGTTTTGAATGTCTGTTTAGTTGTCGGTATTGGCTTTGGTTGGTTTAAAGTGTTATTACATAATTAGCTTGTTAGCTCGTGGTAAGGTGACTAAAGGCATGCTTCCAGGCAGCGTCAGGCTGGAATAAAAAGGCTTTCTTGTGAAAATTAAATTCTATGGGACGGAGTTTTCGGTTTTATTTCGTCTTATTGATGCTCTTGCCATTATTATGGTGCATTTCCTGTGTGCTATGGCTTATGAGGGAGGAGTATCCAGTCATCACCTTATCGCTACAGGATATGCAGTTGCGGTGTTTTTGGTTGCATCAGAAACCAGTGGACTATACCGGTCATGGCGGACGTACAGCTTTAAAGAGCAGTTATTTGCTCTGTGTGTTGGCTGGCTGATGGTCGTAGTGACGCTAATGTTTATCAGCTTCTTCCTGAAAATCAGTTCGCAGTATTCAAGGGTAGTGACTGCAAGCTGGTTTGTACTGACGCCGTTGATCCTGGCTACATGGCGTGTGATGGCAAACCGGGTGATTCATTACCTGAGAAGCCGTGGGCACAATCAGCGCAAAGCCATCATCATAGGGATGACGGGCAGCGGTCTGGCCCTTGCGGATCAGATCACCCAAAACTCACATCTGGGCATTGAATTAGTCGGTTTTTTTGATGACCGCGATCCCTCCCGTCTTAACACTGAAGACGAACGTTACCCCTACAAAGGCAAAGTACAGGAAGGGCTGGAGCTGACTAAAGCTAATATGATTGATCATGTTTACATTGCGATGCCTATGAAGGCGGAGTTACGTAACGCGGAATACCTCAAACAGTTTTCTGATACCACTGCCAACACGTACGTGATCCCTGATTTCTTTGTATATAACCTGATTCAGTCGCGCCTTTCGTCGATCGGTACGGTGCCGACTCTTAGCGTGCATGACACGCCATTTTATGGCTTTTCCACCTGGATAAAGCGGGCTCAGGATGTGGTCCTCTCCTCACTCATTCTGGTTTTGATCTCTCCGGTTCTCCTGCTGGTATCGGCGGGAGTAAAGCTCTCTTCACCCGGACCTGTGCTGTTTAAGCAAAAACGTTATGGCCTTGACGGCAGACAAATAGAGGTTTGGAAGTTCCGCTCCATGAAGACCATGGACAACGGAAAAGTAGTAAAGCAGGCCACGAAGAATGACCCAAGGGTGACCCCTTTTGGTGCTTTTATCAGAAGAACCTCCCTGGATGAACTCCCTCAGTTTTTCAACGTGTTGCAGGGCTCAATGTCCATTGTTGGTCCGCGGCCGCATGCGGTAGCTCATAACGAAGAGTACCGGGCGATTGTTGAGCGCTACATGCTGAGACACAAGGTTAAGCCAGGGATCACGGGCCTCGCTCAGATTAATGGCTACCGGGGAGAGACGGATACTCTGGATAAGATGGAAAAGCGGGTTGAGTATGACCTGAGATACATCAATTCATGGTCGACCATGCTCGACCTGCAGATCATCTTTATGACTGTATTTAAAGGATTTGTTGGCAAAACGGCTTACTAAAGGATTAGGTATTCATGAACAAGAGAACAAAAGCGGCAGTGGCACTGAGTGTGGCTGTTTATGCTTCGGGTGCAGTTGCAGATGAGAAGCGGAGTTTCTTTACTGACTCTGGACTGGAAATCATTCCAATGCTGGAGAGCGGGTTTGAGTATAACGATAATATTGGTCGTGTTTCCGCAAATCAGAATCCTGACTCGTCCTATTTGTTTACGTTTAATCCGGGCATTGCAGCAGAAGCTGAGGTGAATGGGAATGAGTTTCGGGTTTCGTATGAAATGGGCAGTGGATTCTATTTCGACAGCAGCAAAGATAACTATTTGGATCACAGCCTTAAAACTGACAATAAGATCATTTTTAACAGCAAGAACCAGTTAAAAGTGTATTACGCGCTTCAGTATCTGCATGACGAAAGGGGTACGGGGCTGACAGCTGGTGATGCGTTGTCTCCGCTGGTAGATGATCCGGTTCAGTATCTGAAAAATGATTTTGAGCTGACTTATGTATACGGCAGTGATGGTGCCAAAGGCAGGCTTGAACCTGTGTTTGAATACAGCGACAAGCGTTACAGAAACTATCGCGATGTGAGTGGTGGTTTTGAGTCCAGAAGTACCCGCTATAAGGATTTTCAGCAGCTGGGTGCTGGCATCGCATTCTATTACCGCCCTGTCGGTATGGCTTCGTTACTGCTGGAGGCTTCCCGCTTTGATAAGGATTATGCCCTCGATGATCCTGATACCAGCAGCTCTCTGGACAATGTAAACACTTACTACTACATCGGAGCAACGTGGGATATTACCGGACAAACGCGGGGTAAGGTCCGCCTCGGGCATCAGGATAAGTCTTATGCCGACTCTGCAAAGCAGGGTTTCAGTGGTACCAGCTGGACAGCGGAAGTCACCTGGACGCCGCTGGAGATTTCCAGTCTGAAGTTGTCTGCTTCACAAAAAGCAGAGGATCCTGATCAAAGTACGAGTTATATCGAAGTGGTGAATGCATCAGTGGACTGGAAGCATTACTGGAAGCCGGAACTGTTCAGTGATCTGTCCCTCTCGCTGAAATCGGATGATTACTCCGATTCAGCCCGAAATGACGAACTCTATACCTTCAAACTTGATTTTGGTTATGCCTTCCGGGAGTACCTGAATTTTGTTGTTGGCTGGCGAATTGAAGACAAGAAATCAAGCTTCTCGACCTACGGTTATCGTCAAAACCTGTATACGGCGATGGCTGAGTTTAATTTTTAACAGGGGGGGATATGTCCGAAGTATTAAGGATTTTGGTGTGTCTGATATCAGTTTTAATCCCGCTACAGGTATCCGCTTCTGTTAATGACAGTTACCGGCTTGGGGCAGGAGATAAAATTGAAATAGTTGTATACGGAGAGTCCGATCTCACCATTGAAGAGTTGTATATCAATAACAGTGGGTTATTTGATTATCCATATCTTGGCCGGTTAAGTGCGATAGGTAAAACACCTGAGGAAATTCGGGTGGAAATATACAGCGGACTGAAAGGTGATTATCTGATAGCACCTAAAGTTCGTGTAACCGTCGTTGGTTATCGAAGTATCTATGTTAACGGTGAAGTAAAAAAACCAGGGGGATACCAGTATCAGCCCGGCTTAACGGTTGATAAAGCGATTGCACTGGCTGGTGGTTTCACCGACCGGGCATCACGGCAGAAGATATTTGTGACCCGGTCAAACCTGAATGACACCAGGTCAAAGGTAGGGGTTAATTATAAAGTCTTACCTGGCGATATTATTGAAATCGAGCAGAGCTTTTTCTGATTTTCTTTTTACAACACTGCCTGACGCGCTGTGTATTACCTTAAGAGTGATGCTATGTCATCTCAATATGCTAAAAACACAAATGAAAGACAACTGGTAGATATTGGCTACTATTTTAAGCTGATTAAAGCTAATGCCTTATCGGTATTAATGTTTGCCGCCCTTATATCTGCGATCACCCTGATGATTTTACTGTCGGTAACACCTGTTTACCGGGCGACAGCAACCTTGTTGATCGAGGCGTCTCAAAAGAAAGCGGTCTCGATTGAAGAAGTCGTTGGGATAGATACTTCGGCGAAGGAGTATTACCTCACTCAGTTTGAGATCCTCAAGTCCAACAAAATTGCCCTGAAAGTTATTGAGACACTGGAGCTGGACAGGTTACCGGAGTTCAATCCCCAGCTGGAAGACACTACACCGTCTTTTTTTGAGAACCTCTCTCTGAAACTGAGTGAGATCCCGCTGATTAAGGCTGTAATACCCGGTAAGTCATCGTCAGCAGAGACTGCTGAGCACGAACTGGTTACCCGGACGGTGCTGGAAAACTTCAGTCAGCGGCTGACGATCAGTCCGATAAAAAAGACGCAACTGGTCAGAATCTCCTTTGATTCCCGGGATCCGGAACTGGCAGCCCGTGTCGCAAACGCTGTCGGGAATGCCTATATCGAGAACAACCTGGAGTCCAAGCTTATTGCGACAGAGCAGGCCAGCAGCTGGATAAATGTTCGTCTGGCCGAGCTAAAGCAAAAGTTGTCCGAATCCGAGCAGGCGTTGCTGGAGTTTCTTGAACGTGAGCAACTGATCGAAGACAGCGGGATTGTTGCGCTGGCAAGTTCAGAACTGAATAACCTGACCAGTCGTCTGGCTCAGGCTACGGACCGGCGTATTCAGGCTCAGTCTTTATACAGTGCAATCAGCAGCAATAAAACCAAGGATCTGGCTACGCTCTCCTCTGTTGCGGCAATTTCAAATCACCCTCAAATAACGTCCATCAGAATGGCTGAAGTTGAGGCGGAAAAGAAAGTCAGCGAGCTCTCAAGGCGCTACGGCGCCAAACACGACAAAATGATCCAGGCGAAGGCTCAGCTTGAGGCTATTCAGGACCGGGCAGACAAGCTGATCAATAAGTTGTTTGTTGGTATTGGCAAGGAACTGGAGAGTGCCCGTCAGCAGGAAGCGCTTATCCGATCAGAGCTGGAAAGCAAGAAAGATGAGTTTCAGAAGCTGAGTGTCGTCAAGCGGGAGTACGATGCGCTGAAGCGTGAAGTGGACACGAACTCAAAGCTGTATGATCTGTTTCTGACCCGTAAGAAAGAGACCTCGGCGACCAGTGACTATGACGCAACTAATGCCACTTTCTCTGATCATGCGCTGGTTCCTTATGAGCCGGTAAAACCAGACAAGAAAACACTGTTGCTGGTGGCATTTATGTCCAGCATTACCTTTGCGATCGCTGTGGTATTTATCCGCGATGCTCTGGATAACACCATTGAGTCCAGCCGTGACTTTGAAGATAAGTTCGGACTGATCCCTCTTGGTGCCATTCCTAAAATAAAAGACAAAGCCTACCGTAAGGCACCGGTTGGGGCTGAGGCCTATCTTAGGGGTGATCAGGGAATCTATCAGGAGTCTGTGGACTCGATTCGCACCTCCCTGATGCTGATGCTGATGAACAAGTCCCGCAAGCTGATTGCCATTACCTCGTCAATGAAAGGGGAAGGCAAAACGACGACAGCAGTCGGTCTTGCTCTCTCATTTTCCAGGATGGAGAAGGTGCTGCTGGTTGACTGCGATCTGCGCAAATCCTCTGTCGCAGAACGCTTTGGCCTGCCAAGAAACCATCCGGGTGTCACCAATATTCTGCTGCAGGGATCAGAGCCAGGTGACTGCCTGACCACTATTGAAGGCTCAGGGCTGACGGTACTTTGTGCCGGTATGGTTTCCCCTGATGTACAGGAAACGCTGAGTTCTCAGGCTTTTGAACAGCTGATGGAAACTCTGTCCGGCCAGTTCGACCGGATCATCATTGATACGCCGCCAGTGCTCCCCGTTACCGACTCTCTCATCATTGGTAAATACACCGGTTCCCTGATCATGGTGATGAAAGCCAATTCAACATCAAGAACTCAGTATCTTCAGGCGGTTTCCGGCATCAGCAAACATGATATCGCTCTGGATGGCGTGATCATCAGTCAGATTGGGGAGAAGTCCAGAGCCGGGGAGAAGTATCAGGAATACGCACGGTACGCGTATAACTGAGTTGACAAGGAAAAGTACTTAATATGTTGAAAAAAATGAAAATACTGTCGGTGTTTGGTACCCGTCCTGAGGCGATAAAAATGGCGCCACTGGTGAAAAAACTCCAGGCCAGTGATGCTTTTGACGCCCGGGTTTGTGTGACCGCACAGCACAGGGAGATGCTCGACCAGGTATTGACGCTGTTCGATATTGAGCCGGAGTTTGACATGAACATTATGAAGCCGGGACAAAGCCTGACTTCTATCTCTGCCTCTATTGTGTCCGGGCTCAGTCCGATCTTTGAATCTTTCCTGCCGGATCTCGTGCTGGTTCATGGTGATACCTCGACGACCATTGCTGGCGCGATGGCTGCGTATTACCACCAGATCCCTGTGGGTCATGTGGAAGCGGGTCTTCGTACCGGAGATATGAACTCACCCTGGCCGGAGGAGGGGAACCGCCGTCTGACCGGCTCGATCACCCGTTTACACTTTGCTCCTACGGATTCATCCAGGGATAACCTGCTGCGGGAAGGTACCGAGCCTCATCACGTATTTGTGACAGGGAATACTGTTATTGATGCCCTGCTGATGGCGAAAAAGAGAATTGATGGAGAGGCGGGGATGAAGCAGCAGTTTGAAGCCCGCTTTCCAATGATCGAAGGGGACAGAAAACTGATTCTGGTGACAGGGCACCGCAGGGAGAGCTTTGGTGGCGGTTTTGAACGGATCTGTCAGGCACTGGCGAGGATCGCCCGTCTTAATCCGGATGCTCAGGTTGTCTACCCGGTTCACCTCAATCCAAATGTCCGTGAGCCGGTAAACCGCATTCTGAAAGGCATTGACAATATTCATTTGATAGAGCCGCAGGAGTATCTGCCTTTTGTCTATCTGATGGACCGGGCCACGCTGATCCTGACCGATTCAGGCGGCATTCAGGAAGAGGCGCCTTCCCTGGGTAAGCCGGTGCTGGTGATGCGTGATACCACTGAGCGTCCGGAGGCCGTTGAAGCGGGAACGGTCAGACTGGTTGGAACGGATGTCGACACCATTGTTGGTGAGGTTCAGCAGTTATTGGGGTGCGATGATGCTTATCAGGCGATGAGTCAGGCCCACAATCCATACGGGGACGGCCATGCGTGCGACCGTATTGTTGATGCGATTGCCACGTATCACATCAGTCAGGGCTAAACAGTACCTGGCAACAAGGAACAGAATTTGAGTCAGTCAGTTAAAGGATCAGATATGAGTTTTGAAAAGGTCTCAGTGATAGGTTTGGGCTATATCGGCCTGCCAACCGCAGCGGTTGTGGCCTCACGCGGTATAGATGTGATTGGTGTTGATGTCAGTCAGCATGCGGTGGACACCATTAACGAAGGCAATATCCATATTGTTGAACCGGATTTGGACATTGTTGTGCGAAGCGTGGTAACCACGGGCAAACTGCGTGCGACGATGACTCCGGAGCCTGCGGATGCGTTTATGGTGGCGGTGCCCACGCCGTTTACTGAGGGTAATTCACCGGATTTGTCTTATATCAAAGCGGCAGCACAGGCGATTGCTCCGGTACTGGAGAAAGGAAATCTGGTGGTACTGGAATCTACGTCTCCGGTTGGCGCGACAGAGAAACTGGCGGGCTGGCTTGCACAGGCGCGCCCTGACCTGACATTTCCTCAGCAGTCCGGGGACGGGGCCGATATCAAAGTTGCCCACTGTCCGGAGCGGGTTTTACCTGGCTATGTGTTGCAGGAACTGGTGTCAAACGATCGTGTTATCGGTGGTCTCTCTTCTGCGTGCAGTCAGCGGGCAGTTGAACTGTATCAGACTTTTGTCCGCGGAGAGTGTGTTGTCACTAATGCCCGCACCGCTGAAATGGTAAAGCTGACCGAGAACTCATTTCGCGATGTGAACATTGCTTTTGCCAATGAGCTCTCTCTTATCTGTGATCAACTGAAAATTAACGTCTGGGAGTTGATCAGGCTGGCCAACCGTCATCCAAGGGTAAACATTCTTAAGCCGGGACCAGGCGTTGGCGGGCACTGCATAGCAGTTGATCCCTGGTTTATCGTCGACAGCTGTCCGGAGCACGCCAATCTTATCAGGCAGGCCCGGTTGGTGAATGACGGCAAGCCAGGTTATGTGCTGGATCAGATAAGCCGGGCGGCGGATGAGTTTAAGCGCCCGGTGATCGCCTGTCTTGGGCTGGCGTTCAAGGCGGACATCGATGATTTGAGAGAAAGCCCGGCGCTGGAGATAGTGAAAGCACTGGCGGCGCAAAAGCAAGGTCAGGTTTTTGCCGTAGAGCCAAACATTCAGGCTCTGCCAGAGTCACTGGTTCTGGCGGGTGTCGAACAAACCAGTCTTGATGATGCACTTGAACGGGCGAATATTGTTGTGGTGCTGGTGGATCATAAAGAGTTTACCGGTCTTGAAAGCACGCAGCTTGCCACCAAAGTGGTGATTGATACGCGCGGGATCGTCTGAATGCTGGTATTCGAACGGGATAAGGTACTGATGTACCTTATTTTAACCTCAGTCAGCATTAAGCTGGTGATCTCCCCCTGGGCAACGGGGGATTTCGCTGTGTCAGCCGGAAAGGTGCTGAACTATCTGTGTGATGGTGGCATCTTTGCTGCCATTTTGCTGGGGTTGTTCCGTCTCAGACGGGAGTATCTGTTCGTTTATGTTGCTGCGTTTGCCTCAGGGTACGCCTACTGGCTTTCCACGCTGTTTTTTACCGACCTGAATCCGCTCAGCATGCTGTCAACGCACCTGAAGATTTATCTGCCCCTGCTTTCTGTTCCGGTGCTGTACCAGGCGTATGAGCAGGACAGGGAGGCGTTCTTAACTGCGATACAGCGGGTATGCTGGCTGGTTGGCGGACTCTTGTTGTTGGGGCTGGTGATCCTGCCGCCTTCACTCAACCGGATGGAAGTCTGGTGGCCAACCTGGTTCAGCGGGCTGCATTCTACCGCTTATGCGGCATTAGTTCTGATGTACCTGACCTGCGCTCTGGTGATCCATCAGCGGATGTCAGCGTGTTTTGCGCTGGCAGTGATCGGTGCATTGACGCTGGCTGTGTTTGTTGGCTGGGGAGTGAGGACGGCAACCCTGGCTTCGCTGGTTTTTTTGTTTGGCTTACTGGTTATCAGACTGGAACTGCACAGTCGTCCGGTTTTGCCTCCATTGCTGATCATCGGAACTCTGGCGACAGTCTCTTTGCTGCCTCTTGCTGGTATCAGTGAGGATTTTGACCTGCTTACATCCGGGCGTCTGTCAATGTATGCCGCCAAATATGCTCAGCTTCAGCATAACTCCTTATTGCAGTGGTTTATCGGTAACGGTTTTGGCAGTGATCTTATCGAGACAGATATTTGGTGGTGGGGCGCAAGGGGGGCTCACAGTGATGTGATTACCATGCTGGTTGAGGGAGGGCTGATCTACCTTTGCGCCTTCATTTATGTGGTATATCGCCTTTCTGCACTGGGCGGTTGGGTGCTCAGGTGCCTGCTGGCATCGGTAATGGTTACCACGCTTTTTTCCAATGGGGTATTCGTCCGTCCGGTTGCAGGTTATTTGCTTGCGTTTACCCTGGTGCTCTTTATTGCCGCAGACAGTAAGCAGGAGGCTCGCGCATGAGTGCTTTCTGTCGATTGCTTGCAACGCTGTTCCCCGGCGGATACCGGTTTATTTCGGTCTATCTGGTGGCTTTTTTCTGCAGTTCGCCGGTATCTGCATTTTACTCCGGTGCCTTTTTTACTGTGAGCTTACTGGCAACATTTTCTGGTATGGCGGTAGCTACTCAGTCGTTTGTGCGCGGACGTAATCTCCCTCTCGGTTCGCGTCTGGCAGTGATGAGCGTGTTACTGATCATCAGTGCGCTGCCGGCACTGGCATTGTGGCAGCATGGGCTGCACGAGTACCTGGCTGTTGTATTGTGCGCCTGGTGTTATTCGGGTTTTGAAATAGTGCGCTCCGACCTTGCCGCGGAGGGAGAGTTTCAGCGCATTGTCTGGGCCGGTGTGCTTGCCTGCCTGTTGCTGGCGCTGTCTTTGTTCACACTGGCCGGACAGCAGGTCTGGCTGACGCTGGGGATTTTCTCTTCGCTGTTGGTCTCACTGATGGCAGTGAGAAAGCCCCTGACAGTCACCGGCCGCCTGGACCGTGAAGTATACAGAGACATTGGCAGTTACTCCTTGTCTAACGGACTGAGCAGCGGGCTCTCTTTCCTGCTTCCTCTTTTGCTGGCGCGGGAGCTTAACTCTGCGGCAGATTCAGTAACCCTGGCTAAGGTGTTCACGCTGGCAACCCTGTTCCTGTTTTATCCACGCTATCTTTCAGCGAAATTCCTGGTGGATTACAAACACTGTCAGCAACAGGCAACCGTTGTCAGTTTTGAACGGCGGGTTCAGGTGTACGTTGCGGGCATCAGTTGCGGCTACGTTTTGCTGACTCTGCTGTTGTCTCCGGACTATTTTCAGTTCTCTGTGTTGTTCGTTTCAGTACTGGCTACTCAGCTCAGCCTGCCGGTTGCAAATGCCATGATGGTACGGGGACAGGGAAAGCTGATGCTGACAGTTAACCTCATTGTATTTCTGGTTCTGGCCTTGATGTGGGGGGCGATTTACCTCTGTGTGGATTCGGTAACGATGCGGGTATCTCTGATCATGCTGGCTTACTTCGCTTATGTACTGGTGCGCACATTAGTGTATCGGGTTGTGTTTTTCCGCGGGCAGGTAACGCCTGCAGGAGCGGTGTGACGATGAAAAAAGGGAACATGATGCGTCAGAAAATTAACCTTACCCTTGCCACAGATATTGAAGGGATGGGAGGCATTGCTTCGGTGCTGAATACTTACCGTTATTGCGGTTTCCTGCAGCGCAATAATGTCCGCCTTATTGCCACTCACTCCACCCGGTACCAGGCGAAAAGTCTGGCTGCTGTGGGGCTGTATTTGTGGGCACTGCTGAGGGTGACCGGATACCTGATGTTTTATCAGGTCGGCGTGGTACATATCCATGTGTCTGCCAGGGGAAGTTACAGTCGCAAGGCTCTTATGGTTCGTCTGGTAAAGCGTATGGGGGGGCGGGTCATATTACATCTTCACAGCGGAGGATTTCGGGATTTCTACGAAAAGCAGTGTAATGCGGATAAGCAGGCGCACATCCGGAAAACGTTTGAAATGGCGGATATCGTTATCGCTATTTCATCACAGTGGGCTGCGTGGCTGCAGAAGCTGCTTGGGCGCAGCGAACATGTTCGTCTGCTGTATAACTCAACCGCGGAGATCAAAACGGACCGTACAAATGCCGTTCCGGAAAACATCGTTTTTATGGGCAAACTCTGTCAGTTAAAAGGGGTAGAAGACCTGATTCAGGCTTATTCCCGGGTAAGGGAAGTGTATCCGCAGGCCCGTTTAAAACTTGCCGGTAACGGTCCGGCAGAACGTTATCAGGAATATGCCCGTCAGCTGTCAGTTGATGATGGCGTTGAGTTTCTTGGCTGGGTATCCGGAGAGGGGAAAAACAGGCTGCTTGAGAGTGCCGGTGTGTACTGTTTGCCCAGTTATCATGAAGGGTTCCCTAACGGTGTGATTGAGGCGATGTGTTGTGGTATTCCCGTAGTATCTACTCATGTGGGGGGGATCCCCGATGCTATTGGTCATGGTGAGCATGGTTTGCTGGTGGCACCGGGCGATGTTCAGGCACTGACCGATGCACTGCTGACGGCTTTGCTCTGTCAGCCAACACGCAACAGGATGGTGGCTTCGGCCAGAAAGAAATTCGAGCGGGCATTTCATCTGGATGCAGTGATCCCCCAGCTTGAGCTGATTTACCAGGAAGCCGCAGGAGACAAACAGGGATGATTCGGTCAGATACTATTGCTGCAGGGATATTGCGGGAGGCGGTTGCTCAGGACTTTGGTGGTTATGACCCGTTTGACGGGCTGAACAGCCGTCTGTTTGAGTGGTTTCCGGTTCTCAAAGACAGCGTGCTGGGTTTGGCCTGGATCCAGCTGTTTAAGCGCTCTCCGCTCAATCTTCGGCCGCTGTCGGGCGTTCCCAAAGGGCGCAATCCCAAAGGTGTCGCACTGTTTATTTTAGGGTTGCTGAACGATTACCAGCGAACCGGGCAGGCTCATTACCTCGAAACTGCGCTTCCGCTGGCAGACTGGCTTCTCGAACAGCGCTGCGATCGCGATATCTGGCAGAGCAGTTGCTGGGGCTATCACTTTGACTGGAAAGCACGCGCTTTTTTTGTTCCCAAAGGTAAGCCAAATATCATCACAACGATTTATGTTGCCAGGGCTTTGCTGGCTCTTGCATCTCAGGTTGATTCCTGTGATGCAAAGCAGGCCTGCAGGTATCGTATCGCCGCCTGTGAAGCCGCAGATTTCATCGTCAACAGTCTCTCCCATGAGCATGGTGGAAAGCCCTTTTTTGCCTACATTCCCGGAGAAAAGGCGTTTGTCCATAACGCCAGTCTGTGGGGCGCAGCATGGGTGGCAAAAATAGGTGCATTGACGGATAACCAGGATTATAAAACCCTGGCGATCAGGGTAGCTGAACACTCTGTTTCCTGTCAGGGCTGCGATGGCTCCTGGGTCTATGGTTCACGTCATCACCACCAGTTTATCGATGGGTTTCACACCGGATACAACCTGGAAGCTTTGCACATCATCCGGACAGAGCTCGGAACAAGCCAGTTTGATCAGGCCATTGATACCGGGCTGACCTACTACAGGGAGAAGCTGTTCGAGACAGACGGGACAGCCAGGTACTATCACAACAACCGTTATCCGCTGGACATGCATTCTGTGGCTCAGGCGGTGATCACTTTACAGGAAGTAGGCGGAACTCACAGTGACAGGCTGATGGCAGAGAAAGTTATCCGCCGCAGTATCCACTCTCTTTACCACCCCCGCAGGGGCAAATTTGTTTATCAGAAAAACAGGCTCTATACCAATCCGATCAACTACATGCGCTGGACTCAGGCCTGGATCTATTACTCGTTCACATTTTTTCATCTTCACACCCAACAAAGCTGAGCCCGACTATGCAAAGAATACAATTCCTGAACACCCCCATGGACAGTATGACCATGAGTGAAACCACCGGGTACATTGAAAAGCGGGTGCTGGCAGGCCGCTTTACCCAGCATGTGGTGGTGAATGTTGCCAAGATTGTTCACATGCAGACTGATCATGAGCTGGCCCGGTCAGTGACATCGTGCGACATCATTAACATCGATGGTATGGGGGTCGTATGGGGAGCCCGGTGGCTGGGACATGCCGTGCCGGAACGGGTGGCTGGTGTGGATCTATTTCATAACCTTCTGGCAATGAGTGCCCGTAACAAGCTGCCGGTTTTTTTGCTTGGCGCTACGGAAGAGGTCGTTGCCAAAACGGCGGCCGTAGTCAGCGGACAAAATCCCGGGCTGAACATTGCCGGCTTTCATCATGGTTATTTTTGGGATAACGAGCAGGAAGTGGTTGAGAAGATCCGGCAATCCGGAGCCAGGATGTTGTTTGTTGCCATTACTTCACCGAAAAAAGAGAACTTCATCAATCGCTGGAAAGAAGAGCTTGGCGTCAGTTTTGTTATGGGGGTGGGAGGCACCTTTGATGTAGTGGCCGGCAAAGTAAACCGCGCACCTTTGTGGATGCAGAACTATGGGCTGGAATGGCTCTACCGGGTTATTCAGGAGCCGGGAAGAATGTGGAAGCGTTACCTGGTATCCAATACCCGGTTTGCGCTGATGCTGATTAAGGAAAGGTTTTTACGGAAGCGATATGCACGCTAATAACACCCGTTCCGGTTTTCTGACAACGCTCGTATCACTCGCACTGCTGGTGATATGCGGGACAGTTATCTGCTACGCCGCACTGCAGATGCACCTGAGCCTGTATTCCAAGGCGCTCGATCACTCACTGGCACAGTACAGCGGGCTGGATAAGGGCGCAATCATACAACGCGCGGAGAATGACCTTCAGCTGGCGAAGCGAATTACGAGTTCACCACTGGCAAGGGGGTATCACCACAATCTGATAGCCCGTTTGCACAGCTGGCGTCACTACGCGACTCAGGCAGAAGACGCACCAAAGGAAATTGAACGTCACCTGAGGATGAGTATGACGAAAAGGCCAACATGGCCAAATACTTATGTTGAATATATTAACTATCAGCAGAGGGTGGGGGCTTTTCGTGAGGAGTTGTACGAAACCCTCGAGATTGCTCAGAGATTTGGTGCGCATGCGCATTCTGTAAAGCTGAAAGCGGTAAAACTGGATTTTGAAAACTGGCACTACCTTCTGCCGGAACAGAAAAAGCAGGCGGCTCTTAGTTTGCTGACAATGCATGACTACTGGCGAACCAGACCCCGGATAGAGCGGCTTATCAGCTACTCATCCGCGGGAGGAAGAATGTGTCATCTGCTTGGTTTTAATAATGTGAAAAGTAAAGCGTGTGAAAGGTTTGGAAATTAGTACCAGAGAGCCTGCTGACCGGATGATTGTACGGTGGGCAGTTTGGGGACTCAGTGTGTTACTGGCAGGGCTTTTGTCACTGTTTAAGTCAATAGGGTGGATGACAGAGTACATCCTTCAGGCAGAGCAGCTGTTGGGCAGCGATCTTTATTTACACATTTTGATCGCTTTTACCCTTGGTTTCCTGTCTCAGCGACTGGCACCTGACCGCATGCGGTTCAGTCGATTCAGAATAAGCTGGCTGCTGGTACCTCTTATGGTGCTGCTGGCCGGAGATGAGCTGGCTCAGTTGTTTATCAGCAGCCGGCAGTTTGCAGTGGCCGATTTAGTGGCCAACATTGGCGGGAGTGCAGTGGGCGCTGCAGCTGCCGGTGTTATGGATAAGATGAACGCTCAAAAAAGACAGTTTAGGTTGGATTAATGACCATCATGAACAGGGAGTAACACCATGAAAAAGAAAATAATACCAACTCTTATCGCAATGTCTCTTGGCCTGGGCTCGGCCGGAGCTTTGGCAGAGTTGACTGAGCAGCAGTCAGAGTTGCTGAAGCAATTGCAGGGAAACTATTTTCAGGAAAATATTCAGTCGCTGCTTTCTGCAAACCCTGAACTGGCAGCTTCTATTGTGGAGGCACTGGTGAAGTCAGATGCGGTTCCGGTAGCGGATCTGGTTAAAAGTGCTTTGGCTGTCGCCTTGGTTTCACCTGAGCTGATTATCCAGTCTGCGCTGGAGGCAAAGCCGTCGGCGGTATCTGAAATAGTACAGGCGGCGCTGACAGCTGAGGGTGTTTCCCCTGAAGTAGTGGTCCGAACTGCGATGGAGGTAGTTCCGGATGGAGTCAGTCAGATTGTGGAAGCTGCGCAGTCTGCTGGTTTAAGCAATGAGCTGGTTACTACGGCAGCTATCGAAACCGGTATCGACCCCACGTCTGTTGCGGAAGCGACGGCTGCAGGTCGTTCAGATGACGACGATGATGACCGGGATGATGATGATCAGGATGACGATGATGATCAGGATGATGACGATAACGATGATAATGACGAAGACGATGACTCAGAGCCCGGGGAAGATGATGAAGCGGGTGACGACGGGGAAGGCGGTGAAGATGTGGTTTCAGGAAACTGATTAACTGCAGCTGAAAGGCAGTGGGAACACGAATGATCAAACGGAAGTGATATGAAGCACGCTGAAAACCTGGCATTTATTCTTATGATCCTGCTTTTGATCTGGCTGCCGGTACCACTTGGCAGTAACCGTTCATGGGCGTGGGCTATCATGGAAGGCTGGATAGTCCTGCAAACCCTTCTGATCCTTGGGCATTATCAGGGAAGGTTGCCGCTGGAGCGGCTGAAGCCATATGGGCTGCTTCTTGGAGGGCTTGCCGTTTTTCAGCTCTGGGTTTTGCTTCAGATTGTACCTCTGCCATTGTCATGGCTGGCGCTTGTTTCTGAACAAAGTGCTGCGGTGTATCAGCTGACAGGGCTCTCATCCGGCTATCTGTCGCTGGAAAGACTCAGCACTGCCGGATCTCTGGTAAAAGGGATCTGTTACACCCTGTTTGTGTTTAATGCGGCTTTGCTGATCAACAGCAGGAAACGTCTGAAAACGGTTGTGCTGACGCTGATTATCAGCGGTACGCTTCAGGCGTTTTACGCCGCGCTTGTCGTGTTGCTCGACTTCCCCGAGAGCCTGTTGTTTGGCTATGAGGAAAAGGGCATCGCTACAGGCTCATTTGTGTATAAGAATCACCTTGCTAACTATCTGATGATGACCCTGTGTTTGGGGATCGGCTGGATTGTTTCCCATATGCACACCAGCAGTGCGGGTTCAGGAGTAAACAGTATGAAGCGATTACTGACCGGCGTTCTGAGTGGCAAAATGCTGGTCAGGCTGTGTTTGATCATCATGGTAGTCGCACTGGTGATGACGCGTTCAAGAATGGGAAACAGTGCGTTCTTTTTTGCGACGCTTGCCGGAGGATTGCTGGCACTGTTCCTTTACCGGGATCGCCCCCGCGCCCTGACGATATTAATTGTCAGTATTATTGCAGTGGATACCCTGGTGGTTGGCGCACTGTTCGGGCTTGAAAATGTATCTCAGCGGCTTGCGGAGACTTCACTTGCCGGGGAGTCCCGTGACCAGGTCGTACTCTGGGGGCTGGACATTATCCGGGATTACTTCTGGACAGGTACAGGGATGGCCACTTTCTATACTGTCTTTCCTGCGTACAGTCAGAGCAACATCGGTTTTTATGACCACGCCCATAATGATTACCTTCAGTTTGCTGCTGAGGCAGGGATCCCGGCAACGCTGTTGCTGGGGGCAGTTGTTCTGTTCTGTCTGCTCCGTGCAATCGGGACCATACGACGACGAAACAGTAAAACCATGAAAGGGATTGCCCTTGGGAGTGTGATGGCTATCCTAGGGATGTTGCTGCACATTTCGGTCGATTTTCAGTTGCAGCCATCAGCTAATGCGCTGACATTTATTCTTATCCTCTTTCTGGCTAATGCTACGGCGCACCTTCCGGCTGTTTCGCGTGTGGACGCCGACTGCACAGCCAGGGGGTGAGAGGTGTTTCAGCGTATTCTTATTGTTTGTTCAGGAAACATCTGCCGTTCACCGATGGCGGAGGCACTGTTTCTCAAATATCTTCCGGAGCTTGAAACAGAGTCTGCCGGGCTTATTGTTGATGAAAGCGGATTAACCGGTCATCCGGCTGACAGTAATTCTGTTGCTGTTGCCGCTCAGTATGGTCTGGATATTCGTGCTCACAGGGCCAGACAACTGACTACGGAACTGGCACAACGGTTTGACCTGATCCTGGTGATGACACATGACCATTGCGCTCAGGTTGCCAGGGTGGTGCCGGAGGCCAGGGGAAAAACGATTCCTGTTGGACAGTGGATAAATCATGGTCATGTTGAAGATCCGATAGGGGAATCCATTGACCGTTTTAAATGTTGTTTTCAGCTTCTGGAACGCGCGGTAAAGAGCTGGGAAAAACGGCTGATCTGCGAGCAGGTGTAAGACTGCGATTTGGGGGCGTCTGGCAGGAAGAGTGAGGCCGCGGATGCTGCCGCGGCCTTATACCGTTACAGCTGAGCAGCCGGACTGGCCTGGCTGTCAGTCTCTTTGCTTAAAGCCTGCTTTTTTTCAAAGCGGGATATCCACCAGTACGCCAGGGCACTGAACACCGCGGTCATAAATACGTTGATAAAGAACGCTTTAACCAGGTCGACACCGGTCGGGAACGCGGAGGCTGTCATACTGACGACGAAGATAAGGATCAGCATGGATACCACGCCCATACCAAAGCCCCGTGAGCCCATGCGGAAGTCACGCGGGGTATCGTCGTGTTTCCAGCGGAAGACGAAGTAGGCCACCATGATAAAGATAGGTGGCAGCATCGCGGTACCAGCGGTCAGGTTGATGGCGGTGTTCATCATCTCCTGAACGGACTCAGAGCCAAAGCCGTTGACGATTAGCATGACGAACACAAACGCAAACTGCCACCAGGCCGCGCGCACCGGCACGCCATGTTCATTGAGTTCGGTGGTTTTCTTGCCGTAAACGCCCTGAGGGATCTCTGAGAAGTGGATTTTTACCGGCGCAGCAGTCCACATCATCATAGAGCCGAACATGGCGATAAACAGGATGATCCCGACAAAGCGCCCGACCAGCGTCTGGGATACTTCGAAGTAGGTCGCCATACCGGTAAAGATCTCGACCATACCGCCTGCGTAAGTCAGATCCTCACTGGCGACAAACACGTTGACCAGCAGTGAGCCGACAGCGTACATACCGCCGATCAGAACGCCGGCTGCGATGATCACTTTGATAAAGGATTTTTGGCCGCCTTTCACATCATTCAGGTAGGCCGCTGCGGTTTCTGCGCCGCCTGCCGCCTGGAAGATCCAGCACATAATGCCAAGAGTCGCCCAGTTGATGGTCGGGGTCATAGCCTCCATGGTGATTGGCTGAGCCGGGGTATGGTCACCGCCCAGCGCCATCAGCGCGCCGAGCACATAGATACCAAACAGGGCAAATACGCCGTAGGCGACGATTTCAGAGATCTTGCCAAGCCAGCTTGCGCCTTTGGTGGAGATATGGGTCGCGGCAGCAAACAGCACAATGGAAATAACCGATGTGACCATAGGTGAAAAGTTGTATTCGTAGCCCAGCATCGCGTAAGACGCATAGGCAATAACGTTCGGCAGCAGGGAGACGAACCAGAACAGGTTTACGAACCAGTAAAGGAATGAGCCCAAATAGGCAGACCTGGTGCCAAGCGGTTTTTTCAGCCAGTCGTACATTCCCGATTCTGAGTCTTTATTGGCCGAGACAAACTCAGCGATAATAAACACGAACGGAATAAAGTAGACAACGGTTGCCAGCAAAAAGATGGGTGCTGAGCTCAGGCCCAGCTCGATGTTGTTGTTGACTATGTTGCGGACGTTAAAGACCGCCGCAAAGGTCATCGACAGCAGGGCAAATTTGCCAATGGTGCCGCGCATGGAATCAGACATGGTGTCCTCCGGTGAATCACGTCAATTATAGTGCCATCCCGGCATTCCGGTCCGGGATGTATGTCTTGTGTTCGGGCAGGAATCCCCCTGCCCAGGGTTGCTGACTAACGTTGTTTAACTGGTTTGGATATGCGCATGATTTAAATCAGTGGATACTTAATCAGACGCTCACCCCTGGCGTGGCTTCTTTGAGCCGCTCATCTTTGCTCAGGGATTTCTCGTACTGGCTGTACTTCCACCAGGCAAAGCCAAGGAAGATCACGATGCCGCCCACGTTGTAGAACAGGATGGTCATGATGTCCGCGCCGGTCGGGAAGGTTGAGGCCAGAAAGCCCACGGTGAAGATGGCGATAAGTACCGAGACAGCGGCAATACCAAAGCCGCGTGAACCCATCACAAAGTCACGCTTCAGGTGATCCAGTTTCAGGCGCAGGTTCAGGTAAGCGAGCATGATAAACAGCGGTGGCAGCATCGACGCCGCAGCGGTCATGTTGATTACGGTGTTCATCAGATCCTGCGCTGTGTTTGAACCCAGAGTCGGGATGATCATCAGCGGGATAACAATCAGGAACTGAATCCAGGCCGCGCGAGCCGGTACCCCGTTCTCGTTGAGCTCGACGGTTTTCTTACCGAAGATCCCGGCCGGGATTTCAGAGAAGAAGATTTTTACCGGAGTCGCAGTCCACATCAGCAGTGAGCCGAACATTGCGGTGAAAGAGACCAGGCCGACAAAGCGGTTCATCATGATTTCAGGCAGACCAAAGTACGCTGCCAGACCCTCAAATACCTGCACTGAGCCGCCGGTGTATTTCAGTTCTTCTGCCGGTACAAATACGTTGATCAGTACCGAAGCGACTGAGTAGAGCACGCCGATAAAAATACCCGCCAGGATGATGACTTTGACAAACGATTTGGAGCCGCCTTTTACGTCGTTAACGTATACCGCGACCGATTCCGCACCGCCTGCCGCCATAAAGATCCAGGTGGTAATACCGAGGAATGCCCAGCTGAACTCAGGGATCATCGCATCAACTGTGATCGGGTCTGCCGGTTGCACGCCACCGACCAGCGCAGCGCCGGAAAGCAGAATGTAAGACAGGGTGAGCAGCAGCATCAGCGAAGAGGTCACCGAGGTGATTGGCCCCAGCATTTTGGCACCGTTGGTCGACACGTAAGTGGCAAACGCAAACAGCACCATGCTCAGCGCTGTGGTGGCAAACGGGGTCAGGATGTATTCGTAGCCCAGGAACGCGTACGAGGCGTAAGCGATAACCCGCGGCAGCAGCGAAGTGAAGAAGAACAGGTTTACAAACCAGTAGGTGTAGGCAGAAATAAACGCCCAGCGCCCGCCGAGTGAGCTCTTCACCCAGGCGTAGACGCCGGCTTCGGAGTTTTTGTTCAGCGAGACGAACTCAGCGATGATGAGGCAAAACGGGATAAAGTAGAAAATGGTCGCCAGGAAGAACATAGGTGCCGAGGCGAGGCCAATCTCGATGTTGTTATTTATCACGTTGTTAAAGCTGAATACGGCAGCAAAGGTCAGTGACAGCAGACCGAACTTACCTATCGTATTACGTTTTGAATCAGACATTTATCTGTCTCCGGTGAATCACGTTTGGAATCGTAGGGGAGGGGCATACGCGCGGCGTTGCCCCTCTGTTGTTTTTATTTATTCAGGAAATAGCCGTCTTCAATGGTGACTTTAAGGACCACCTTGCGGACCTCGCCATCCCCGTGAAAACGATACGCCTTGTTGTTTTCAAATATCGCCACCTGACCTTCGCAAAGCTGGTGGACGTCACCTTTGCCGCTCAGGTACTCGCGGTCGGTTTCGTTCTGATAGGCTTTGGCTGTGGTCAGTCCGGATTTCTCCGCCACTTCCACGCTTTCACGCCCTTCCAGGTAGTAGTGCACGTCGAAGTAACGGCGGTTACCTTCAAACAGCTCGTTTGCTGCTGTGGTGCCGCTTTCAATCATGTACACCAGGGAATCACCGATGGAGTGCATAACGCCGTCGCGGATGTTGCCAATATTCTCAATGGCTTCTACGCAGCGGTTCCATTTGCGGCCTTCACGGTATACCTGTTTGAATTGCTCTAAGCTCTCTAGCACGATCATGGATTACGCCTCGTTTTCTGAAGTTGGGGTGAAAAAGCCGTGGCCGAAGCTGTGGCCTGCCATCGCCTGGGCGCTGCAATCCCCTGCCTGAAGTGGCATCAGGGTCAGGCCGTAGCGGAAGCGGTCCATATACACCCGGTAGGTATCGAGCACTTCGCTGCCCCAGGAGTTGGAGCCGAGACCCATTACCTGATGGTCCAGGTTGAGGGTGATATAGCCGCTCTTTTCCAGCTCATTGGTGTGCTGCGCTTCATGCAGGTTCTGACTGGTGTAGAACCAGGCGCTGAAGTTGATCTCCTGCTGCGGTTTCACCAGAAGTCCGCAGCCACTGCGGTCAGTCAGTGCTGCCCAGCGTACGTGCTGACGGTTGCCGTTGTTCTGCGGGAACGGGTAGTTCTCAAACATCCCAGCGACGGTCGAGTGGTAGATATCGATAAGGTTGGCCTGCTGGCTGTCCTGGTAGTTCTCTTCCGGGCCGCGGCCGTAGTAGCTTACCTGGTCAAACTCCGCTTTGATGCCAAGGTCCAGTCCGATAACCGGGATAACGTGCGGATAGTCACCGTAGCGCTCGCCGCTCAGTTCGATATTGAGCTGACCTTCGGCTCCGATCTGGTAGCGGTAGGTACAGCGCATACCAAAATCAAATACCGGCGGAGCAATAATGCTGGTGGTGGTGATTTCAACCGTGCCATCTTTCTCACTCACATCAAGCGTGCGGAAGTGCTCCTGCATGATTTGCAGGTGCGCCGGCTCCCAGAGGCCTTCGTGTTCCTGCTTGTGGTTGTCCACCATAGGTTTGAAGAAGTTCAGCTTTGGCTCAGAGGCAATCATCTCTTCACCGTTAACCCGCCATGAGGTCAGCTTGCCGCTCACTTTGGAGAAGGTCAGGGCAAAGTTGTGGCCGGTAATACGGTGCTCAAGGCGGCTCTCTTCCAGCGCCAGCGCGGTTGCGTTGTGGTTAACCAGCTCAGGCTGCTCAGCACTGTTCTCTTTCAGCCGGAACTGATAAACCGCGATATCGTGATTAGCCTCGCTGTACGGGGTGCGGCTGTCTTTGCGCACGGTAAAGTTGATAAAGGTTTCGCGGCCATCGAGCTCAGGCAGTTCAACGCTGAACTCACGCTCACTGTTCGCCGCCAGCGCTTTGGCTTTGAGCGGCAATGAGGCCAGAGTTTCTCCCTCTGCGCGCACTTCAGCGGTAATGGTGTAGTCATCCAGGTTGCTGAACCAGAGCCTGTTTTCGATGATAAAGCGGCCTTTTTCGGCGTCGCAGGCGCGGATCTTCACCGGCGCGATCACCTGTTTGTACTCTTTCAGGCCCGGGCCCGGAGTCTGGTCTGAATAGACGAGGCCATCCATGCAGAAGTTGTAGTTGTTCGGGTAATCCCCGTAGTCACCACCGTACTTGTAGAACTCTTCGCCGTTTTCATCCCTGGCCAGGATGCCGTGGTCGCACCATTCCCACACAAAGTGCCCCTGAATATGGTCATGTTTGTAGAACACGTTCTGGTACTCGGTCAGGCCACCAGGGCCGTTACCCATCGCGTGAGCGTATTCACAGATGATGCGCGGTTTCTCGTGCGGGTGTTCGCCAAAGTAGTTCATCAGCTGTGCACGTGAGTACATGGTGGAGATCACGTCCACCACTTCGGCGTCGCGGTCTTCTTCGTAGTGCACTTGGCGGGTGTCGTCGATTGCTTTGGTTGCCTCGTACATAGAGCGGATGTTGCAGCCGTAGCCGGACTCGTTACCCAGTGACCACATGATGATGGACGGGTGGTTTTTCTGCGCGTGTACATGGCGTTCGGCGCGCTCAACAAATACCGCTTCCCAAGCCGGATCGTTGGTGATGCGGCTGAGGTCACCCACATTGGCAAAACCGTGGGTTTCTACGTCGGTTTCTGCCATTACGAACAGGCCGTAGATATCACACAGTTCGTAGAAGCGTGGGTCGTTCGGGTAGTGAGCGGTACGCACTGAGTTGATGTTGTGCTGCTTCATCAGGAGCAGGTCTTTCTCTACCCGGTCCATACCCACGGCACGGCCTTTGATATGGTCGTTGTCGTGGCGGTTAACGCCATGCAGCATCACGTACTGGTTGTTGATATAGAAAAGGCCATCGCGAACTTTAATGTCGCGGAAACCGACCCGCTGTGGAATGACTTCCACAGTTCTGCCCTGAGAATCCTTCAGGGTGATCAGCAGCTGATAGAGGTGCGGAGATTCTGCGTTCCACTGTTTTGGTTGCACCACATCAATGGCAAAACGGGTTTTGGTGTCGTTGTCGAAGGTCAGTCTGTCTGTGCTGCCCTGCGCCACCACCTGCTCGCTGTCCAGCAGGGTGTATTCGATTTGATAGCCGCTGGCCTGAAGCTCACTCAGGTTCTCCAGCGCTACTTCACATGAGAGGGTCGCGCTCTGGTAATCAGCGGCAAAGTCGGTGCGTACGGTCAGGTCCTGAACGTGTACCGGCTCTTTACCTACCAGGTAGACGTCACGGAAGATCCCCGCGGTCCACCACATATCCTGGTCTTCGATATAGGTCGAATCGGCCCACTGCATGACACGCACAGAGAGCAGGTTTTCACCCTGACTGACGTATTGGCTGATATCGAACTCGGCGGTCAGGCGGCTGCCTTTGCTGAAGCCCGCGTAGTGGCCGTTTACGTAAACCTCAAAGTAGGTTTCGACGCCATCAAACTTGATGATGGTCTGCTTGTCCTGCCACTGGTCACTCAGGGTGAACGTGCGCTGGTAAGCCCCGGTTGGGTTATCGGTTGGGACAAACGGTACGTCGATTGGGAAGGGGAATCCTTCGTCGGTGTATTGCAGTTCACCGTGGCCTTCCATCTGCCACATATTTGGTACGGTGATCTGTCCCCAGCCGGACATTGGCTGAGAGTAAAATTCTTCTGGTACCAGCAGTGGGTTGGTGAAGTAGTTAAACTGCCACTGGCCGCTGAGCAGCAGGTAATGGCTGCTCAGTTCACGTTGAAAGGTTTTGGCGCGCTCGGCGCTGTCATAAGAGAAGAAGTAAGCACGGGGTGCCATACGGTTCTCATGTAAGTGCAGGAAGTTTTCCCAGTTGTTCACGATGCCTCCCGAAGCGGGTGTTTGTAATATGGGAATGAGTTTAGTAAAACTTTTACTAAAATAGATCGGTAAAAAATGTTTATCTTTAACCCGATCACGCTTTTACCCTGGCTGACAGAGAAAGCTGTGATCCGGGCGATAAAACGGAGATTAACTGGGGGAAGGTTTGTGTTTGGTGAAGCGGAGGCGTAAAAAAACGCTGCCAGGGCAGCGTTATTGAACAGCGGAATGCCTTATACAGAAAGGCTCAGCGGGTGGTACCGCGCAGCTTGAGTTTACTCGGCACATAGACCTGCAGTGGCAGTGCCCGGCCATCGCGGGCCTTTTCTGTCAAGAGGTTAACTCCCTGAATTCCCATCATTTCTGAATGAATCCGAACCGTAGACAGAGACGGGAACGTAAACTTGGCGGTCGGAATATCGTTAACGCTGATAAGAGCAATATCGTCAGGAATACTCAGTCCCTGCTCATGTATAGCCCTCAGTACCCCGATAGCGATTGAGTCAGAGGCGATAAAAAGCGCCCCAGGATGGTCGCCTTTGCTCAGCATCTCTCTTGCAAGGTCATAACCGGATGAACTGGTAAAATCACCACGGTAGATATCACCGGCAGACACTACGCCTTTCAGTTGTCCGTATTCGGCGAAGGCCAGCTCGCGGATATCGGGTTTATTGGGCTCATCCTGCCCACCGATAAAGCCGATGCGCTCATAGCCCTGGCCGATAAAGAAGTCGGTGATCTCTTTACTGATCCGCGCAAGGTCAATGTCTACTGAGTCAAAGCGGGCGTCCTTATCGCTGAAATCCACATAGCAGATATTGTCGGTTTTCTTCAGCAGTTGGGTGACCACGCTGGCCGGGCTGCGCCCTACCATGAGCGCGCCGCTGACTTTACCTTCCAGTGCATCCAGATCACTGTCGTAGCAGTTGGTCAGCTCGATACCGAGCTTGTCACACTGGGTTTCGATGCCATGGCGGATCGAGAGGTAGTAAGGGTCGTTTACTTCTGCTTCCTGCCTGTAGTTGTACACCGCGACAAAGTGGTGCTGCTGTTTGCGCTCGGTGGTTTGCTTCCGGGCGCTGCTGGTGCGGTACTCCAGCTTTTCCGCGATTTCGAGAATGCGGTGCTTGGTCTCTTCTTTTACGCTCAGCGTCGGGTCATCGTTCAGTACCCGGGATACCGTCGCCAGCGAAACGCCTGCGGCGGTTGCGATATCTTTCAGTGTTGCCATACGGTTCGCTTTCCTTTGGCGTGACTCACCATCCTGATGAGTGTTGGATCTATAACTGCCCTGATTGTAAACAATTCAGTGATAAATGGGGTGTTTTTTACTAAAAAAAGTGCTGCAAAATTTAACTGTCTCTCAATGCGGGAGCAGAGGGCGGGCAGAGTCCGGTAAATGACTCATCGCTCAAAAATGCGATCCCGGCCACTTTTTATCCGGCTAAAAGTTGTTAACTTGCATTTTTACTAAAATTTTTACCAAAAGGATATATCAGATGGAAATCATTGCCTATTCAGATTTTGCCAAACTGGAAATCAGAACCGGGAAAATCATCGAAGTTGCCCGTCATGAGAATGCGGACAAACTCTATATAGTGCAGATCGATGTTGGCGAACGTACTCTTCAGACCGTCACCAGCCTGGTGCCGTACTACACAGAAGAGGAACTGATGGGCAAACAGGTCGTGGTACTGTGCAACCTGGCAAAAGCCAAAATGCGTGGTGAAACCTCTGAATGCATGCTGCTTTGCGCTGAAACCGACGACGAGTCTGAAAGCGTACTGCTGACACCTGAGCGCGCGATGGCACCGGGTGTAAGGATCGTATAAGCCGTTCAGTTCAGCAGGAGATAAATAACACCGTCAGAATCCGGCTGTCCGGTATGTACAAAAATAAGTCCTCCCCCTTCTGCAAGGAGGAGTCAGAGGGGGGCCACAGTGATCACCTTCCTACGGTTTGCCCTAAACGACCAGCAGTATCACAGGACGTGACCTGCCTTGCGTCCTGCTTTTACTCCGGATGCTACAGTTCAGTATCAGCCACTCTTCTGGCGCTCTGATTAACCGGGGGCAACATGGAATATATCTCACTGACCAAATCCACTATCGAACATGAACATATCTGCTGTGCTTTTTCAGACAAGAAATGCATTGCCGGGTACGAAGCCAAAAAGCAGTGGTTGTCCGGTGAGTTTGAGCATGGTTACGTATTTGAGCGGCTGGACGAAAGGGCCAAAGTCTTTATTGAGTATGGCCCCGCCGAGAGTGCCTGGCTGCCGATAGAAGCAAAAGAGTGCCTGGCGCTGGGCTGCTTTTGGGTATCCGGCAAATACAAAGGGAATGGGCATGGAAAGGAACTTTTAAGCAGAGCCAGGCTGGCGGCTGAAAAGCTGGGTAAGCGCGGGCTGGTAACCGTGGTTGGAAAAAAGAAAAAACACTTTATGAGCGATACCAAATGGCTCATGAGGCAGGGCTTTGAGATTTGCGACAGCGCGCCCAATGACTTTGTGTTGCTTTACCTGCCGTTGGTGGATGACGAATACAAACCGGCTTTTTTACCCCACATACAAACCCCGCAAGTCGATGCAGACGGCTGTGTTGTTTACTACTCCAACCGATGCCCGTTTACTGAGTATCACGTCAGAGAGTCACTGACAGAAAGCTGTAATAAACGGGGCATTCCTCTGAAAGTCATTAAGCTTGAAACCGCGACCCAGGCGCAAAATTGCCCGTCACCTGCCACCATCTTCAGCCTTTACTTCAACGGTGACTTTATTACTACTGACGTGAGTGCCTGTATGGACAGCCGGTTTGATAAGTTTGTTACTGTGAGCACAACATAGGCGCTTGATATCTGGCAAATTCTGTATTTCATTACCCATATCCAAAGGTCACCCATGAAACAGAACATCGTCCATATCGCGCTGGTCGTCAGAGACTACGATGAAGCGATAGATTTCTATGTAAACAAGCTTCAGTTTGAACTTATCGAAGATACTTATCAGCCGGAGCAGGATAAGCGCTGGGTAGTGGTGGCACCGCCAAACTCACACGGCGTAACTTTGCTGCTGGCAAAAGCATCCAAGCCTGAGCAACTGGACTTTATCGGTAACCAGGCGGGAGGAAGGGTGTTCCTTTTCCTCAACACCGATGACTTCTGGCGTGATTATGAGCGTATGAAATCCCTGGGTATTAAGTTTGTACGTGAGCCAAAAGAGCAGGATTACGGAACGGTGGCGGTGTTTGAAGATCTGTATGGCAACCTGTGGGACCTGCTTCAGCTGAATCCTGACCATCCTATGGCAAAACGATAGTCAGACATTAGAGTAGCCGGGAAGTGCTTCATCCCGGCCTGTCTGCAGGGGGCGACTTACTTCAGCCCCAGCCTTTTCATCAGCCTGTGCAGGTTGCCAGAGTTAACCTGGAGCTGCTTTGCCGTTGCGCTCAGGTTCTTGTCGTTATCCAGGTAGGCCTTTTGTACCAGCCGGGTCTGGAACTGCACCATGGCTTCTTTCATTCCTGACTGCTTATAGCTGTCAAGGTCCTGATCGCTTATGCCTGTCACCTGTGGTTCAGCGGATTGTGAGAGGGTTGCAGCCTCTGGCGTAAGCGCGAAGTGTCCGGGGAGCAGTACCAGTTGATCGCCCTGATTGCTGGATTTGGCGATGACAGAAGCCCGGTTGATGGCGTGTTCAAGTTCACGCACGTTACCTGGCCAGGCGTAGCTCTGGAGAAGGGTCAGCGTTTGAGGTGCCAGGCTGATATTGGTCATCCCGAGTTTATGGGCACAGCGCTCTGCAAAAAAGCCGGCCAGAAGAACCACATCGTTTTCCCTCTCTCTCAGCGGTGGTACAAACAGCGGGAACACACTCAGACGGTGATAGAGGTCTGCGCGGAACGTACCTTCAGTGACTTCTTCGTGCATAACCCGGTTTGTCGCGGCAACGATGCGAACGTTCACCTTGATATTACGGTCATCGCCGACGCGCTGAATATCGCCATACTGAAGTGCCCTCAGCAGTTTGGCCTGCAGGGACAGGGAAAGCTCACCAATCTCGTCCAGAAAAAGCGTCCCGTTATCCGCCAGCTCGAACTTACCTTTACGGTTACTGATAGCGCCGGTAAATGAGCCCTTCACGTGGCCGAACAGCTCACTCTCCGCGACGGACTCCGGCAGGGCGGCGCAGTTCAGGTAGACAAGTGGCTCATTACTGCGGTCCGACTGGCTGTGAACAGCATTGGCAATCAGCTCCTTACCCACACCGGTTTCGCCCATGATCAAAACAGACAGATCGGTTCTGGCGACCGCATCGATATGGTTTTTCAGGTCAAACATAGGGCGGGACTGACCGATGATCTCTGTTGAGTGGGTCAGCCGGTTGGTGTGTTTGGGAGAGTTACTGACTGCTCCCATTCCAACGGTTTGTTCCAGCTTTTCCATCAACAGGGCAGTGTTCAGGCTGCTGGCTGCCAGGGCGCTGATGATCCGCAGATCGTCGTTTTCAAAACGCTCAAACTGAACCGGATCAAATGCATCTATGGTGACTGCGCCAATCAGGCGGTCGTCCTGCATCAGCGGCAGGCCGATACAGGAGTGAACTTTCAGCTCATCATCGTGATTTGGGATCAGGCCGTCATAGGGGTCAGGGAGGTCACTGTCTGATGGAAAGCGCACGATATCACCGGCGCGGGCTATCGCTTCCAGCCTTGGGTGCTGCTCTACTGCAAACCGGCGGCCCAGTACATCGCTGCTCAAACCGTCGATCGCCAGCGGGACAAACTGCTGGTCCCGAAACAGCAGCAGTGCGGAAGCGTCACAATGCAGTGTGTCGCGGATGGTTGAAAGCAGCCGGTTAAACCTGTCTTCGGCGGAGATACCTGAAGTAATATCCTGCGCTACCTGCACCCACTCTTTGCTTACCTGAGCGACCATTAATACGTTCCTGTTATATCTTTGTCTTATTGATAGTTAATTTATCTTATTGACAAACTTAAGTCATTGTCAATTTTACAAACCTGGTCAGGGTTTTGAGCTATCTCACTGATATTTATGGTTTTACCTTTCCGGCATGGTAAATGCGTTAAGGAAAGGGAAGTTAGTTATCCATTTCAGGGGGTATGCAGATGATAAACAGTCTGGCGGGTTTTGCTCCGGCCGCGGTAGTTAAGCGCAGGGAGTGGTCAGAATCGCTGTTTTCTATCACAGTAAAAGTACAGGGGGTCTCATTTAAAGCGGGACAGTTCACCAAACTGGCGTTATTTGATACCAGCGGAGAGCTGGTGAGAAGGGCTTATTCAATAGTGAATCATCCTGATCACTATGCTGATACAGGGGAGCTGGAATTTCTGATTGTCACCTGTCCGGACGGACAGCTTTCCCCGTTACTGCACCAGTTATCCGAAGGGGAGCTGGTTTATGTCGGGAAAGAAGCGGCGGGTTTTATGACGCTTGATGAACTTCCTGTCGGTGCCAGGGAGTTATGGATGCTTTCTACCGGCACCGCAATAGGCCCTTTCTTGTCGATGCTGGAAGACAGGAAAACCAGTCATCGTTTCAATCAGTTAGTGCTGGTGCACGCAGTACGTTATCAGTCTGATCTCGTCTATCAGGATGTGATCAATAAACTCAGCCACCTTTATCCGGGGAAATTTGAATATGTGCCAATTGTGTCCAGAGAACAGGCTTCCGGAACTCTGTCTGGAAGAATACCGCTGCTGCTTGGTAATGGAGAGCTCGAACGTGCCGCCTGCGTCCGTCTCGACCCGGAGCAGAGTTTTGTCTATCTTTGCGGGAATCCCGGGATGGTTAAAGAGACGGCTGATACGCTGAAGTCGATGGGGTACCGCAAGCATCTGAGGCGTAAAACAGGTCACTTTGCTGCCGAAAATTACTGGTAGAGACAGACCGGTATTACTTCTTTTCAGGGGGATTGAAAATAATCTCCCTTTTTTGTTTTGTTGGGTTGTCATTATGACAATGGTTTGTCCTTTTGATACTCTTTATGGCCGTGTCATTATGACAGTTATTTTTACTGTAATAGTTGATTTTTCAATAAAAACAATAAGTTAAAAAGTTGGCACGCTGGCTGCAATATAAGGGACAGAAATTAATTTATTTTTGCAGTAACAGGAAAAGAAATAATGACTATCCACGTTAAAAATAACATTCACTGGGTTGGACAACGCGACTGGGAGGTTCAGGACTTTCACGGCACAGAGTACAAAATGACGAAAGGGACCAGCTATAACAGCTACCTGATCCGTGAAGAGAAAACCGTTCTGATTGATACCGTTGATCATCGATTCAGTCATCAGTTTCTGCAGAATCTGGAGATGGAAATTGATCTGAATGAGATCGATTTTATTGTGGTTAACCACGCGGAAGAAGATCACTCAGGTGCGCTTTCTGCCCTGATGGAGAAGATCCCGGGTACGCCTATTTACTGTACTGAGGCGGCCATCGACTCCATTGTCGGCCATCATCATCACCCTGAGTGGAACTTCAAAACCGTAAAAACCGGCGACACCATTGATATCGGTAACGGTAAGCAACTGATCTTTATCGAAGCGCCGATGCTGCACTGGCCGGACAGCATGATGACCTATATGACCGGCGATGCGGTACTGTTCAGTAATGATGCCTTTGGCCAGCACTACTGCGACGAACGCCTGTTTAACGATGAGGTCGATCAGAACGAGCTGATGGACCAGTGTCTGCGTTACTACTCCAATATTCTGACACCGTTCAGCAGCCTGGTGACGGCGAAGATTCACGAGGTTCTGAGCTTTAATGTTCCGGTCGATATGATCGCGACCTCGCACGGTATCGTATGGCGTGACAACCCGACTCAGATCGTGCACCAGTACCTGGAGTGGGCGGACAACTATCAGGAAGACCGCATCACCATCTTCTACGATTCCATGTCCAATAACACCCGCATGATGGCCGATGCGATGGCGCAGGGTATTCATGATGTTGACCCGAAAGTGGCGGTAAAAGTGTTTAACGTCTCTAAACATGACAAGAATGAGATCCTTGCGAATGTGTTCCGTTCCAAAGGGATTTTCGTCGGTTCATCGACCATGAACAACGTCATGATGCCTAAGATCGCCGGCATGCTGGAGGAGATCACCGGGCTGAGATTTAAGGGTAAGAAAGCCGCTGCTTTTGGCAGCTACGGCTGGAACGGCGGGGCAGTGGACCGTATACATGCCCGCCTGACCGACGCAGGATTTGAAACCGCACTGAGCCTGAAAGCCAAGTGGCGTCCCGACGGTAAAGCAATGCGCGAGTGCCGTGAGCACGGACGTCAGATTGCCAAGCACTGGATGTTAAATAATGGCGCTGCAACACAGCAGGTACAGGAGCAGGTTACCGAGCTGGCGACTCCGGCTGCGCAGGCAAACGGTGCCACCAGTGCCACGGATAACAGCGCGCATCCTGCTGACTGCCAGTGCATGATCTGCACCGTGTGTAACTGGGTTTATGACCCTGCAGTTGGCGAGCCTAATCAGGGCGTTGAACCAGGTACTGCGTGGAACGATGTGCCGGATTACTTCCTCTGCCCGGACTGTAACCTGGGTAAAGAAGTCTTTGTTGAACACAGTAAAGATGGTGTGGAGGCGGCGTGATGAATGCTCCGGTGATCATTATTGGCAGCGGCTTTGCCGCTTACCAGCTGGTTAAGACACTTCGTCGTAAAAGCACCGATATGCCCGTTCAGGTGTTCACCGCTGATAACGGGGACGAGTACAACAAGCCGGACCTGAGCCATGTTTTTACCCGTGACCAGAGTGCGGATGATCTGGTCACCCTGACAGGGGAGGAGTTTGCGGCGCGTCACCAGATTGAGCTCTTCGCCAATACCCGGGTTGAGTCCATAGATGTGAAGGCTCACACCATCATCGCCAATGGTGCCTGTTACCGGTACTCCAAACTGGTTCTGGCTACCGGAGCGAGAGCGTTTGTTCCCGGGATAAAAGGGGATGCGGCAGATACGGTCGTGACCCTGAACAGCCTGGAAGAGTACCGGAATGCGCAGCAGCATATCGGCGAATCAAAGCGCATTCTGCTGATGGGCGGCGGACTTATCGGGACTGAGCTGGCGATGGATCTTGCTGCCAGTGGAAAGCAGGTTCGTCTTATCGAGCCCGGAGCTGGCCTGATGGCGAACCTGTTACCTGACTTTGTCGCCACTTCGCTGGAAAAACAGCTGCGCAGTGAGGGCGTTGAGGTCGAGTGTCTTGATTATGTGACCGAAGTGTCGCACGGCGACCAGGGCGTTACAGTCAATACCGCTAAAGGCGTGGTGTATGAGGCTGATTGCGTGATTTCTGCCGCGGGATTAGTACCCAACACTGAGCTGGCGCAGAGCATTGGTGCTGAGGTCAATCGCGGCATCGTGGTCGATAAACAACTGAAGACGACTCAGGAGGATATTTACGCCCTGGGTGACTGCGCAGAAATTGATGGCAAAGTGATGGCTTTTCTTCAGCCTATTATCTTAAGCGCAAATACGCTGGCGGCTGATCTGTTGTCTGACGTGGCCCCGCTTAAGCTGCCTGCAATGATGGTTAAAGTAAAAACACCCGGCTATCCAATCCAGGTGGCCGGCAGTTACGACGCCAGCTCCCGGTGGCAGGTGACATTCTCTGAGCAGGGTACTGTCGCCAAAGCTTATGACACGCAGCAGCGTATGACGGGGTTTGTCGTGACCAAAGATAACGTAAACCAGGCATTTCCCCTGCTGAGGGAACTGCAGACCAGCTCTTCGTAATCAACATCACTAAAGCGGAAATTTGAAAACTATGGGTATTAGCTTTTCCGAGCCGGAGCGGCTCAAAGAGATTTTTGACAACAGTAATCGCGAGGAGTGGCAGAAAACGAGTCATATCATCCGTACTCTGGCGTTGAGTGAGAACTGTATCATCGCGGATATTGGCGCGGGTACCGGTTACTTCTCCAGCATTTTTTCTGAGCAGCTGAAAAGCGGCAGGGTGTACGCCATTGATTGCGAGCCAAATATGGTGGCGTACATGCAAAACCGGTTCTCAGGTGTAGAGCACCAGAACGTCACCCCGATTTTGTCAAAGGCAGAAGACCCCTGTATTCCTTCAGATGCTGAGGTGGTATTTCTCGCCAACACATACCGCTTTATTCAAAATCGCGGCACATTTTTACGCCGTGTGTTCGAACAGACCGGGCTGAACACCAAATACGTCTTTGTTGATTTCAAAGGGGAGAATGCAAGAGTTTCTCCTTCTATGGCGAAGGAGGAAGTCACGACAGCGGGCTTTGAAGTCATGGACTTCGACTCTGACGGCTGCCCGGACCACTATATTCTGACATTTAAAAAAAAGACCAACGATTAATTCGAGGAGAACAGTTATGAGCCACCAACGTATTCCTGAAAACTGGACGATTCAACGCTCAACCCCATTTTTCACCAATGAAAACGTGCCTCAGGCACTGCTTTCTCACCATAACACCGCAGCAGGCGTGTTCGGCCAGCTCTGCGTGATGGAAGGGGTAGTGACCTATTACGGTTTTGCTGACGAGCACGCGACAGAGCCTGAGGTAAAGGTCGTGATCCCGGCAGGCAGCTTTGCCACCAGTCCGCCACAGTACTGGCACCGTATTGAGCTGAGTGAAGACGCTCAGTTCAACATTAACTTCTGGTCTGACTCCGATAAAAAAGACCAGAAAATGTACAACGCCAGGTCATAGCTTCAGGCCTGTCCGGACAGGCGGCATAATGATATGCCGCCTGTTTTTTGTGGTGGGTGCGGTTTCTGTTTGCGTTTGCCGCTCAGTGAAACTCTCCCCCTTCCTGTTTAAGGAAGTCGATCAGCATCCGGATCCCTGCTGGCATCAGCGCCTTATTCTGATAAACCGCATACAGGGAAATGGTGTGGCTGTGAACTTCAGGCAGGATGTGCACCAGCCTCCCTTCAGCTAATTCATCTTTTATCGCAAAACTGGGAAGCACACCGAAGCCAACATGATTGAGCAGAAAATTCTTCAGTGTGGTGGTGGTGCGTACGCGCACTTTGGGCTTTTTGTTTAACCGGATCTTTTCACCCTGTGAGGAGGTCAGTATCAGCAGCTTATCGCCCTGAACAATGTCGTGACTGATCCAGTCAAGCCTGAGCAGATCCTGGGCGGTCTCAGGATTATCAAAGCGCCTGAGGTACTCAGGAGAGGCGCACAGAATATCGTCAAACTCACCGATTCTGGTGGCGTAAAGGCTTGAGTCTTCTAACGCCGAAGAAGCGCGGATAGCGATATCACAGCGGGACTCGATCAGATCGCTGTAAGCGTCGCTTTCTATCAAATCGAGCTGAACCTGAGGGTAGCGGGTAAGGAACTGGCTGAACAGACTGACGTATTTCGTATCACCGACCGGAGTAGATATCCGGATCAGGCCGCTTGGCTCTGTGCGGAACTTCTGCGCTTCGTTGTTGGCCCGTATCGCCAGCTCCTGGATCATCTGACACTTTTTGTAGTAACGCTCCCCGGTCTCTGTCAGCGACAGTGAGCGGGTGGTGCGGTGCAGCAGGCGGGCGCTCAGCTCCTGCTCAAGCCGGGTCACTATCTGGGAGACCCTGGCTTTACCTAGCCCTAACTCTTCGGCTGCTTTGGTAAAAGACCGGGTTTCAACCACCCGGGTAAACACCATCATGTCATCAATCGAGATCATATTGCCCACATTGTTTAGTCACGCTTAACTATCAGTTTATATAATGGCTAATTATCTATCAATGACAAAACTATATAGTTACTCCATCGCAATTCAGTAACGAGTGGAGTCAGAAAATGATTGTTGTAACAGGTGCAAATGGCCAGCTGGGCCGCATGGTGATCAAACACCTTATCGGTAAAGTGGATGCGTCGCAGATTGTCGCGGCGGTGCGCTCTCCGGAGAAAGCCGGTGAGTTATCGGCGCTGGGTGTTCAGGTTCGTGAAGCGGATTACTCGCGCCCTGAAACGCTGAAAACCGCTTTTGCCGGTGCAGAGAAAGTCCTGCTTATCTCATCAAGTGAAATTGGTCAGCGGGTTGAGCAGCACAAAAACGTCATCGATGCTGCGAAGGCAGAAGGCGTATCGCTTATCGCCTATACCAGCCTGCTGCGTGCCGACAGTTCGCCGCTGGGGCTGGCCGCAGAGCATATCGAGACCGAGAAACACCTGAAAGAGAGCGGCGTGCCGCATGTACTGCTTCGCAATGGCTGGTACACCGAGAACTATCTGGCGAGCGTAGCGGCGTCTGTTGAGCACGGTGCTTACATCGGCAGCGCAGGTGAGGGGCGTATCAGCTCGGCGGCAAGAGAGGATTATGCAGAGGCTGCGGCAGTGGTAATGGCATCGGACGTATCTCAGGCCGGTAAAGTGTATGAACTCGCCGGGGATGAGTCATACACGCTCTCAGAACTGGCGGCATTGATCAGCAGGGAGACAGGTAAGGAAATCCCTTATGTGAACATGCCGGAGCACGGGTTTAAAGAGGCCCTGATGGGGGCCGGGCTGCCTGAACCATTCGCGGCGCTGCTGGCAGACTCTGATGTCGGTGCGTCAAAAGGCGGACTGTTTGAAGAGCGCCGGGATCTGAGCACGCTGATCGGCCGCCCGACAACCAGCCTTGCTGAGATGCTTAAAGCGACGCTGGCTTAATTAAACTAGTTTAAGTAACCCGGCGGCGGGTTCCTGGTTCCCTGAGACTGTCGCCACCCAATAAAAAATATAACTATTTGAGCTAAGTACTATGCCGTGTTTGCGGCACATCTGTGAGGATTCATTGAAATGAAAACACCAAAATCTTGTTTGACGGCAGCACTGCTGACATCGGTATCTCTGCTGGGCACGCTGGTAAGTGGCGCAGCTAACTCTCACGAACTACAGGTAAACAGCCCTATGAAACAGACAGCGATGAAAGCTCAGAACGCTTTCTTTACAGACTTTGATGCAGCAGCAATGAAGAAGTATTTCCGCGAAGACTATATTCAGCACAACCCGCATGTGCCAACAGGTCTGGCTCCGGCAATCGGTTTTCTTCCGGCGCTGAAAGAGGCTGGCCTGACGTATAAGACGCATCGTCTTCTGGAAGATGGCGACTTCATCATCATGCACAACACCTACGATAACGCGCAGGCATTTGGCGCCAAAGAAGTGGTGACGTTCGATGTGTGGCGCATGCAGGATGGCCAGGTCGCAGAACACTGGGATGCGATTGCCCCAATCGTGAAAGAGACCGCCAGCGGCCGTTCACAGTTCGATGGTCCGACAAAGGTAACCGATACCGATAAGACTGAGCAGAACAAAGCGCTGGTCGCCAGGTTCATGGATGATGTCTTCTTTGGTAAAGCGCCGGAGAAAATCGGTGAGTACATCAGCAGCGTGCAGTATGACCAGCACAACCCAGCGGTGAAAGACGGTCTGGATGGCCTGAATGAAGCGCTGGCGTATCTCGCTTCCCAGAACAACATGTTCGAGTACCACAAGGTTCACCGCATTCTGGGCGAAGGTAATTTTGTTCTGACCCAGAGTGAAGGACGCTGGAACGGCAAACCACAGGCTTTCTACGACCTGTTCCGTATCAAAGACGGCAAGATCGTTGAGCACTGGGACATCATTCAGGAAATTCCAAAGGAAATGGCCCACTCTAACGGTATGTTTTAATTAGTAAAAGAACCTCTCTGGCAGAGGTTCTTTTTTGTATTCAGGATAGCGCTGTGAGTCAGACATGCTTTCATGTGTTGATCAATGTAGTTGACAAAGTCAATTACATTTTGTATTTTGATTGATATTGTCAACTAGTTTGATTTCTGTATTCCCGGCTGGTCCCTGAAGGTGCAGCATTTTCGCACTCCGGACTGGTCTGAAAACCAATCTGAAATAAGGCATAACGATTGAAAGATAAACAACCCATTTTAGGCCGTATCGGCACTATCCTGTTTCTTGTTCTGATCAGTGCGTTTCCGCCGCTGACCGTGGACCTTTACCTGCCGGCACTGCCGCAGATGGTCGCGAATTTTAATACTGACCAGTCGATGGTCAACCTGACCCTGAGCGTCTACTTTGTCGTATATGCTGCAGGCCTGCTGTTCTGGGGACCACTGAGTGAAAAGCAGGGGCGCAAACCCATCCTGCTCACCGGTATGGTGATGTATATCGGTGCCAGCCTGTTCTGTGCTTCGGTATGGAATATTGAGTCCCTTATCCTGGCGCGTCTGCTGCAGGCCTTTGGTGGCTCTGCGATAACTGTTGTTGCTACGGCGATAGTGAAAGACATGTTTGAAGGGCGGGAGCGCGAGAAGATCATGGCGATAGTGATGTCGCTGGTGGTTATCGCACCAATGGTGGCGCCGGTTCTGGGGGCATTTCTGCTCAAAGTCGCGTCCTGGCGGATGATGTTTGTCAGCCTGGCGCTGTTTGGCGGTATCGCGCTTATCTTCGCGCTTTGCTACAAAGAGACGCTGCACCAACGTTATCAGGGAACCCTCGTAGAATCGTGGGGACGCCTTGGCGCAGTGATGAAAAACACTTCGTTTGTGAAGCTGCTGGCGATCTTTTCCATTGCGCCGATGGCGATGATGGCATTTCTGGCCGCTTCTTCGTACGTCTATATCAACCACTTTGGTCTGACCGAGCAGCAGTTCAGCTTTGCATTTGCCTGTAACGCGCTGACCGCTGCGTTTGGCCCGACTATCTATATGAAGCTGTCTCAGCGTATTTCGGCAGCGAAGATCATCCGGGCCTGTTTTGCCGTCGTTGCTGTAGCTGGTGCGCTGATGATAACGGTTGGTGACAGCTCACCGTTTGTGTTTGCTGCGCTGGCTGCGCCTGTGACCCTGTCCATCATTACCACCCGGATCCCGGGCACTAACCTGATGCTGGACCAGCAGGATAAAGATACCGGCTCTGCTGTCGCGCTTATCCAGTTCGTCGGTATGATCAGCGGCTCGGTGGGTATGATGCTGGTGACGCTGCACCCTGAGTCACTGATCTTCAACCTCGGCGTGATCCAGCTGACCATCGGTCTGCTGTGCAGCCTGGGCTGGATGCTGGTGCGGAACAAAGGTTACGTTACTGAGAATCTGGTCTGTCCCGCTGCGGGCTGATGAGGAACATGGGTGTGTTGATCGTGAAAGATCAACGCGCCCTTGCACTAAGCGGTTTACGAACTGCAGGCAAAAAAAGAGCCGGTACTGAGTTCAGTACCGGCTCTTTCTGTTTCGCTTGCTTATTCAGCTTCTGCCTTTGAAGCTGCTTTCAGTGTGCGTTTCAGGTTACCCATAAAACGGCCGAAATGCGGCATCAGCTCTGAGAACAGAGGATTTTTTCTGTGTTCCATCATCACCGGCCCCAGCAGTTTCAGGCCTACCCCCAGCCGGGTTGCGGTATCGGCTTCAAGGCCGCTCGACTTTTTCATTTTGTCGACGATAGCAAACATATCATCGCGCTCTTCAAGCGCCAGCTGCATAGACTGAACCGTTGTTCCCTCTTCAGGATGGATTTGCTCAATAGTGACGCGGTAATGGTGTGCGTTTCTCATAGTTTCTTCTCCAGCCTTGAAATGGCATCAAGCATGATTGATAATGTCAACTATATCCGATTGGCTGACAAAGTCAACTAAATGTTGAGTAAGGAGATCCGTAATGCGGGAAAGCAAATCCCTGGAGAATGTGTTTCGTCTGGTTCATGTGCTGAAACGTCACCTGCATGAGTACATAGAAAAGCTGGGACTGGGTATTGCCCCCATGCACGTCAGAGTGATGAAAATTATCAATCGTCGTGACGTTTGTACCGCGGTTGATATTGCGAACTTTCTTAACCGGGATAAGGCTCAGGTAACGCGCCTGTTGAAAACTCTGCTCGATAAAGGGCTGGTGGAGAAAGTGCCAAATCCTGAAGATAAGCGCAGCCAGCGACTTTTGATCACTGAAGGTGGCGCAGCAGTTCTGGAGAAAATCACGGAGCTGGATGCGAAGATTAATGCGCTGATGGCTGAGGGAGTCAGTGAGGAAGAGCTGATTGTGTTTCAGAAAGTCGCGGGGCAAATGGCGGAGAACCTGGCGAAGCCGGAACAGGAGTGAGGCTGAAAGCCTTCTGCCCACGGGCACTCCGGATATCACTGCTTCAAAAAGGCCCTTCACCGGGCCTTTGTTCCATCTGTCTGCTCAAAACTTCTCCCGGTAACAGTGGCGATAAATTCATCGAGTCGCTTCACACTTTTCTCTTCTGGTTATTTATAAATCACTTATGACTGATTAATATATCTTCAAAATAATGAAGATATAAAATTCTATGCAATACATTAGTCGCGAAGGCTCTGCCGTTATCAGCGTTGCCAGGTATCTCCTGTCAGCCAAAGTGGGTGACAGGGTAAAAACCATAGACGCATTGTCGTTGGAGTTTGGGGTGTCGATCGGTTTTGTGCAAAAGGCGCTGACCACGATCGAAGAAAATGAAGCGGTGCGGTTACGCCGTCAGGGCAGAAACGGCACCATTATTGAAGCGCTGAACGAGCCACGGCTGGTACAGCTGGCAGGTATTGCCCATGTGGTGTGCGCTATGCCGCTGCCTTACACCCGGCACTATGAGGGGCTTGCCAGCGGGATTAAAGTGCAGATGAAAGAGCTGCCGGTGTTTTTTGCTCACATGCGGGGGGCGAATGTGCGGGCAGAGTGCCTGAAATCCGGCACCTATGATGTGGCCATTATGTCCCGCCTGGCTGCCAAAGAGTATTCGGATGGGCTGGTAACCGCGCTGGATTTGGGGCCCTGTTCATACTCCAATCCACACCGGCTGATTTTCCGCCAGGGTGAATATGAGCAGATCAGGCGGGTCGGGGTCGACTTTGACTCTCCTGACCAGAAAGTGCTGACCGAGCTGGCGTTCGCCGGAAAGGATATTGAGCTGGTGGAAATCAGCTACAGCGAGGGCATCAGTCTTTTGCAGAGCAAAGTGATTGATGCTGTGGTCTGGCTGACAGAGGCAACCGATATGCATGGTCTGAAGCTGGAGGAGAAATCACTGGATGAATTTGCACAGTGTCAGCAGGCTTCAGAAGCGGTCATGCTGGTGAATAATGACAGCCCGCACATACGGGTACTGCTTCGCAAATTATTGAATATAGAGACGCTTCGTCAGCACCAGCAGGCGGTGATTAACGGAGAAATTTCCCCAAGCTATTAGGTGGAAGAGAGATGGAACAGAGACTGTTATTACTGATGCAGAGCAATGTGATCAGCGGGCAGAGTTACCGGGCGACGCTGAACGCATTACCGTTGCTTGCCGAACATTTTGGCGCGGAAGAGGAGTGTCAGCAGTATCAGATGCTGGTGACGCACATGGCCCGTGCTGCCGATCGCATACTGGATGATCAGCAGATTGAAGCTGGTCTGGATGAGGAGATCTGGCAGGAGATCATTGAGGATGAGCAGTATGGTCTGCTGTCAGCACTCAACAGTGAGCTGTTGGCCCTGTATGGCATCAGTAAAGCCAGTCACGCGGAGACCAGTTTTCTGATCAGCAATCTGTTTTCTCTTCATTGCGCGACACAGCAAGAGGCACAGCCATGTTGATTGACAGCAGTGGTTACACTTATTGCCATGAGCATCTGTACATTGATTTATCTGCGCAGAAACAGGATATCGACGCGCGATTGGATCAGTTCGAACTGATTGCCGGTGAAATGCGTGAGCTGGTTGCCCTTGGGGTGTCGAACATCATAGAGGTGACCAACTCTTTTATGGGGAGAAATCCTCATTTTATTGAAGATTTAATGGATCAGACCGGGATCAATGTCCTGCTTTCGACCGGTTACTACATCGAGGGTTTCTTCCCGCCGGAAGTGGAGGCAGAGAGCGCAGCCCAGCTGGCGGCGCGCATGGTCAGTGAGCTGGAAGAGGGCATAGAGGGAAGCCGGTTAAAAGCCAGTGTGATTGGTGAAGTCGGCAGCAGCGAGGACCGGTTTTCCCCTCTGGAGCAGAAAGTCTTTGAAGCGGCGGTGATCGCACACCGTGAAACCGGACGCCCGATCTCCACTCATCAGTCGATGAGCACCATGGGACGGGAGCAGATTGCATTTTTCCGCCGTCATCAGGTGGATCTTGAGCGTGTCACCATTGGTCATTGCGATCTCAAAGACAATCTGGACAACATTTTGTGGCTGATAGATCAGGGCTGTTATGTGCAGTTCGACACTATTGGCAAGAACAGCTATTTCCCTGACGAACAACGGATCGCCATGCTGACGGCTTTGTCCCAGCGCGGCCTTCTTGAGCGGGTGATGCTCTCAATGGATATCACCCGTCGCTCTCACTTAAAAGAAAACGGCGGACCCGGATTTGGATACCTGGTGACTGAGTTTCTTCCCCGGCTCCACGAAGCGGGCATAAGTGAGAAAGAAACAGACATCATGATGAAGCACAACCCCTACACATTATTTAAATAGGCACGGTTATGAAAAGGATCGGTATCGCTGGCCTCCAGCGTGAGCAAATTAAAGAGCAGATTGAACAAACTGCCCCGGGTCAGTTTGAGCTGCACATTCTTAATGACATGGACGCCGCCATGAAGGTAAAAGCCGGGCAGCTGGATTACTACATAGGCTGCTGCAATACAGGCGCGGGAGCAGCACTCTCCATCGCAATTGCCATCATCGGCTTTGATAAGAGCTGCACCATTGCCAAACCTTCTATCCGGGCGAAGCAGGATGAAGTCACCCGCTTTGTTGAAGAGGGAAGAGTCGCGTTTGGTTTGTCGGTTGAGCATGTCGAACATGCTGTCCCCATGTTGACTCAGTCACTGCTCAGTGCGTAAGGAATAATTATGGACATCATGAACTTAGGCCTGGTGGCGCTGCTGTGTGCAACCACCGCCCTGATCGCTAACATGAGTGCGGCCGTGTTCCATGACGGGATCCGCCCGATCCTGCCTCAGCTGTTTGAGGGTAACATGACCCGCCGTGATGCCGGTTCGGTCGCTTTTGGCCTTTCTATCGGCTTTGTAGCATCCGTGGGTATTTCGTTTACCCTTTCCACCGGGTTGCTCAATCCCTGGCTGCTGTTTCTGCCGACTGACATTATCGGTGTACTTGTAGGCAGCCGTCTGCTCGCCGCGGCGGGTGGCGCTGTCTGGGGGATCCTGGTGGTGACTTCGCTGACAGCCGTCAACACCGTGCTGACCGGCCTGCCAATCGATGCGCTGGGCGCTCTGGGCGAGTTGGGTACACCGGTTATGTCTGCGTTTGCGCTGTTCCCTCTGCTGGCTATTTTTTACCAGTTTGGCTGGAGAGCCGGTGCAGTCGCTGCAGTAGTTGTGCTGCTTTCGCGTCTGCTGGTGATGAAGTATACCGGTATCTACCCGGAGTCGATTCAGATCTTTATTGGTATGCTGATGCTTATTCTTACCGCCGTTCGTAAAGACCTCAGTGACCGGAAAAATGGCATCGCCCCTCCGGATATGTCCGGCATGCACAGTATTTTTGACGAGCGAACCAAACGTATCGTGAAGCACCTGCCGTTTCTTGCGCTCACCGGGGCATTGATTGCCGCTGTCTCTAATGCAGGAATCTTTGCCGGCTCGGAAGTGTCCATCTACTCACTGGCAGACGCGTACAAGATAACTGATCCTGCAGAACATGATGCCGCTATGAAGCAGGTTGCCTTGTCTGAGTTTATGCGTGGTCTGGGCTTTATTCCGCTGATCGCAACCACGGCTCTGGCCACAGGGGTATACGGGGTCGTTGGTATGACGTTCGTCTTTGTGGTGGGTTACCTCTCTCCTAACGTTGCTGTTGCCGCAGCTCTCGGTGCCGTCACTATCTGTGTGGAAGTAATGCTGCTGCGCAGTGTTGGCCGCGTACTGGAGCAGTTCCCGTCTATCCGTAATGCGTCTGACAATATCCGTAACTCGATGAACACCCTGATGGAGTTTGCGCTTCTGATCGGTGGCGTACTGGCGGTGATGAAAATGGGCTCCACAACCGGTTTCACCATCTTCGCCATGTTCTACTTCCTCAACGAAGTGATGGGCCGCCCGGTTCTCAAGATTGCCGCACCGGCGGTAGCCGCCATCCTGACCGGTATCGCGCTAAACCTGCTGTACGTTTTTGGACTGTTTGCAGTTTAACCTTCCCTGGTGTCAGCTCTGCTCCCCCTGTAAGGGCTGACACCGCTTTCTGTTGAGATGTCGATATGTTTGTAAACGCATTACAAAAGCACAATCCTGCCCTGATTGACGCTGCGTTGGCTTTGCACGCGCAGGGTAAGGTGTTGCCGGACAGCTATGTATTAGACCTCGATGCTTTCGTGGCAAACGCAAAGGCGATCAAAGCTGAGGCGGATAAATACGGGATCGCGCTGTATGGCATGACCAAGCAGGTTGGCCGCAACCCTTATCTTGCAAAGCTGCTGGTTGAAGAGCTGGGCTATGAAGGTATTGTTTGTGTCGATTTTAAAGAGGCCAGGCTGTTTGCCCGCCATGGTGTAAAAATCGCCCACGTTGGGCATCTGGTGCAGCCGCCGGAAGCGATGCTCGGGCAGTTGATGACGGAAATTAAGCCGGACGTGGTGACGGTGGTCAGCCTGGATAAAGCCCGTTCACTTTCAGAAGCCGCGCAAAAAGCCGGGCGGGTACAGGATGTCCTGCTTAAGTTTCTGGCTCCGTCAGACATGCTCTATATCAACCAGGAGACTGGTTTTCCATTGAATGAGCTGGAACTCGTAGTGGATGAAATCAGGCGGTTACCCGGGCTGAACATCGCCGGGCTGACTCACTTTCCCTGCCTTTTGGCTGAAGGTGAAAGAACAGAGCCGACCCCAAACGCCGCTACTCTGGGTGAGGCTGCCAGACGGTGCCGGAACCTGGATATAGAGCTGACCCAGCTGAATCTTCCGTCGCTCAGCTGCGCCGCGTCTATGCCGGTACTGGCGGAGCTTGGCGCCACACACGCAGAGCCAGGACACGCCCTGACGGGCACCACGCCACTTCATCAGTATCCGGCGGCCCAGCCGGAACAGATTGCGCTGCTCTATCTCAGTGAAGTCTCTCACCATCACAATGGCAGCAGTTATTGTTATGGCGGAGGGTATTATCGCAGGGGCCACGCAACCCATGCGCTGGTTTGGCCCGGTGCAGGAGTCGGTGCAGTGTGTGAGGTTTTTAATGAAGACCTGGCCAGTATTGATTATCACCTGAAGCTGACAGCTCAGGTGCCGGTCGGCTCTCCGGTGATCATGGCATTCCGTACCCAGGTGTTTGTCACCCGAAGCGATTTGGCTGTTGTCGCCGGTATTCAGAGCGGGAAACCACACCTGATCGGGATATGGGATGCGCTGGGAAATGAGGTGTAACATGGCCAGGTTTATCGTTGTGGTGTTGGATGGGTTTGGTATCGGGGAAATGCCTGATGTTGCGGAGGTTCGCCCTCAGGACCTCGGGGCGAACACGGCCGCCAAACTGCTTAACCACTTTCCCCTAAAACGCCTGCCGGTTCTCGAAAAACTCGGGCTTATAAACCTGGTTCCGGGAACCGCCAGCGTGATGTGTGAAAATCCGGAGGCTAATACGGGTGTGGCTCATCTTGCCCACCACGGTGGTGATACCTTTATGGGCCACCAGGAAATCATGGGTACCCGGCCGGTAAAACCACTGGAGATGCCGTTTCAGCAGGTACTGGAACCGGTTGAACAGGCCCTGACCGCAGCCGGTATTTCCCACCGGCGGATATGGAAAGAAGGCCTGGCAGCACTGGTGGCTGAAGAGGCTGTGGTGATAGGGGATAACCTGGAGGCGGATCTGGGTCAGGTTTATAACCTCTGCGCCAGCTTTGACCTGCTGAGCTTCGATAAGGTGCAGGAGATTGGCGCAGTCGTGCGCGGAGCTAATCCCGTTGGGCGAAACATTGTGTTTGGCGGCTTTGTTGGCAGTGTTCAGGTCATCACAGATGCGCTGGAAGTCCGCCCGGATAAGTCAGGAAAGCCCGCTTTCATAGGCACCAATACGCCGGATACCGGGGTATACGAAAACGGTTTTGAAGTAGTGCACCTTGGTTATGGCGTTGACCGTCTGACCCAGGTGCCACACCTGCTGAAGCAGAAAGGGATCACGACCTGGCTGTACGGCAAAGTTGCGGATATTGTGCAAAATCCGGGTGGTGTGTCTTACTGCTCCCTGGTCGATACTGATCAGCTGTTCGCGCTGCTTCATCAGGATCTTACTCAGCACAGTGAGGGTTTTTTTTGCCTGAATGTTCAGGAAACCGACCTCTCTGGGCATCAGCAGGATCCGAGGCAATACTGGAAAGTTCTGGAGCGCGCAGATGCAGGCCTGGGTAAGGTCCTGAGCCTGATGAATCCGGAAGACGTGCTGGTCGTAATGGCCGATCACGGCAACGATCCTTTTATTGGCCATACCCGGCATACCCGGGAGAAAGTCCCGTTGCTGGTTGCCCGGCACGGCCTGAAAGGATGCGCTTTGGGAACGCGCAGCAGCTTGTCAGATGTGGGGGCGACCGTGGCTGGTTTCTTTGGTGCTGATGCTCCTCAGCATGGAGAATCGTTTAACGCACTGCTTTGCCCGGTGGAAGAAGTCGCCGGGTGAGCACTTTTGAGCGGGCTGAACCTGAAGTTCGGCCCGCTCTGAGAAGTTTTCAGATATCCCTGTGGCTGTCCAGCCACTTCATCAGCTTATCGGCAGAACCGGCCATCTGCTCCAGCCCGGCCTGATCCCACTCTTCAAAACACTGCGCCATATAAGGCCCAAAGTTCCCGTTTACCTCTGCGACTTTTTTCAGTCAGTGCAGGAGACGAGGTCTGACTCATATACATTCAGTCATCTGCCAGATGAACCACAAGCAGGTCAGCCTCAACCGCATTCACCATTTTCGGAACAGAAGAGAACAGGCGGCTCGAAACTTTATGATGGTGGCCACAGACCACCAGATCGAAGCCAGACTTTTTCACCAGCCCTGACAGCCGGATATGAAGGTCACCGATAACAACCATGGTATCCGTGACCGGGTAGTCGCATTGTACGGCGAGTTCCTGCAGCTTTTGCTGGCATTCCTGTTCTTCTTTGGGAGCCATCACCACCTTATCGACAGCCACATACACAAACGAGAGTTTGCCACCGGATTCTTTCGCCATTGAAACGGCTTTATTGATCACTACCCGGCTGGAATCTGATAAATCAACGGCCACTAAGATGTTTTTATAGCTCATTCTTCTCTCCTGCTTGTCAGCCTCAAAGAATTGTTGCGATGGTTACTTAGAGTGTAGGGCTGGTAAATGGATAGCGCCTGTTTTAGCCGAAAACAAAAAAGGACCGGCGCTGAGCCAGTCCTTGGTGATGAGTTCACGCAATTACTCGTAATCTGAAGCGTAAGTCTCTTCATAGGTGTGCGAGTACAGCTCAAACAGGTTGCCGAATGGGTCTTCCAGGTAAACCATTTTCGCTGGTTTGCTGTCGTCTTCAGGGTGGTAGCGCATGATGTCCATACGCACTTTACCGCCGTACTGCTCAGTGCGTGCGATCACGCCTTCAAAATCATCGCTCTGCAGACAGAAGTGGAAAATACCAATACGGGAGAAGTCCACTTCGTGGCGCTGCTGGCGTTCTTTCATCTCGAACAGCTCAACGCCGATGCCATCAGTGGTCACCAGGTGCGCAATGTTAAAGCCTTTAAAGCCTTCACCGAATACCGCGATACACATACGGCCAATGGCGGTCTCACGCTCTTCGATAACCTTAGTGTTATCCATCACAATCTTAAGGCCCAGCGCTTTGGTGTAAAACTCAACTGCCTGAGTCATATCGCCCACCATAATGCCAATGTGGTTCATCTTCATAATCTGCTCCGGTTTTGAAATTGGGTTTGTTGTTTGTGTTGGTGGGGAGAGTATAGGGAAGGAGGGTGATTACATGAAATTATCAATATTTATTCTGATAATAACAATGCGTTATGGCTTTGCATGACCACAAGGAAAGACTGCACACTCGTTATGTGGTGATAAGTTGCTCGCAAAATACACAGTTTCCTGTTGTGGGGCGGTCAGGGCGAATAGTGGTTTAGTTTCATCATTCTTAACGATTTTTCGACGTACTTCGCCTTCTCAGTTGTGGAGTAAAACAAAATAACTTTGTCTGAATTACAAATTATCACCTGTTTTACGAATTGCATTAAGTTTCTGTTTTTATTTGATTTTGATCGACTTGAGACGTTACGGATATGACGATACCTTGGTCGAAATTCAATCACAGGACGTAATCATGAAAAGAGTTTTGTTTTACAGTTCAGTCGCGGCTGCGGTGATGGCTTCTGCTTCGGGTGCCTGGGCTCAGGATGTTTCTTCCATGTCTCAGCTGACTATTATTCCCAACCACAACGCTTCTCTGATCCGTAATTTCAACCCGTTCGCGGTGGCGCGTCTGCACACGGCCCGGGACTTTATCTATGAGCCTCTGGTTGTTTTTAATGAGCTGAAGGGGAACATTCCTGAATATCGCTTAGCGACGGATTCACGAATGAGCGAAGATCTGCTGAGCGTGACCTTTGATCTGCGTAAAGGGGTTAAATGGTCGGATGGGGAAGAGTTTAATGCCGATGATGTGGTGTTTACCTTTGAACTGGTAAAAGCCTTCCCGGCTCTGGATGATCGCGGCATCAACGATAAGATCAGGGCAGTGGAAAAGGTCGGTCCCTACCAGGTGACTTTCCATATGAACGAAGTAAACACCAATGGTACTTACGAGATCGTTCAAATTCCAATTGTGCCTGAACACCAGTGGAAAGACGTGAAAACACCGGCGGAGTTTACCAATGAGAATCCGGTAGGTACCGGTCCGTTTACAGAAGTGCCTCAGTTCACTTCAACGCTGTTCCTGCAATGCCGCAACCCGCATTACTGGGATAATGACAACCTGGATGTAGACTGTTTGCGCGTGCCACAAATGAACCACAATGATCAGGTATTACGTGAGCTGATGGACTCCCGGATTGACTGGGCTGGCTCGTTTATTCCGGATATTGATCAGACCTTTATGAAAGCGTCGAAACACCATGGTTACTGGTATCCGCCTGCCGGTACTCAGGCGTTTGTGTTCAACTTTGACTCCAAAGACAAGGTGAAGTATCAGGTCCTGACGGATGTGCAGTTCCGGCGAGCGTTCTCAATGGCACTGGATCGTCAGATGCTGATTGATGTTGCCAACTACGGTAACGGGGTGGTTAACGATTTTGCGTCTGGGCTGGGGTATGCGTTTGAGGCCTGGTCTGATGAAGCGGTCCATAAGAAATATCAGACGTATATGACCTACTCAAAGGACAATGCGAAAGCGTTGCTGAAGAAGGCTGGGTATAAGGACACCAATGGTGATGGTATGCTCGAAACGCCGGATGGTAAGCCATTTGAGCTGGTTATCCAGTCCCCTCAGGGCTGGACTGACTTTAACAACACCGTAATGCTGGCCGCCGAACAGCTGCGGGAAGTCGGGATCAACGTAAAAGCCAGAACGCCGGACTTTTCTATCTACAACTCGTCAATGCAGTCAGCAGAGTACGATATCGCGTATACCAACTACTTCCACGGGCCAACGCCGCATAAATACTGGGACAGCGGCTATCACTCCAGGTTGCAGGCTTCTGAAGGAATGCCAAGGTTCGCTATGCACCACTGGAAAAATGACAAGCTCGATACTCTGTTAGACAGCTTCTACAAGACGGCAAACATGACGAAGCAGAAAGATATTGCCCATGATATTCAGCGAATCATCGCCGAAAATCAGGTGACAGTGCCAGTGTTGTCAGGGCCAAACTTCTACCAGTACAACACCACCAGGTTCACCGGCTGGTGGACAAAAGAGAATCCGAAAGGACGCCCAATGATCTGGGAAGGCACACCAGAGCGCCTGCTTCATGTGCTGGATCTCAAGCCACGGAGTTAATCGGACAGGTTGAAGTGTTTTAGCCGTAATTTGCCCCGGTTCCGGTCGGGGCTTTTTTTATGAGACAGAAGCTGTTTTGAATGGCATCGTTGTTGAGGTAAACGGCCCGCTACAGGGCCGTTCTATCTAATTTCAAAGAGACTTAAACCGAGATCATATGCGGCGCAGAGCGCGTCAGCGAAGGTGCTGGTTGCTCGTCGTTAACATCGGAAAGTGCCATTTGCTTATTGAGCATATCTTCGGTAAAGCGTTCCAGCCACGCTTCAAGCTCAGCAATGGTCAGAGCGGAAAGTGGTTGCTGTGACCAGAGTACCGCCATATCTTCCTGTTGAGAGAGGATATGAGCAGGCCAATATTCACCAAACAGGTTAATCTTTGCAAGCAGCTCAGACAGTGGATTGGTTTTGCCAAGCTCGGCGTAAAGCACCATCCACTGATCGTGGTACTGGGTGAAGTGGACCTGATGTTTGTTGTCGATCAACAGACTGTAAATACCGTCTTCTGAAAGTGGCGCATCGACGCCGATTTTCTCAAACAGGCTTTTTACCAGGTGGTCAAAGGTTGCGCTCATTAGTGATTAGCCTCCATGTTTACAATGGTGAACTCGCCGTACAGGCCAAACTTAGGGAAGTCGTAGCCGGATTTGGGCCAGAAGTCCTGGGTAAACCAGTTGGTGAAGTCTTCTTTACTGGTAAATGAAAACTCACCAAAGTTAGGGTCAAAGAAAGCCACGCCTTTGTCATCAACATGAGCGGCGACTGCGTGTGCGTTGCCTGGGCCGGTCAGACCGATCTTTTTAAACAGTGATGATTTAGGGCCGTTATCGACGATTTTTGCTGCCAGTTCAGCGGCGCCGTTTTTCCCTCGTGTAGTTGTTCCGCGTACCCGCGCCAGTGCACCCAGTTCACGGTACGGAGAATCGATACCGTTGCCTCTCAGCCAGTTTTCGGTAACGGTTTCCTGGTTCTTGTCCAGCATCCCATCAGTCTGAAGCTGAGCGACGGAGCCCATCATCTCCGGTTTCAGCTTACCCTTGTCACTCGCTGCGCCACTTTCAAACAGCATTTCTCCCAGGTTGCTGCCCTCTGAGCGCGCTTTCATCCAGTGTGCGCTCAGCGCTTCACAGCAGCCGCCGGAAGTGTTGGTGTCTTTCATAATTGCACTTTTTACAGTGCCGGTAACCTGAGAAAACTGCTGGGTTACGCTGCCGTTATGTTTTTGAGCAGAGTTACGTACGGATTTTGTCTTGCCACTGACTACTGTATGCATGATGCGATCTTTCAGTGTCAGCACAGCTGTTTTGAATTTTTGCAGTTTTGAGCGTGGCTCTGCACTCTGTTCTGTTGAAGCGGCACTGAGAGAATGCGAAGCCAGTGGTGCCGGATTAGCAATCGCCTGTCCGTCTTTCATCTGCAGCATCAGATTGCGGATCTCATCGGGAGTCATCTGTGTGGTCACAGATAGACCAGCAAGTTTTCCCTGACTCTGAGGCTGGCTGATCGGGCCTGAAATAGTCGGGCGGCCAACCGGGGAAGTATTCATTACACCTTGCATCTGTTCTCCTGAACCTGTTTTTCTGTCTTAGTATGCAGAGCAGGTTAACCGGAGCAGGCTGACAAGGCTGTTAGTAATGGTCGTTGTTTTATTAATTAGCCGGGGTTTCGTTGCGCTATTGGGGAGGGTTGGCTGAATGTTGATTTGCAACCCACTGTTTTCTCCCGGCTTTAGTTCTTTGATGCCTTAACCACCGGTGCCTCAATCCGAAGCACAATCCCCCCGGTTATGGAGTTATCCAGTTCCAGAACCTGCTCAACACAAAGCCCGTCCCAGTCCGGCAGTAAGCCCATTTTTTTACCCTGTTTCTCCATTCCCTCCAGGGCGGCAAGGTAGCCCATGTCCGAGACGATATAGCATTCACACACCAGGTATTCACCAGCGGGTACGTTTTTGTGATCGGGAGAATCGGGGACTGGTTCACACCACTTACCCAGCCAGTGATATTCGTCATTCCAGGGTTCTTCCAGCATTTTGACAGGAGTAAGCATAGCCAGGTCGCAGATCTTATCGCCGAGGTGGTCACACAGTTCGTCAAAACCTGCGTCCGGCACTTTTTCAATACGGATCGCCCGCTGTTCAAACACTTCGATCCGGCACGGCAGGTTTTCGGCCAGCTGGATCTCCAGTGGCGCTTCATCCGGAGAAACGCGGTGGGCAAGGGGTTCGAGCACCTGTTTGAGTTCAGGAACCGTGCCACTGAGGCCGATGGTTTTGACGGCTTTGGCGGTCAGGTTGAGTTCCCGTTTCAGGGCTTTGGCAAGTGCCTGAGACGAGGAAAAACCGCACTCCAGCGCGATATCGGTGATCTTCATATCCGGAGATTCGAGCAGCATGGAGACGGCCCACTGCAATTGTATCCGGCCCAGATAGCTTCCGGGCGTTTCGTGAAACACCCGGGTGAACTGACGGTGGAAATGATACGGGGAGATAGCGCTGCGCTTTGCTATCTCCTGCCAGGTCAGCCCAAACTCGTCTTCTGAGTGCATCAGATCCAGTGCGGTTTCAAAACGCTTACGCTGATGGCGTGGCAGATTCTTCAGCAGTGCGTATTCCGGCACCAGCATGTAGGGCGTTCCATCGGTCATTAATTCCTGCTCCAGGGGCAAGTCAGCATCTGCTACTACCATGCCCATGGAAGCGGGGGATTGCAATATCATTGTGCGGTCACCACTTGTTTCCTCTGTGTCTTTTGTCTGCTGGTGATCCCGAGCAGTACCGGGATCAGTATCAGGGTGATGGTGGTGGCAAACAGCTCACCAAACACCAGTGAAACCGCTGCCGGCTTCAGGTACTGGGCCTGCTCGGCACTCTCGCTCAGCAAAGGCAAAAGCCCGCACACCGTGGTGATGGTGGTAAGGAATATTGCCCTAAAGCGGCTGGTGGCTGCGGTGATCAGCGCTTCTTTGAGTGCCATTCCTGAACGGTAGTAACTGTTAAAACGGGTTATCAGTACCAGCGAATCGTTGATCACTATGCCAGTCATCGCCATCATGCCAAACATAGACAGCAGGCTGACCGGCAGTCCCATGATGCCGTGGCCAAAGATAGCCCCGGCAAAACCAAACGGGATCACCGCCATGATGATAAGCGGCTGCCAGTAAGATTTGAGCGGCACAGCCAGCAGGATGTAGATAAGCAGCAGCGTCAGCAGCATCGCCTGTTTAAAGCCATCCTGCACTTCGCCTATCTCTTCAAACTCACCCGCTGCCCGGATGGTCACCCCAGGGTATTGCGCTTCGATCTGAGCGATTTCCGGTTCCAGTTGTGTGAGTGTCAGTTCCGGCGCCTGTATCCGGCGGTTCTGACTCCAGTATAGGTTCACCACCTGGTCGCGGTTGCGCCGGTGCAGTACCTCTGGTTCCCGCTCGTATTTGAGCTCTGCCACATCGCCGAGTATCACGGTCTGGCCATTTTCCAGAAATACCGGGGTGGTCAGCAGCTGTTCCGGACTGCGTCTCAGCCTTTCCGGGTAGCGCAGGATCAGCCTGGTTTCCTGCCCCTGCTCAAGAATGCGGTGGATCTCCCGCTGGCCAAAAGCTTCTCCGGCAAGTTTGGCTATCCGGAACTGGCTCAGCCCAAGCTGACGCCCAAACTCATTCAGCCTGATCCGGATTTGTTTCTGGCCGCCTTTGCCATCGTCGTAGACATCTGAGACGCCGGGCAAGCCGGTAAGTTTGTCTGTCAGCGCTCGGGTCGCTTTGCGGGCGAGCTCTCTGTCCATAGCAGAGATGGTCAGCAGGCTGCCTCCGGCGGGGGACTCAGCGCCGGAGAATCTGACCGAGTATGCGCCTTCAAAATCTCCGGATTGCTCGCGCCAGTTGTCGAGCAACAGGTTGGCGGGCAGGGCGCTCAGCGCTTCATTGCTGAGCTCTGCGGTCACTTCGATTTCGCCATAGCCGTCCGAGTAGGCCAGCAGGTTGGTGAACAGCTGTTTGGTAAGCCTGTAGTCCTGCTCATGTTCAGCTGCGATATGTTCTGCGCTGCCGGTAAGCCGGTTGAGGGCCATCTCCTGCAGAGGAAGCGGCGCTCCGTCTTCGAGTTCGACCTTAGCGGTGATATAGCGGCCGGGGATCTCCGGGAAGATCGCGCTGCGGATAGCTCCTGTGCTCCACAACCCGTAAGCGAGAATAATAAAGGCACCAAAGCTGAGCAGGGTGGCGGTTTTATTGCCAATGGCCCACGTGAGCACCGGCTGATAAATGCGGTCGATAAACCACTGCAACCCACTCTGGGCCCGGCGTTGTATCGCTTTGATCAATCCCGGTGTCTTTGCTTCCCTTCCGGTCAGGTGTGAGGGCAGAATAAATTTGCTCTCGACCAGGGAGAACAGCAGCGCCAGGATCACCACCGCAGAAAATCCGGCCAGCACTTTGGCGAGTTCGTTGTTGATCCACAGCATCGGCGAGAAAGCCGCGATGGTGGTCAGTACCCCAAATACCGTTGCGACCGATACCGATTTTACTCCATTAAATGCCGCTTCCTTTGGCGCGATGCCACGGCCCCGCTGAGAATAAATGCTTTCTCCGACGACTACCGCATCATCAACCAGTATCCCGAGCACCAGGATAAACCCGAACAGGGTGATGTCATTGATGCTGTAGTCAAACACCTGCATGGTGCCCAGGGTTCCGGCCAGCGCGATGGGAATGCCCAGAGCGACCCAAAATGCCAGTTTAAGCTCAAGAAAGATCCCCAACAGCACCAGTACGATCAGCAGGTCCTGCCAGGCGTTATCTCCAAGGCGGCTCAGCTGGTCGCTGATATAGGGGGCCATATCTGCCATGGTGGAGAGCTGAATATCCTCAGGCAGGCGGGGGCGCAGCTCATCCAGGGTTTCTGCGATGGCGTCGCTCACTTTCAGCAGGTTATCCTGCTGGGCTGTACTGACCAGCAGTGCGATGGCCGTCTCGCCGTTATTGCGGACAATCGCTCCTTCTTCCTGATAATCCCGTTTAATGTCCGCCACATCACCCAGCTGAACTGAGCCCTGTGGGGTAGTTATTAGTGGAATCGCGCTGAGTTTTTTAAGGTTATCGGCATAGCCGTCACCACGCAGCACCAGACGTCCGGTGGTGCTTTTCAGCTCTCCGCTGCGCGCTTCCAGCGAGCTCTGTTCGATGGCCTGTGCCACCTGCTCCAGGTTCAGGCCAAGGTTTTGCAGTTTGTTGAGATTTGGTTCGATGATCAGCAGTGCCTGACGGCTGCCCCAGTTAGAGACTTTAGCGATCTTCGGGTGTTTTTTCAGTGCCAGTTCAACCTGGCGGGCAACGGGCTGAAGTTCGCTGTCTGTACGCTGCCCTGAGACGATCACAAACGCTGCCAGATTGGTAAACTCCTCGCGGGTGATCTGCGGCTTTTCAGCCTGTACCGGGAAGCCCTCAATTGCATTGACCTGATTGCGGATATCCTCGACCAGTTTATCCAGATCGGCGGATGCGGTTCTGCGCACCCGTACGCTTGCCATGCCCGTACTGGACTGACTGACAATCTGTTTGATGCCCGATACACCGCTGATGGATTCTTCAACCTGCTGGGTAATACTCTGGTCGATTTGAGTTGCGGTTCCGCCCGGGTAAGCGACATTAATCACCAGACTGTTTGGCGCGATTTGCGGGAATGATTCGACCCGCAGCTGACCAACAGAAAGGACACCGGCGGCGATGATCGCTACCATCAGCAGGTTGGCCCCTACAGGGTTGTCGATAAACCATTTGGTCAGCCAGTTCATCGAGCCACCTCAACAGGCGTTACCTGTAATCCAGGCTGCATTGAAAGCAGTGGATATATGACGATCTGGCGGGTCTGTGGTTGCGTATTTTCAAACCGGACCCAGACGTGCTCCGGGTGTTGTTCCAGTATCCGGACACGCTCTTTGACCAGTTGGTTGTTTTGCACGTACCAAACCTCTCCATCCCGGGTCAGCGCGCTGACCGGCAGCTGCATCGTATTTTCGACCTGTGGCATCTGAACGAGCACTTTTACCTGCTGGCCAGGCAGCAGGCGGGGTGAGGTGTGATACGGTCTTGCGACACTCAGTACCACCTCCCTCTGACGGGTGGTGTTTTGGGCGACCGGAGTGACGTAGCGAACGCTTGCCGGCCAGCTCTGGTGCTGACGGTCTTCGACAGTGATTTGTGGCTTCCCAAGCGCACTGGAGAGTTTCTGCCACTGGCTTTCGGCAACTGGAAGGCTGACATCCAGGCTGTCAGTTGAGGCGATGTTAAACAGTACCTGGCCCTGTTCAATGTGTTGAGCCGGGCTGATTAAGCGCTTAAGGATCACCGCATCAAATGGTGCATGGATTTGCGCGTCTTCCAGCTGCTTTTGAGCGTTTGCCTGGGTGCTTTTGGCCTGAGCCAGTGCGGCTTTGGCGGCGGCGATTTGAGGCTCTTTACGCGCGTAGGCGGAGCTCTTTTTACCGCTCAGCATTTTAAGCGCGACGGTTTGTTCATGTTGCTCGCGCAGAAGCTGCAGTTCGGCATGTTTCAGCTCACTATCCGCCTGGGTGAGTTGGGCTTTGAGCTGAGTGGTATCCAGTTTTGCCAGCAGTTCACCTTTTTGTATCAGGGTGCCGGGTTCTGTGTTTTCGGATAACCAGTTCAGTTCGGCCGTGCTTTGGGCTTTCAGTTCGCTTTGCCAGCGTGGTGATGTCGTACCCAGCAGCGTAAGTGTTGGTGAGAAAGGTGCAGCGCTGACCTTAACCACGCTGACCGGCCGGGGCGTGTCAGGTTGCTCTTTGGCAGTGACCGGCTCCGGCCCGGTGAGGACCACCAGAGCGATGGCTGCAGCGATCAGCAGGAGTCCGGCAATAATTGGCAGCAGACGTTTCACAATCAGATTACCTCAGGTTAAGTCGTTCGCTGATCTCACTCAGCCGGGAAAGGGTTTGCAGGGTGACTGGCAGCAGGACCGCCGCTTCAACAAACTCCAGCGAGTAAGTAACAACAGAAAACAGCTGACCGGCACTAGGTGTATCGAGCCGGGTGGTCAGCATCAGGTTGGTAAGAACAAAGCCAAACAGCACCAGAAATACAAGTCCGTAGAGCACGGCTTCGGTATCGGAGAGTTTGACTTCCCTTGATTTGAGCTTTCGCAAATGGGTAAAGAGCCCGTTATGGGTCAGTGCGCTCAGCACTTTGACCTGGCGCTCCATCTGGGTATTGAGCGCGGCATTCAGGCTGATAAAGGACTGATGAAACAGCGCATAGGTGGCAAGCATGACTGTGCCTGCAACCCCGGCACTGACCGCGAGCCAGCTGCTGAAACTTGCCAGCACCACGACGGTTACGATCAGCTGGATAATCGCAGTCAACAGGGGAGGCAGATCGTTTTCCAGAAAATCGACCAGTTCACGGGACATACTCAGTCGCGCATTGCGTGTGGTGACGGGGTGCTCACGCAGCAGGTTATCCGTCTGAAGCCCGATCCTGACCCGGATTTCTCCATAGATGCGGGTATCGTAAAAACGCCGCGCCACCGCGACCAGTACCAGCACGGTGATCACGGCGGCCAGTACCAGCACATCGTCAAATCGCCCGGCCATCAGGCTGTCTATTGAGTAGCCGATAAACAGCGGCAGCAGTGCCATCAGCAGGTTTTCAACTACCACCATCAACCAGGTGATGCTTATTTTGCGTTTATGGCCGGAAATGATGGCGGAAAGGGAAATGCGGCTGGCGGAATCCACGTGGGTTCTCCTGATAAAAGTCTCAGGCGAAATTATTGCGCGATGCGGATTAAAAAAAGTGTCTCAGATTGCGGTATGGAGGACGGTGGCAGATTTGAGAGTTGTCACGATATTAATCCGTCAGTTGTTGGTGATTTTGCCATATTGATGCAATGCGTACCGATGCCATTTTGACCAGTTGGGCTGACCAGATAGGGGATGGTATTGGTATACAAAATTGAACCAGCCTTTTCCAAAAGTTGTTAAACTGAAGCCGGATCGTTTGGTCTTGCGTTTTCTTAAGTCTAACCGGTTGCCTGAATGTAAGCTTAGTCTCATATTTTAAGTTTGGCATATGAACCGATTGACTGATAGCCCTCGTGAATGGTTTAATTGATGGTTTCGTATTTACCACCAATAAAAATAAGATGTCTATATTCAACGTCACATCATATATACCTTCTTCAGGAGATGGTGACTCTCCAACACTTCGTACTACTTGTTCAACTTGCCCACCCATTAATGTACTTGCCGAAGTAACTGTTTCAATACAAGGGTGGTATGGCAGGATAAAGAATGCTTCTACTCAAGTTTCCAGGGTAGGAAAAACTAATGGGTACAACCTGGTTAAAAGATTCCTGGTATTACCGGCAATGATATTGCTGGCACCGGTTGGGTGTGTGTCAACAAATATAGTCACGCACGAAAATTACGTAGAGAACAGTATTTACAGAAGTGAAACGCCATCATTTACGCTTGAGTTTTCCGGCGGAACATGGAAAAGAGCAGCCAAAGGAAGTTATACAGACGGTACTTCTGTGGTCGAGTTCTCCGGACCAATGGAAGAAAGCTATGCTGCGGTCTACTCCTACTCTAGGAAATTTGATCTGAATGAACTGATAGATGGGAGAGCGACAACAGATTCTGTTATCACAACTGCCACTCCCGATTGCACTGAGTCCCGGTCATTTGTAGAGGGTACGCTCCGAGTATCCGCTACTCTTAGCTGTCAGGTAAAAATGTATGGCAGGTACGCACTTGTAGTTAATAAGTTTATTGAAACGGATACTGGTTATATTGAGTTGATGTTAGTACAGGACTCTGTCACTCAGCCCTTTGAAAGATGGGCTGATACTTATTACAAAACAGCAGAGGGCTTTAAACCACTATGACTAATAAATGGAAGCTTCAACTATGCTGGCTGGCCGCTTTTTGCTCCTTTTATGCTTTTGGTCAGGAACGTTCTGTAGAACTTAAACTAATTGAACAAAACTCTGAAATTGAATTTGCAAAGGCGTTTGTTAAGCAATCAAATAAACCGAATGAGCTGACCGTAATTCGTTCACATGATACTTACTATGTAACGCCAAAACATGTGACTCACAAAAAAACAAAGATTGTTTACTTTCCCGACTTTAAGGCTATAGAAGATTATGGGCCTGGCTGGATTTACTATGACAATCATACGCAAAAAGTACGTATTACGTCAGCAGCTTCAGTTTCTCCTGATGGCGAAGTGGTTCACATTACCCAGGACAAGCTAAAAGAGGTAGATACTGACAGCTACAATACATTCAGCTCGCAAAAGGAGATATTACTGAATATTCCTGCCATCGTCTCAGGTGGTCTTACCGTTGTCGAGTATGAGATCACGACAGATAGAACCAAACTGGAAGCGGACTGGTGGGATGTACGATATCTTGAAAGCAACTATCCGACTAATGAACTAAAAATCAGCGTTGAATGGGGTGCTGGTGAGCCAGTGCCATGGAAAGTAAGTTCGGGTAATGTTCAGTGTCAGCAGGGCGCCGGTAAACTTAGCTGTGAAGGCTATCAGATTGATGGGTATGAAGGTGACGTAAGTTCTCATTGGAGAGATCATGTCGGCCGTCTGGAGCTTGGAGGGGTGCCTGAGTGGCAAAATGTAGCAGATGCAGCTGCACTCAAGATGAATAAAGGAGCTTCCCAGCTTGGCTCTGCAAAAGATGTATTGGCCAACGTGATAGCAACGGCAAGAAATACGGACGACAAAATTGAAGCGATTTTGGCATTTATAGCTCGCGATATCCGATATGTTTCTATGTCTGACTATGGGCATGCGTATACGCCACACACTATTGGGGAGACTCTCAGTAATCGCTATGGAGACTGTAAAGATAAATCTGTATTACTGAAGTGGATGCTCGGAGAGATTGGCATTAAAGCTGACCTATGGTTGGTTTCAGTGTACCGGACCAGCACTGCAAATGCTCTTCTTCCTTCAATGGGAACTTTTAATCACGTTGTTGTTTGTTTTTCAATGAATGGAAAAGATTATTGTCTTGATCCAACAGATATGCAGTCACACTGGCAGACTATTCCGCGCTGGATCCAGGGGAAAATTGCATTGCCATTGACTAAGACAGCTTCTTTGTCTCACATTCCATTCAGTGATTACCTCTGGCAGGCTGATTTTATCAGTCATATAGAATTTACTGATGAGGGGGGGCTAAAAGAGCATCAATGGCGGTCTTATACAGGGGCAAACGCGAGCCATTATCGTGGGTGGTTGAGTAACAAAAAGTATCGGGATCAGAACAGCGCTATGACAAAGGAATATCAATATATAGTGGCTGAGAATGGTGAACCACAGTTTTGGGTGAATGGATTGACAGATATGAATAAATATCTGGTGATCGAATCTCAGGCTGACTTTGACTCACTAATAGATGTTTCCGAAGACTTGTATTATGAAGAGTCTGACTCATGGGTGGCTTATGAGTTGAGTGAACTTAAGTTAAAGAATGAAGCTCAGGCAGAACACTTTAAAGGCTTAAAACTGATTTCCCGGCATAATTATGACACCAATGGAGTATGGGATGTTTGGGCTAATGCAGCTGAGCTGGATCTGAAGCACAGATTTGGTTCCCTTATCCGGGAAGTATATAAGTCCTCGCCCTCTAAAGTGGATGTTATTACACGGGTAGAGATCCCTGCCAGAGTGGTGAAAGCATCGGAGTTAAAAGAGTTCAACCAATTTCTGGAGGTTCTGGAAAGAGAGTCGACAGTCCGGCTGAAAGGTAAGGTAACCCCAAAAAGGTAATCGACCAATTAGTAAAAAGAGAGCCTCACCGGGCTCTCTTTTTATGTGTATGTTTACCAGTAAGCCTGATTATTAAGCGCTTTGGCGCAGCGGGTTTCCCCAACTACCGGTTTGATCCCTTCACCGGTCAGTGACTGAGCCAGCCATCCTTCCGGGTAGCTCAGTTTGAGCGGTGCCTTCACCAGCTCTTCGCTGATCAGCTCAAAGCCGGTTTTAGAGTAGAAGTTGATGTCTCCATAGGTGACAGCCAGAGTAGCACCAGCTTCACGCAGGGTGTTCAGACCGAAGTCGATCAGCGCCTGGCCGATACCTTTGCCCTGGCAGTCTGTGTGGACGGCAACCGGGGAAAGCAGCCATGCGTTGGTGTCGTCTTCGCAGTGCAGCGGGGTGAAGATAATGCAGCCGGCCAGCGTTTCTCCTTCCATTGCGGTGAAGACTTTCAGTTCGCTCTCGTCTGTCATCTCAAAGAAGTCTTTCACCAGCTCAGCGATAACTTTGCCTTCCTCTGCGCCTTCTGAGTCACTGAATGTTTTAAGGAACAGGTTCTGAATCTCTTCTTCCTGACCTGGTGTATATAGTGCGTATTTCATGTTTTATCCGTTTTTGGGCAGCCCCGGGATATACACCGGCGGCTGCGTGTTATTTGGTTCAGCGCCTTTTGCGCAGAATAAAGAAGTGATAGCCAAAATCACTTTCCAGGTGGTTGTGGTAGATATCCAGTTCGGTTTGCAGGTTTTCCAGTGCGACTGAGCCCGGCATCCGGGGTTTCAGTTCATCCACCCGCTGTTGCAGTGGTTCAAAGTAGTTCCGCCAGGAATCCGTGCTGATGGTGAACTGATTTAACACTTCATATCCGGCGGCTTTTATCTGCTCAAGGCGAGTCGGGATAGTCTGCATATCCGGGTAGTCGCTTTTCCAGAAGGCTTTCGACTCCGGATGCGGCTGGTCGCTCAGCCACACCAGGTCGCTCAGAACCAGAACGCCGTCCTGCTCCAGCAGCGGCTTCCAGCTGGTCAGTGCATTGTTGACGCCCATAATGTAGACACAGCCTTCAGCCCAGATAAGGTCGAAGCTCTCTTTCTCAAACGGCAGCGCCGTCATGCTGGCGCAGACCGGGTTGACCCGTTCAGACAGGCCTTCACTCTGCAGCATTTCGCTCAGCCGGTCGATGGCAGACATTTCGTTGTCTACCGCTGTGATTTCGGCGCTGGTGTTTTTAACCAGCTCCCGGGTAGAGAGCCCTTTACCGCTGCCGATTTCCAGAATCGTTTTTGGTTTTTCCGGCAGCATTGAGAGTGCCTTCAGAGTTTCGTCCCTGCTGCCCGGGCCCCAGCGGTCCAGGGTTTCAAAGACCTTCATAAAGTCGGCCATGTACTGGTCGTGTTCGTTCATATCTTTTGATAACCATTTCACCCGCAGCGCTTCTTTTTCGTTAAAGCCCTGCTTAATCAGCCAGTCCAGATGAGCATCTGGCGCGTTTTCGCTGAGAGACTGGTGCCATTCGGTCTGCAGGCCTTCACCAAGCAGGGCGGCCAGCAGGTTTCGCGACCGCTGCTTTTGCTCTATCTCCCTGTCGAGCTCTTCCAGCCGGTTTTGCAATAGCCGCCTGTCCACTTTGGCTTCCAGACACGCCTGACACTCTTTCAGTGTCAGGCCACCGGCCTGAAGCTGCTGAATCAGGCGCACGCGCTGCAGGTCTGAGTCACTGTAGGCCCGGTAACCGTTGCTCATTCGTTTGCCACAGATAAGCCCAAGCTTTTCGTAGTAAAGCAGTGCAGTGCGTGACAGCCCAACCAGGGCCGCCAGTTCAGATATACGGTACATACTCTGTCTCTCATTACGTTGGCTGCAGCATAAAGTGTAAAGCTATAGACAGGTCAAGCAACAGGGAGATCTTTTTTTGTGGCATTGCGGGACTTCACATAAGGAACTGCTTACAAGAAGTATTAGATAAGGCCTGCCTGAATTTTTATAAATATCAACTAAGCTCAAGATGAATCAGAAAAATCCTGCATAAAGGATAGGAACTATGAAAAATCTGGGATTTAAAAACCTGTTGCTAATTGCCACTCTGACGCTGGTGGCATTATCGGTAGCTGTGTCCGGTATCATTTCGTACCAGAATGAAGCGAGAACGCTCACCAACCTGATCATCAGCAGTACGGAGAGTTTTGTGGAATCGTCAGCCAAAAAAGTGGAGCTGGTGGTCGGAGATAAAGTTGGCGCGGTAGGTAAGATAGCCTCTCTTTATAAAAACAAAGAGGTAGTAGGAACGCCTGAGGAGCTCATTAATATGACCCATCTGATGGCGGCAGCGGCAAACCTGAACAGTGCTGTGGTCGGGTTTGAAAACGGTGATGCTTACTGGAATCAGGAGGCCAAAACCTGGCCGAATCATAAGTATGAGGGTGATGTGACGACCAGAGGCTGGTATCAGGCGGCCCGTCAGTCCAGCGGTACTTCGGTGACGGACCCATATCTTGGCTCAGAAGGGGATGTGTACTGGATCAGTATCGTTGAGAAAACCCTGAGCGGTATGGTTTCGGTGGATATGAAGCTCGGCTTCCTGAACGAGCTGGCAAATGCGGCGACGGAGATCCCGGGGTCAGTCGCGGTGATTATTGCCGAAGATACTTCGATTCTGGCCAGCTCTTCGCCTGCACTGAAAGTGGGTGAGAAAGGGGACAGTATCGCTTCTCTTAAAGATGTGCTTCATAACGCGGTGAAACAGGATCACGCCCTGCAGGAATACACGCTTGATGGTGTGGATAAGATTCTGTTTTCAAAACGAATCAAAGCCGGTGATAAGAACTGGTATTTTGTACTGGGCCTGGATGAATCTGTAGCCTTTGCTGATTTGTCGGCGGCGAGGTCTGAAGCAATATGGGTGGGTGTCATTGCCTGTCTGGTAGCTGTGGTTGCAGCTTACTTCATTATTCAGCTTCTCTATACGCCGATTGTCCAGCTCAAGAAAACCATTCTTGACCTGGCACAGGGAGATGCGGACCTGACCCAGAGATTGAAGGTGGACTCGCATGATGATCTTGGTCAGATAGCCGAAGGGGTAAACGGCTTTGTTGAAAACCTGCAGCAGATGATGAATCAGATCCACGATGCTGCAGGAGTGCTGCAGCAGAATGTGATGCGTTTGCAGGACAACTCTTCGCGCAACTCTTCTATTCTTGATTCTCACGTTTCTGAAACAGAGCAGGTGGTGACTGCAATCGAAGAGATGAATGCGACCGCTGAATCTATGGCGGCAGACGCAGCAAGTACCGCTCAGCTTACCCAGAAAGCGAACGCTGCCAGTGAAGCTTCAAGAGGGACGGTAACCAGTGCCCAGGACTCGGTTTCTGCCCTGGTAGAAGACGTGCAGGGCACTGCAGGCAGCGTGCAGAAGCTGAGCGATGAGACAGACAGCATTAACCAGATCCTGAATGTGATCGGCGATATCGCCGAGCAGACTAACCTGCTGGCGCTGAATGCAGCCATTGAGGCGGCCAGGGCTGGTGATCAGGGACGCGGCTTTGCGGTGGTCGCTGATGAAGTGCGTAAGCTTGCCACCCGTACCAAAGAGAGCACCGAAGAAATCGAGTCTGCGCTGGGCAGCCTGCTGAAAGGTAACCAGCAGGTGGTTCGTGCAATGGACACCACTAAAGACCGTTGTCAGAGCACAGCAGACGCCATGGGCGCGGTGGCTGAGAGCCTGAGTTCGATGACGCAGCACGTAACGGATGTGAGCGATTTAAGCTCGCAAATCGCAACCGCGGCAGAAGAGCAGAGTAGTGTTACTCATGAGCTCAGCCGGAATATGAGTGCGATTAACGATATTGTTCAGGAGCTCGACCAGAACGGCAAAGAAGCGCTGAGTGATGCGGAGAGTATTTCAGATGTTAACACTAAGCTTAACGATATTGTTGGCCGGTTTAAGCTCTGAACAAAATGGCCGGCCCAGTGGCCGGATTGGAACTTACAGATAAGGCCTCCCGAAAAGGGAGGCCTTACTTTCTTAGACCAGGTCGAAGCGGTCAGCGTTCATTACCTTACTCCAGGCGGCGATAAAGTCGCGGACAAACTTCTCTTTGTTGTCATCCTGGGCGTACAGTTCGGCGTATGAGCGCAGCACGGAATTTGAACCAAATACCAGATCCACCCGGGTGGCGGTCCACTTCATTTCACCGGTTTTGCGGTCACAGATATGGTACAGGTTGGCGCCTTTTGGCTGCCAGGTGTAGGTCATATCGGTCAGGTTGACGAAGAAGTCATTGCTTAGCGCGCCTGGGTTGTCGGTAAACACGCCATGGGAAGTGCCGGCGTAGTTACTCTCAAGCATCCGCATGCCACCGACCAGTACAGTCATTTCCGGCGCGGTCAGGCCCATCAGTTGTGCGCGGTCCAGCAGCAGCTCTTCCGGCGTTACGGCATACCACTGCTTCTGCCAGTTACGGAAGCCGTCAGCCAGAGGCTCCAGTACCGCAAACGAGTCGGTATCGGTCATTTCGTCACTGGCGTCACCGCGGCCGGGTGAGAACGGCACGCTGATATCGAAGCCGCCCGCTTTTGCTGCCATCTCCACACCCAGGTTACCGGCCAGCACTATGGTGTCGGCAACACTTGCGCCGTTTTCAGCAGCGATGCTCTCTAGTACAGAAAGAACCTTTTCCAGTCTCTCCGGCTCGTTACCCTGCCACTGATTTTGGGGAGCAAGGCGGATACGGGCGCCGTTCGCACCACCGCGACGGTCAGAGCCACGGAACGTACGCGCGCTGTCCCATGCAGTGGCAACCATTTCGCCGATGCTCAGTCTGCTGTCTGCGATCTTCGCTTTGACGTTGTCTATATCGTAGTCACGGTTGCCCGCCGGAACCGGGTCCTGCCAGATGAGATCTTCATCCGGTACATCCGGGCCGATATAGCAGGCTTTTGGCCCCATGTCGCGGTGGGTGAGCTTAAACCAGGCGCGTGCGAAAGTTTCGGAGAAGTAGTCCGGATCGTTATAAAAACGCTCTGAAATCTTGCGGTATTCCGGATCCATTTTCAGCGCCATGTCTGCGTCAGTCATCATCGGGTTGTAGCGAATGCCCGGGTCTTCGACATCGACCGGCTTGTCTTCTTCCCGGATGTTTACCGGCTCCCATTGCCAGGCTCCTGCCGGGCTTTTGGTCAGTTCCCAGTCATAGCCGAGCAGCAGGCTGAAGTAGCCGTTATCCCACTGAGTTGGATGGGTTGTCCACGCGCCTTCAATGCCGCTGGTGACCGTGTCGCGGCCTATGCCCCGGCTGTGGTGATTCAGCCAGCCAAAGCCCTGGTCTTCAAGGTTGGCGCCTTCCGGCTCTGCGCCCAGCTTGCTGGCATTTCCGTTGCCGTGTGCTTTGCCCACGGTGTGGCCACCTGCAGTCAGGGCGACGGTCTCTTCGTCATTCATTGCCATACGGGCAAAGGTAGTACGCATATCCTGAGCGGTTTTCAGTGGGTCTGGATTACCGTCAACACCTTCCGGGTTGACATAGATAAGGCCCATCATTACCGCGGCCAGAGGGTTTTCCAGCTCACGTTCGCCTGAGTAGCGGCTGTTTTTGCCACCGCTCGGTGCCAGCCACTCTTTTTCTGAGCCCCAGTAGATGTCTTTTTCCGGATGCCAGATATCTTGGCGGCCAAAACCGAAACCGTAAGTTTTCAGTCCCATCGACTCGTAAGCCATGTTACCGGCGAGGATCATCAGATCCGCCCAGCTGATTTTGTTTCCGTATTTTTTCTTGATTGGCCACAGCAGACGTCGCGCTTTATCCAGGTTGGCGTTGTCCGGCCAGGAGTTAAGTGGTGCAAAACGCTGACTGCCTGTGCTGCTGCCCCCGCGCCCGTCGGCGATGCGGTAGGTACCGGCGGAGTGCCATGCCATACGGATCATCAGGCCACCATAGTGTCCCCAGTCAGCCGGCCACCACTCCTGGCTGTCGGTCATCAGGGCTTTAAGGTCTGCTTTGAGTGCGTCGGTATCGAGTTCTTTCAGGGCTTCTCTGTAGCTGAACCCCTCGCCAAGCGGATCTGTCTTATGGTCGTGCTGGTGCAAAATATCGAGGTTGAGTGATTTGGGCCACCAGACAGGGTCTGACTGGCTGGACGAGGTGGCACCGCCGTGCATTACCGGGCATTTTCCTGCAGATTTATTATCATGGTCTTTCATGTTTTGCTCCTTAATCCACCGCCTCTGGCAGTGGTCTGTAATAGGATAAGTACGGCCAAAATCGTACTTAAGCGAACACAAGACCTCTAACTCATTGTGGCTATTAATTTAATAGGTATTACCGAAATGAAGAAGGTGCAGAGGGCCGGGGCCCTCCGTATAACAGGGTTATTGCTTTTTTAGCTGGAGGTAGCTAAGCAGTGTCAGCGTCAGGAAGAACACCGGATCACTCCAGCCAAATCCGGTAAAGATGCCGGCTACAGCTGCGTAACCGGTAATAGCTGCACCAAGAGCGTTGGTAAACAGCAGTGCTTTAATCAGCTGAGTGGCTGATGTACCGTTTTCAATGTCCCGTAGTAGCCAGGTGATCGCAGCGACACCGCCGAGAAAGATGCTGGTGTGCTGCGACAGGAACAGCGCGTACTTATCGTTGATCTCTACACCATACAGCGGCCACATCAGTGCCGGAACGACAAACAGCGCTACCGCAAACAGGGCATAAATGGCGCCATGCAGACTGAGGAACTGACGGTTGCTCATAATGGCTTCTCCATGTTTACCGGAGCACGGTTAATGGCGCTGAGCGGTTGGTTAATATCAAAGATGATCCCTCTGACTTCCTCAACACCCATCGCTTTTAGTCTTGCGCTGTGCATTTCCAGGTAGGCCAGGGCACTGGCTTCATCTTCAAACAGATATACTCCACCACCAATTTGCTGGTGGGCATTCTCGGTCCAGATCTTCCAGATCATGCCTGGTTCCTGATTGATTGACTCTGCCAGCTGGGTGAGCTGGTTCGCCATCTCTTCACCAAATGGGCCATTAAAACCAAAATCGACCTGTAGTAACTTTTTCATTCTCTTGCTCCGTTGTCTGAATCCTGCCACACGTCGGTGGCGTTGGAGCTATTCTTATCTATATAAAATGAACAAAAAAGTTCATAATATTGCGAGATAATGTGGAAAAAATAGACCAATGAGACTTAAGACCACCCTGGAACAGTGGATGACGCTGTTTGAAATAGAACGTGCAGGCAGTATTCAGGCGGCTGCTGGCGTGATGAACAAAAGCCACACAACCCTGATCTATGCGGTGAGAAAGCTGGAAGATCAACTGGGTGTCGATTTGGTTCAGGTTCAGGGAAGGCGGGCAGTGCTGACCGAAGATGGCCGCTCCCTGCTAAGGCGTGCCAGTGCGATGCTCGAACAGGCTCAGGAGCTGGAGCTGGTGGGCGAGCAGCTCTCTCAGGGAGTGGAGTCTGAGCTCACTATCGCAATGGATCACCTGTGCGATCCTCAGATGCTTTACCGGCCACTGGCTGAGTATCTTAAGCAGAATCAGTTCACTTCAATTCAGGTAGTAGAAACCTCACTGAGCAAAACCACCGAAATGGTCACCAGCGAAGAGGCCGATATTGCCATTATTAACCTGCCGGTGACCAACTATCCTGCTGAAGCGTTTGGCCTTACTAGTATGCTGCCTGTGGTATCGGTCAATCACCCTTTGGCCTTGCCCGAAAAGGTTTGTCTGGCGGAGCTTTCCGGTCTGGCACAAATTGTTATCCGGGATCTGGGCGACCGTTCGCAGGGGCAGGATGTTGGATGGCTCAAGTCATCACAGCGGATCACGGTCGATAATTTCGACCACGCACTGCGCGCTGCGCAGGCTGGCCTGGGTTACTCTCGTCTTCCCCGCCATATCATCAGCCAGGCTGCCGCAGGGTCGCTGAAAGTGCTGGAGGTAGAGCAGGCTCAGAGCTACCAGGTGCCGCTGCATATTACGCTGCCCAAAGGCGCAAAGACCGGGCCGGCGGCGAGGTGTCTGTATGATTTCCTGGTCAGGAATGAAAATCCGGAGCAGGATTAAGCCAGCTCTTACGTTCCATTTTGTTTTTAATCTCAGGGAGATGGACAGTTTTCATCAGGATGTTGAGTTAAATGTAAATAATAAAGTGTGATCTGGGTCACGCAGTCATGTTAGGATCGCCGGCTTTTTACAGCCCTGGTAAAACTTACCGGGGGAAATACATGGCCCTTAGGTCCACAAAATAGCGAACGATTTATGTCAGATATGACAAACGCTACCTGCTGCTCTTCGATTGATGAGTCGCAATATCCTGCAGTTCATCCTCCTTCCCTTGGAGAAAAGCTTGCGCTGAATAATCCTGTCTTCCTGCTCAGCGGCAGTTTCCTCTCTCTCTTCGTGTTGCTCGCCCTTACTCACACCCACACGCTTACTGCATCGATTAGCAGTGCATTTTCTTACGCTACTCAGTACTTTGGTGCTTACTGGCAGGTACTCTTGTTGCTTAACTTTATTATTGGTCTGGCCATCGCGATAAGCCGGACCGGCGCGGTGCGCCTTGGCGCGCTTGAGACGCCAGAAATAGATACCTTTAAATGGCTGTCGATTGTGCTTTGTACCCTGCTCGCTGGTGGTGGGGTATTCTGGGCGGCGGCTGAGCCAATTGCTCACATGGTGAGCGCTCCGCCCCTTTATAGTCAGGCTGGTTCACTGAAAGAAGCGGCGGTTAATGCCCTGGCTCAGTCATTTATGCACTGGGGCTTTCTTGCCTGGGCGATTTTGGGCTGCCTGTCATCTGTTGTGCTGATGCATCTTCACTACGATAAAGGCCTGCCGCTCAAACCAAGAACTCTGCTTTACCCCGTGCTGGGTGAGAAGGCGATTAATGGCTGGCCGGGTACCCTGGTGGACTCGTGCAGTATTATTGCCGTGGCAGCCGGTACTATCGGCCCGATTGGCTTTCTTGGCCTGCAGATCAGCTACGCTCTCAGTGAGCTGTTCAGCCTGCCGGATACCTTTGTCACCCAGAGCCTGGTTATTCTGGCTGCAGTGGCCATGTATACCCTGTCTGGCTGCAGTGGCCATGTATACCCTGTCTGCGCTGAGTGGCGTGAGCAAAGGGATTCAGATCATCAGCCGTTACAACATTCTGATGTCGGCCGGTCTGATCGGTTACATCCTGCTGTTCGGTCCAACGGGCTTTATTGTCGATGGCTATCTTCAGGGTGTAGGCCAGATGGTTGATAACTTCTTCCCGATGGCACTGTTTCGTGGTGATACCGCCTGGCTGAGCAGCTGGACGGTGTTTTTCTGGGGCTGGTTTATTGGCTATGGACCAATGATGGCGATCTTTATCGCGCGTATCTCCCGTGGCCGGACTATCCGCCAGCTTGTGTTGTCTATCAGTATCGCAGCGCCGCTTATCACCTGCTTCTGGTTCAGTATTGTTGGTGGCAGTGGCCTGGCATTTGAGATTGCCAACCCGGGTTCAATCTCAGGGGCTCTGGAGGGCTTTAATCTGCCTGCCGTTCTGCTGGCGATCACCGCTGAGCTGCCGATGTCTGTGGTGATTTCAGCGCTGTTTCTGCTGCTGACTTCTACCTTTATCGTCACCACGGGTGACTCGATGACTTATACCATCAGTATGGTGATCACAGGTTCAAATGAACCAAATGCAGCGGTGCGCGCATTCTGGGGCATCATGATGGGCCTGGTGGCAATCGCGCTGATCTCAATGGGTCAGGGCGGTATCGGCGCACTGCAGTCGTTTATTGTTCTGACCGCGGTGCCTGTGTCGTTTATTCTGCTGCCTTCTCTCTGGAACGCCCCAAAAATAGCGGGTGAAATGGCGGATAAACAGGGGATTCGCTAGTAGTCTGATGTATTTCCCACCATCTGGTGATGGTGGGATTATTCGGTTCTCGGTTCTCGGTTCTCGGTTCTCGGTTCTAGGCTCTGGACTCTCTCACTCTCACATAATGACTCTGTACAATCGCATCCAGATAAACTGTGCTGCTCTTAAGCTCAAAGTTCTGTGGTTCAGCAAGCTCTCCAAACAGCGGTGAGCCACCACCGAGCAGTACCGGAATGGTTGAGATGATCAGCTCGTCGATAAGATCCTGTTTAAGGAAGTTCTGGATGGTGAGGCCGCCGTCGATATAAAGATCCTTATAGCCTTTGCTGTTGAGATCTTTCAGCAGCTCATCCAGCGGGCCGTTGACCAGAAAAACTTTATCCTCATACCCTTTGGGGACAGTTTTCAGGGTGTTGCTGAGTACAAACACTGGTTTGCTGTACGGCCATTCCACACCAAAACTCAGCACCATTTCCAGGGTGTTTCTGCCCATCACCAGCGCGTCGACTCTTTCCATTAAAGGGCCAAAACCCATATCGATGCCGTCTGGGTTTGGTATCTGATGCAGCCAGTCAAGGCCGCCCTGTCTGTCTGCGATATAGCCATCTAAGCTGGCAGCGATAAAAACGATATTTGCCATTACTGTTTACCTCATGAAAAAAAGAGCCACCGTCCGGCAGCTCTTCAAAGTTTACACTGAAACCGTCAGCGGCGGCTCCGGTACCTCAAGGAAGCAGGCAATCACCCGGTAGAGTTCGCCTTCTGCGACGGTGATCTTACCGTCAGATTCAACTGCAATCCGGCAGGCTTTAACAAAGGCGTGTTTATCCTTTGGTTTGAGCTGTACCAGCAGCTCCAGTGCTACCCGGGTCAGTTTCCAGTTTTGGTTGGACGCTTCCAGCTGTAGAGCTGGCAGGCCAATGTGCTTAAGCGCGGCGTCATAAGCCTGTTGCGCTTTCTCTGGTTTCGGATGACAAACCCAGGCCAGCTCGCGAAGCACCCAAAGAGCACTCTCTTCCACCTGTTTGAGTGTTTTGTGCTGGCCAGCTTTACCGAAAGAGGGCAGCAGTTGTTTCTCCAGCAGATTGATCACGCACCATTCGCTGAGAGAGTAGTGGTTGTCCATCTGAGCCAGCTCGCGCAGCACCTCACACAGGCGGTGCTTTTGCCCGTCACTGAGGGACTTCAGTGCCGGTATAGCCAGCTCAAGCAGTGGCAGGTGCAGGTGATGGGGAAGATCATGGTCCAGCCATGGCATCATGCGGGGCTGTGCGGCTGGCGGAATATGGTTGGCGATGGCGCTGCGCTGGCTATCGGTTCCGTCAAAGATCAGCATCAGGGTGATAAAGCGGGCGCTGTAGGGTTCTCTCGCCATATCAGCCAGTTCTGGCGGGATTTGACTGATCAGTTTCTGGCCTGCTGCGCTCACGTGCTCAGGCTCCGGAGCTGCCCCGGGGGCTGGCTGCTGTGTTTGAGGCGCTGCTCCGGCGGCAAATCCGCTGGCCTGAGCATGAACAGAGGCACCAGTAGACGGGTTGTCCGCGCTGTAGTTGCCATCCCATCCCGGCTCTATCCGCAGGATGCGTTCTTCCAGTGGCGGGTGGGTGGCAAACATGCCTGAAAGGCCGCTCAGTTTGCTCTGGCCAAACATCATGTGGCTCATCTCCTGGCTGGCTTTGGAGGCCAGTGTGGAGCCTGTGCTGTGGCCGCCGATCTTTTTCAGTGCTCCGGCGATACCCTGATCATTACGGGTAAACTGCACTGCGCTGGCATCAGCCAGAAACTCGCGCTGACGCGAGATCGAGGCTTTGATCATCGAGCCAAACAGGGTACCCAGCCAGCCAAGAATGATGCAGACCACAGCGATGAGCATGATGGCGGCGAGTGTTTTTCCGGAATCTGATGAGCTGGATGAAGAGCTGCGGCGGGAACGGGGCATGTTATCCAGTACCAGATGACCAAACCACGCGATACAGGTAATGCCAAACAGTATGCCAATCAGGCGGGTATTGAGTCGCATATCCCCGTTGAGGATATGGCTGAACTCATGAGCGATCACGCCCTGAAGCTCGTCACGGCTGAACGCATCCAGCGAGCCCTGGGTAACACCGATCACCGCATCGTCTATGCTCATTCCGGCAGCGAAAGCATTAATGCCGTGCTCTTTTTCCATCACGTAGACTGGTGGCACCGGCATTCCGGCAGCAATCGCCATCTCTTCAACTACGTTGAGTAACTGACGGTGTTTGCCGTTTGTGGTATCGGTGGAGATAAGTTTGCCGCCCATGCTTTCAGCAACACCGCGGCCACCATTAGAGCCGAGATCGTGCAGCCGGATGGCGCTGCTCATGCCCACAACAAAGGCCACGCCGAGGAAGCAGTAAAGGCTGTACTCAGCCATTTTCCCTGGCTCAAGTGGTTCTCCGGTGGTGCTGAGATAGATAGCTATCGACACCACACTGACCAGGGCGGTGATGGTCAGCACCGCCACAGAGAACAACACCACCAGAAGCCCGGTACGCTGGCGCGCGGTATCCTGATGCTGAAAAAAATCCATCAGAAGCTCACTTCAGGCGCAGCCTGAATAGCTTCGCTGTCAGCAAACTCCAGCAGCTTGCCATCCTGGAAGCCAAACATATTGGCGAAGATCACTGGTGGGAAAGTCTGCTTGTAGGTGTTGTAGCTGGTTACCGAATCATTGAATGCCTGACGGGCAAACGCGACCTTGTTTTCTGTGCTGGTCAGCTCTTCCTGCAACTGGCTCATGGTCTCATTGGCTTTCAGTTCCGGGTAGGCTTCAACCACCACATTTAGTTTGCCCAGTGCGCTTTGCAGCATGCCTTCGGCCTGAGCAAGCTGGCCGATAGCTGCTGAGCTGTCCGGTGCATCACTGGCCGCTTTCAGACCGGAAATCGCCTGGTTACGGGCCTGAATAACACGTTCAAACGTCTCTTTCTCGTGCTCCATGTAACCTTTGGCGGTATTGACCAGATTTGGGATCAGATCGTAGCGGCGTTTCAGCTGAACTTCGATCTGAGCGAAGCTGTTTTTGAAGCGGTTGCGAAGCGTTACCAGCTTGTTGTAGATACTGATGGCGTATACCACCACAAGCAAAACAATGACGATGAGGACGATTAGTGTGGTCATAGTGCATTCCATTTTGTGAATAAAGCTTAGTTGCTTATATAACCTGCTGACCTAAAAAGCAAATTAACCAGTCGTTACCGTATTGTGTCTCATGGGCCAATGCATGCCTATACTTATAACAGTAAGCAGGAAAATGACGGAGACACACCATGCCGGACGATCCCAAACTCGCCATAGAAGCGGTGCTGCATCAGGGGCTGGATATTTCCCCCGACTGTTTTGGTGTACTGGATGAAAACAACTGCATTCTTTATTGCAACAGTATCTGTGCGAGTATTTTTGGTACCACCAAAGAAAAGGCGCATGGCCAGCATGCAGAAGATTTGCTGCGTAAAGCATGGCACTCTAAACAGGGGGTCAGGATAGAAACTGACGACATTGAAGCCTGGCTGCAGGATGTTTACGAGCTTCAGCAACAAAAGCCGATCAGTCAGTTTGAGATAGATATGGTCGACGGGCGCTGGTATCAGATGACCCGGATGAATATGGAGAATGGCTACAAGCTGCTGTTCGGGGTTGATATTACCCTGCTGAAGAAAACCCAGCGTGAGCTGGAGCTTGCCAACCATGAGATTGAGCGTCTGGCTAATCAGGATCAACTGACCGGGGTGTTTAACCGCCGGGCATTTGAGCATGCAGCCGGGGCCGAGTTTGAGCGCGCGAAGCGCTACGGATTCCCGCTCTCTCTGCTGCTTCTGGATGTGGATTACTTTAAACAGGTTAATGACAAGTACGGTCATGAAGGCGGAGATAAGGCGCTGGCCAAGTTTGCTGCCACCTGTGCCGGACTGATCCGTCAGTCTGATGCGATCTTCCGTATTGGCGGCGAAGAGTTTGTGATCCTGCTGCCCAATACAGAGCGGGATGATGCATTCCATCTGGCCGAGCGTATTCGCGCGGTAGTTGAACATCAGGGAGTCGAGGTAAACGGCTCATTTGAACCTGTGATGCTGACCACTTCTATTGGCGTTGGCTCGATAATGAGCCACGACGGCAGTATCGACCAGGTTCTGTTGCGTGCCGATCAGGCGCTCTACCATGCCAAGAAAGCGGGGCGGAATCAGGTATCGGTAGGGCACTGAGTAAAGGCAGATAAAGAGAAGGCAGGGAGTTTCCCGGCCTTTTTGTGAATGCGGCTGTTACAGCGCGCTGGTCAGGATCTTTCTCACCACATCCGGGGTCAGGTCACCACTTTCTGAAAGGGCAGTCATACCCAGGTTTTCCAGGTTGGCGATCACTTTTTCGATGCCCCGCTGGTCAATGTCGTAGTGCGACAACCGGGTAACGATATCGAGTGAGTTAAAGAAGGATTCGGTTTTATCAATTGCCTGGTCGATCTTCTCATCGTCGCTTCCTTCGGTAATATCCCAGACACGTTCGGCGAACTGCAGCAGCTTATCGCGTTTGTGTAGTTTACGCTCGCGCAGCAGGTGCGGCAGTATAATAGCCAGGGTTCTGCCGTGGGCGATATCGAACAGAGAGGTCAGCTCGTGGCCGATCATGTGCGTTGACCAGTCCTGCGGAACGCCAACTCCGATTAGGCCATTAAGCGCGTTGGTCGCAGACCAGATAAAGTTCTTACGCGCTTCTATATCTTCATTGTTTGCGTAAGTCACCGGGCCGATCTCTATCAGGGTCTTCAGCAGTCCCTCAGAGAAGCGGTCCTGTACCAGGCCATTGGCCGGCACCGTCAGGTACTGCTCGATAACGTGCACAAACGCATCCGCGACCCCATTGGCGATCTGCGCTTTTGGCAGAGTCTGGGTCAGTTGCGGATCAAGGAAAGAGAACTTCGGAAAGGTCAGCGGCGACATAAACAGCAGCTTCTGGCCGTTGTATGTCACCACGCCACCCATATTCATCTCAGAGCCGGTAGCAGGCAGGGTGACCACACAGCCAAACGGCACGGCAGATTCGGTCGGAACCGGGGCGAAGCCGCTGAACAGAATGTTCTGGTACTCGTCGCTGGCGTAGCGCGCAGCCAGGGCGATAAATTTGGTGCCATCCATTACCGAGCCACCGCCGACAGCGAGAAGAAAATCGACTCCTTCCGCTTTTGCCACTTCGGTTGCTTTTACCAGGGTTTCAAACTTCGGGTTGGCTTCAATGCCGCCAAACTCAACTACCTCATGGGACCTCAGAGCCTGGCGTACCCGCTCAATCGTGCCGTACTTCTTCGCGCTCTGGCCGCCAAACGTGATCATGACTTTGGCACCGGCCGGAACAAGGCGGTCTAGCTCATTAAGGCGGTTCTGGCCAAATACGATTTGAGTGGGGTTGTAATAATCGAAATTTTGCATAGCTGCTTTCTCACTTTGGTTGTGTGGCTGACAATCACCAGTCTAGAGAAAAGCGCCAGGCATGCACTCGCCAAAGATGCCAACTCACTTGCCAAAAGTGACAACAGGCGGGCAGAGGTTAACGTGGCCATCTGAGCTGCCAAAACAGCTCGATTCTGTCCTTCGTCGCAATACGGACAGAGCCCTCACTGCCTCTGTTGATGGTTATCCTGGGAAGCACTTCTACTGTACAGGTTCCTTTTTTGTCCTCATGGCACTGTTGTTCAACAGTCGCGATCGGAGAGATGCAGTCATCGCACAGCTGCAGGGTGGAAAGTGTCAGGAAGGTGTTCAGCCCGGCACCTGCCGGACTGATATTCGTCCGGCTGTTAAGTGCTAATCTGTGGGGGCCATAGTCGGTATTGGCTAAGATCAGTCTGATTTCAACTTCTTCGGCAGAGGAAATGAACATGTTGAACTCACTTATTGTTTTTTTACTAAGGTTAAGCTTTCATGCTCGTCTGTTCTATGCAAACTCCGTTAGTAAATTGTGATGGAGTTTGCTCTTGCGCCGGAAAGAGAGTTCTTCCAGAATCACTCTGAACAGGACAACCGGAACTACCATGAACCTCAATGCCATCAGAGCTTTTGTTTATACCGCCGAAACCGGCTCAATTTCTGCGGCCGCACGGCGGATGGGGCGCAGCCGGGCGCAGCTTAGTCAGTGGATCAGCAGCCTGGAGATAGACTGGAATACACAGCTTTTTAGCCGGGAAGGCTATACGCCGGAACTGACAGCCGAAGGCAAAGCCATGCTTGATGAGTGTAAGCAGATGCTTCGGATGGAGCAGTACATTAATCAGAAAGTCGGTAGCCTTCAGGATGGCCACAGTAATGAAATCAACATAGGTGTCAGTCGTTATCTGGGGTATAAAACGCTGGCTCAGGCGATAATCCTGTTTCATCAGAAGTATCCCAATATTGATTGTAATTTCTATGGGCGCTGCGATGAAGATTTGATGAGCGATCCCAACAACTATGACCTTTCGGTGGGGTATTACGCCGACGTACTCAATGATTACCTGCATGTTGAGCAGGTCTGTGAGCATACCCATCTGGTGGTGTGCGGAGCCGGGCATCCGCTGGCAAATCAGGACGTGGTTTCTATTCTGGATTTTAACCAGTACACAGTGGCTGACCTGCGTAAAGAGACAGATAAAGAGTACTGGCCGACTCTGCCGGATCAGAAATGCTGGCTGGTAGATGACTACGAAGCAGCACTTGAGCTGACCGAAGCCAATCTGACGCTTTTCTTTACGCCTAAACACCGTATCGAGCAGGAGCTGAGAGACGGAAAGCTGCTTATTGTTAACCATCCTAAGGCAGTATCCGTTGTACGCCTTGGAGTATCCTGGCAAAAGCCGCGCAATCTGTCAGAACCGGAGAAATACCTGCTTGAATGTATTAAGCAGGTTTTTTGCCAGCATGGCTGACAGGCTTGCCCGGTTCGTCAACTCATTGTAAGTTCGTTCTTAAATCGCACCGCATCCAGCAGTAAGGAGCAAGCATGCAAGCAGAAGTAAAATGGGTTGATGGACTGAAATTTATCGGCACTTCGCCATCTGGCCACTCAATCGTAATGGACGGAAACGGTGGCGAAACCGCCCCAAGTCCGATGGAAATGGTACTGATGGCCGCAGGTGGCTGCAGCTCAGTGGACGTGGTAGATGGCCTGAAAAGTGCGGGCCAGACCGTGACCGGCTGTAACGCTAAACTGACCACTGAGCGTCGTGAAACTGCGCCACGGGTGTTTACTGCGATTAATATTCACTTTGAAGTATCCGGCAAGGATCTGGATGCAGACCTGGTAGCGAAGGTATGTGCTGATTCGCTGGAGAAGTACTGCTCAGTGTGCCTGATGCTGGGGCAGGGCGTGGAAATGACCCACAGCTGGGAAGTGCTCTGATCCCGGCTCAGTAAGGTTCAGCCGGGACTGCCCGGCTGATCTGTAATAAACCTGCTACAGAGTGTGAATTCATCAGTTATTTGATTTGTTTTACATTGAATACATAACTTCAATGACACTTAGCAGGTAACTATGAAAACGGCTCATCTTATCTTTCTCTCCCTTGCAATATCACCGCTCTCTCATGCCACGGGTCTGGGAGGAGCAACAGTCACCGAGTCCCAATTGACCGGTTTGTGGCAGGAGGTGGAGCCAGGTGGCGACACCATGTGCAGTGACGGCAGCCCTTACCGCTTTTATCACCAGAAAGGCAGTTCTGATAATCTTCATATCTTCTTTCAGCCAGGCGGCGCGTGCTGGGATGAAGAGAGCTGTAATTTGCCCGTACACTGGCAGGATAAAGCTAAGAGCGTTGAGGGCGGCATCTATTACGCCGATGCGCTGAACATGAATGAAGCGGCTTTTCAGACCGGTATTTATCGCCAGGAAAGGCAGGCTAACCCTCTGAAGGACTGGAACAAGGTGGTGGTGACCTATTGCTCCGGCGATGTACATATTGGTAACGCAGAGCGCCAGTACCGCGGCCCTGACGGTAAGCTGAAAACCATACATCACAAAGGGCAGTCTAATGCCCGGGCGGTACTGGACTGGGTTGCTGAAAACTACCCAAAAGCAGATAAAGTGTTTGTTTCAGGTGAGAGCGCAGGCGGTCATGGGGCAATCTATTATTTGCCGGCTATCGCTGAAATGTACCCCGACAGTCAGATTTTCCAGTTGTCGGATGGTAATGCACTGACTACGGAGAGGTTCGCAGAGATTACCGGCTGGTGGGGCGTTAACGCTAAGGAGACGTTTGGATTCGAAACCACCAACAATACGATGAATGATGGTTATCGCTATGCGCTGGAGAAGTTTAAGGATGAGCCCCGTGTTACCATGATGCAGCAAAATACCATCAGGGACAGGGCGATGGTCGGCTTTCAGGCCAGAACCAGCCGTGTGGCAGTAACCGATGCAATCAAGGCCCGCTGGCAACAGGATATGGTTTACGCAACCCAGGAGTTAAAGCAGCTCAGTAACAACAATTACTATTATTGGATTTCTGACTGCCATATGGACCCGAAAACCAAGCTGACCCCGCACTGCCTGGAGTGGCTGGACGAGTTCTATACCTGCAAACAGGATGGTGTAACCTTCTATCAGTGGCTGGACGGGATTCTTAACCAGAACAAACGGTTTGATGTCGGCTCGCGTTTTTTACCTGCTCCGCTTAAGTAAGAATGAAAAAGGCTCTTATATTTAAGAGCCTTTTTTTCAGTTCAGTAACTGTACCCTCCAGTAAATATCAGTAAATGCCTCTGAACCAATTTCGATACTTCCTTCACTGCCCGGTTTCAGGGTCAGGCTTGGTGAAGTAAACAGGTTATAATTTCCCTTCAAAACATTGTGTACCTGCTCAACCTCAGCGATCAGCTCGATACTGTCATCGTACATAACCCGGTCAGAGACCGTCAGATAGGTGCGGTAGTCGGAGTCTGGCTGGGTGATATTCGTTCTGGTGTTCAACTGGATCTGATGCCTGCCGTAATCGGAATTTTGCAGGATCAGATGAGTATCAATGTCGGGCTGTTGCTGCTCTTTGCCGGGAAGCCACAGGGCTCCTGCAATAGTGGTGAGTGACAGGGCCAGAAACAGGCCGGATGCTGAAATAACTCGCATGTTTTCTCTGAGATTTGGCGCAGCAATATCACTGCCCGGTCAGCATATAAATTACGGTCACAACCAGCCATTCACACTCTGTCACAAAAACAGGACGGTGTACTCTTGTACTAAAAGCTGGTCTCTACCATTATCAAAGTCATCAATAATGCGGGTGCCGACACGATGAATTTAAATGCGATAAGGGCTTTTGTGTACACTGCACAGACCGGCTCTATTTCTGCTGCTGCGAAGCGGATGGGGCGCAGCAGGGTCCAGCTCAGTCAATGGATCACCAATCTTGAAATTGACTGGAATACGACTCTGCTCAGCCGGGAAGGCCATAAGCCGGAGCTGACCGAAGAGGGTAAGAATCTTCTCAACGAGTGTAAGCAGATGCTGCGTATGGAGCAGTACCTGACCCAGAAAGTTGACAGTATGCAGGAAGGCTTCAGCAGTGAGTTAACAATCGGTGTGAGCCACTACCTTGGCGGTAAAGCTGTAGTTCAGGCGGTAGAAGAGTTTAACCAGCGTTATCCCAACATTGACTGCCATTTTTTCAGTCACAGTGATGAAGACCTGATGGATGATCCTAATCGGTACACGCTGTCACTGGGTTATTATACCGAGCAGCTTTGTGACCAGTTCCATGTTGAGCATGTGTGTGAGCAAACCTTGCTGGTGGTGTGTGGTGATGACCATCCGCTTGCCATGCAGGAGGAGGTTTCTATTCTGGAGCTGAACCAGTACACGGCAGCAGCCCTGCGGAAGAACACCGAGAAGGAATACTGGCCTACATTGCCGGATCAGAAATGCTGGTATGCCGACGACGCGGCGACGTGTATTGAGCTGACCAAAGAGAATCTGACGATCATGCTGGTACCAAAGCATCGAATAGAGCGTGAGTTAGATGAAGGAGAGTTGGTCATCATCAACCATCCTCAGGCAGTTTCCAGCGGAGATGTGGGCGTGTTCTGGCAAAAACCTTATGTTCAGAGTGAGCCAGAACGTTATTTGGTTGAGTGCATAAAAAAGGCATTTACCGCCTGAGCGGTAAATGCCTGACCGGTTAGAATCGGTAGTTAATAGAAAGGTTAAACCCGCCCAGTTGCAGATCTTGTGGTTTCTTTTTACCAACCGCATAGTTAATGTAGTCAGCGCTTACAGTCAGGTTATTGGTAATGTCATAACCAACACCCACACCCAGTGACGGCTTGAACTGACGATGATGTTCCGTTTTTTTAGGATCTTCAAGATGGCCTTTCAGTCCATATTTCACGTTAGAAACACCAGCAAGGCCATACAGATATGCCTTATCAGTCACGTTCATGCTGAACTTAGAGTACAGACCCAGGTTATAGTTGTTGCTTAGTTCAACGCCATCTTTCTTATAGCTGTTCGCCTTATTGATTCGCCCTTCAACGGAGAACCAGTCGTTTACCTGGTAACCGGCATTCAGACCAAAGCTGCGGGCATTAAATTTCTCGTCCTTATCATTTCCAGTCGCTTCCTTGCTGATAGTGCCGCCCAAGTTTCCTACGTTGGCGCCAAGATAGAAACCGCTGTTGTCTGCAGAAGCCAGGGCTGAAACAGATAACAGAGATGCAACTAAAAAAGTAAGTGGTTTACGCATTGTTTTGATTTCTCCTCATTGATAATGCGGGGTGGATTATTGATGAAAAGTTCAATGCGGAGAATTCAGTTTCTGTAGCAGATTTATTACAGGTTGTGGGAGTGCATCATACGGGCAGTGTCGCTGGAAGGTTTGTTAACATCTCGCGCTTTGGCTCTATCCACACACAAGAACGAGATCACTTCATATTCTTCAGAGAATTTCTTTTCGCTTTTGACAGAACGATAGTGCAATGGATTGCGCTCTCACTATTTACTCTGTGAATTTATGTGGTTTGATTTATGTGAATTAGCTCATAGCTCACTCTGAAGGATTTCGTTACATTCCGAAAAATTTTCACAAGCAAAGCTTACAGAATGGGTAGATGGAATAGCTCGGATGAAGGGATTAACAATCTGTGGGAAAGTTAGGCAAGCTTGGTTTTAATCAGGCTGGAGTACATTATGTATACAAGATTTAAGATTGTCGATATTGCTGTATTGCTACTTTTCATCCCTTCAATGTCTGTAGCGAGTTACAAGTGTAATAAATTCGAACTGGATTCTTACTTTAATCTTAAGGAGGAAGGCTACGCTTTGGCCAGGCCTGATAGCACAGGGACATCCTTCATATTACCTAAACTGATTGACTGTAAAATTCATATGAATTTGGTTTTAAATAACCATGATATATTAAAAAATAACAAATGAAAAAAGAAAGAGCATGGAGACTGAACTAATACGAGAGCTATGCGCACAGGATTACGTGTCTGGTTTGGTTGATAAAATGGGAGTGGTTTATTTTCGCTTTGGTGATGTGTTTAATAGGGATATGTTGGAATTTTCGTTGACAAAGAAAGTATGTGGGGACGTCAATTGAAATGTATATAGCATCATGCAATAAAAGAAAAGTATCCTAACTAGAAGGAAGGGTTAATTCTATTTTAGAAAGGCTGGCAGACGCTGGGTGGCCCCAAATAAATAGAAGGCTATATATATGCCAGTGATGCTTCTGTGATCAATAAAAAACAACATCGATTTTTACTTAGAGCCTGGTTTTACTTAAACAGGAGGAAACTATGAAAAAATACTTTAAATATATCTTTCCAGCTTTAATCTGGTCAGGCTGTTCTTTAGCAGCAGAGCAATGTGAACAGAATGTCTTGGATTTTTACTCTGGTATTAAAGAGAAAGCCTATGGCTCTAAGCCTAACGCAGATAGGATTTATGTTGCGCCTCCAAAAATCATAAATTGCATTGTTCATATTTATCTAATAGCTAATAGTTCTGATAAAGACAAAGTAACTGGTGAAGAGCTGGTTGCAAGGAAAGAGATAGCAAGAAAATCCCTTTGCAGTGATGAATCAAATATACAATCTGCAAGTGAATTAGGTGGTGTTGTATATGTATTTAGAGACTATTACAATCGAGACTTGTTTTCTGTAGCTTTGAATAAACAGACCTGTAACAGGTGAGTGAGGGTGTATTTATGTCAGTGAGGCTTATATAATTAAAAAGCAACACCGATTTTACTTGAAGTTTTGATTTACTCAAATAGGATGAAATAATGAAAAAACACTTTAAATATATCTTTTTAGCTTTAATTTGGTCAGGGTGTTCTTTAGCTGCGGAGCAATGCAATCAAAATGTCTTGGATTTTTACTCAGGTGTAGAAGTGATAGCTAATAGCTCTAAGCCTAACTCCGATGGGATTTATATAGGCTATCCAAAAATCAAAGATTGTATAGTTCACATGTATTTAATTTCTAATAGTACAGATAAAGAAAAAATATCAGATGAAGAGTTGCTTATAAGGAGGGAGGTGGCCAGACAGTCCCTTTGCAGCGATGACTCAAATATACAATCCGCAAACAGCTTAGGTGGTGTTGTATATGTTTTCAGAGATTATTATAAACGAGACTTGTTTTCTATAACCTTGAATAAAAAGACATGTAGTAAGTGAGTATAAGGTATTGTTATGTCAGTAAATGGATTGCCGGATGTTCTACCTGGCAATCTCAGGGTAGCAATAAATTAACGATGGAAATAGCTGTTTCAATGTAAGTACTGACTTAAGTAGCACTTTGCCTTACGTTAGGCTACTGAATATTTTATGATTTACTAAATGACACTTTTTTTAGATCGAGGATAGTCTCTGGCTCCTGCTTCTATTGACCTCATTTCGTATGTACCGAAGCAAAGGCTGCATATCAATATCCCCACACAACAGCCACTTATCGACTAAACTCTAATTAAACACGCTTGTGGAGTGTCCGGATGTGTCGATGGGTGATGGGGCTTTTCCTGTATTGTCTCCTTATAATTCCCGGTTCGTCTGTGGCTGAGCAGTTTGCTCCTGAATCTGCTTCTGAGTCAGCTTCCTCCAGGACGGTACCGGTACTGGCTGTCAGCGGGGCGATAGGCCCGGCTGTGAGCGAATATCTTATTAATGAAATACGGCGGGCGAATCAGCAGCCCGGCGTTCCTGCTGTGATCATTACCCTGGATACCCCGGGTGGTCTGGTGTCCAGCCTGCGTGACATCAATCAGCAAATCCTCGCTTCTGACGTTCCGGTGCTTTGCCTTGTTTACCCTCAGGGGGCCAGGGCTGCCAGTGCCGGTACGTTTATTCTTTATGCCTGCCATATTGCGGCCATGTCTCCGGCGACTACGCTTGGGGCTGCGACGCCGGTCAATATTGGCGGTGGTACGCCAGGCGGTGAAGAAGAGGGTAAAGAACAGCAGTCAAAAGAGCCCAGCGCGATGGAAAAGAAAGTCCTCAATGACTCTGTCGCCTACATCCGCTCGCTTGCTCAGCTTCGCGGACGTAACGTGGAGTGGGCGGAAAAAGCGGTCACTGAAGCGGCTACGCTCTCTTCTTCCGAAGCGCTGGAAATGAACGTGATCAACCTGATCGCAGAAAGCCCGCAGGATCTGCTGGCTAAGCTGGAAGGCCAGAGTGTGATGGTTAACGAAGAGCCGTATCAGATGGCCTTTGATGGCGCAGAACTGGATCAACGCGAGCCTGACTGGCGCAACAAGTTCCTCTCTACCATTACCGACCCCAATATCGCTTACATCCTGATGATTATCGGCATCTACGGTCTGCTGCTGGAGTTCTACAGCCCGGGCTTTGGTATCGCCGGGATCATGGGGGCTATTTGTCTGCTTATTGCTATGTACGCGTTCCAGATGTTGCCGGTGAACTATGTCGGAGTGGGGCTGATGCTGGTGGGGATCGCGCTGCTGATTGCCGAATCCATGGTGCCGAGCTTTGGCCTGTTTGGCTTTGGCGGGATTGTCGCCTTTGTGCTCGGCTCGCTGTTTTTGATTGACAGCGATCTGCCGGAGCTGCAGGTGTCGATGAACCTGATTTACAGCATCGCGCTGATATCAGCGACGTTTGTGGTGTTTGTGTTGCGGCGGATCTGGATGCTGAGGAAAAAGCAGGTGGTATCGGGCCTGGAATCAGTGATCGGTACCGAGGTGCTGGTGATAGAGAGTGCAGATAACGGCGGTTTTGTTTTGGTGGATGGAGAGCGGTGGTCAGCCCTGGCTGACGAGCCGCTGCAGGAAGGGGAGACCGTTGTGGTTGGCGGTGTGGATGGTCTGACCCTGCTGGTGAAAAAATTACCGGGGAGAAAGGAGAATGGGTGAATTAATAGTACAAAGCGGAATGGTGACCCCCGTACTGGTTGTGGTGCTGGTACTGCTGATCGCGTTCAGTATGTTCCATGTGCTGCGTGAGTACGAGCGGGGTGTGATCTTCTTCCTGGGCCGTTTTCAGGCTGTGAAAGGCCCGGGCCTTATTATTGTTATCCCGATCGTTCAGCAGATCGTCAAAGTGGACATGCGCACCGTGGTGATGGACGTGCCGAGCCAGGACGTGATCAGCCGCGATAACGTATCGGTGCGGGTGAATGCGGTTATCTATTTTCGGGTGGTGGATGCGCAGAAAGCGATCATCAAGGTGGAAGACTATCTTCAGGCTACCTCACAGCTGGCACAAACCACGCTGAGATCCGTACTCGGTCAGCACGAACTCGATGAAATGCTGGCTAACCGTGAGATGCTCAACAACGATATTCAGTCGATTCTCGATACCCGTTCAGACGGCTGGGGGATCAAAGTGTCAGACGTGGAAATCAAACACGTTGACCTTAATGAAACCATGATCCGTGCTATCGCCAAACAGGCAGAAGCCGAGCGTGAGCGGCGGGCGAAGATCATCCATGCTTCGGGTGAAATGGAAGCGTCAGAGAAGCTGGTGGAGGCGGCCAACCGGATGTCGGCCCAGCCGAATGCGATAATGCTTCGTTACCTGCAAACCCTGACCGAGATCGCCGGTGAGAAGAGCTCGACTATAGCGTTCCCGCTGCCGATGGAACTGATGAAGAGCATTTTCAGTCAGGATAAGGGAAAGAGTGATAAAGAGTAATACCAGTCCGGGGCAATCAGCCGGGCAGAGCAGTTACCGGGTAAGACTGCTGCAGTAACAAACCGCGCTTCGGCGCGGTTTGTTTTTTGCGGAGCTTAAAAGCGCAGAACGGAATCTGGCCAGCCTTCGTAATAAATGTGGTCCGCCTGCCACAGGATGTGGTCCGGGTCGTCGGTGCGCAGTGTTTGGGCAACCGTCAGAGCGAAATCAAAGCTGCAGCCAAGGCCCTTACCGGTAATGAACTGACCATCGGTGACCACTTTGGCGTCGACAAAAATGCCGTCTTCCACCATGGACTCAAGACCACTGCCTGTCACAAAATGTTTGCCTTTCAGCAGGCCATGGCGGCCCAGCACCTTGGCCGGCGACGAGCACAGCGCGCAGATATAGCGGCCATTTTCGATATGGCGTTTGATAAAGCTCAGTACCTGCGGATTGGCCGAAAGGTTATCCGTTCCCTGAGGGCCACCTGGCATCATGATGGCGTCATAATCCTGGCCAAACTTCTCGTTCAGGGTAAAGTCGGCAGTGAGCCGGGTTTCAAAATAAGTCTCAAGCGCCACCTCATCTTTACAGGCAAGCACATCCACTTTCATACCAGACCGGCGTACCACATCAATAAATACCACTGCTTCCGCTTCTTCGAATCCGTCCGCCAGCAGTACTGCTACTGTTTTTTGCATAATCATCTCCTGATAAATCAGGGGGGATCATACTGCTAATCGGTCAATAATGAAAAAGTGTTTTATAAAAAATATGATCTATCTTCATTTTGATCTTCTCAGAAAGATGAGAGCCTATATCGACCGGGACAGAAGCAGGAAAGCGCAATGACAAGTGAACAAGAGTATTGCGTTGGTTTGTAGTGCTACAAGTTGCAAATTAGCACATACCATTCCATAAAATGAGCTTGTAACGACTTGTTCTAAGAGCGTCGTTAGTTATCAAAGTTCGTCTAAAGAGCGGGTGGATACCTGCCTATACTCAAATCAGGAGCGGCGAAGAGTATGAGGGGGCATATTATGTTTAAAGCAGGATATTGGATGGCTGCTTTAGTCGCACTGCTGGTTGCGCCTGGCAGCTGGGCGGGAAAAACGGTTGATCTGGATGGTATGTTTTTAGGGAATGGTTTTCCCAGTGGTGAGCACTATAACTTGCTGATACATGGCAAGAAAGATAATTACTTCTGTCAGACCCAAATTGTGGTCACAGAAGTCATCGACTTAAAACCAAGAGACCGTGTCGTGCCTACTTATGAAGTCGGCGATGAATTTCTTCCGGGAGAATGTCCGGAAGAGAAAGGAATTGAGTACAGCTGCGCGTACAGCAACGTGGTCAATACGTTAAGGGAGTTCCCGGACGGTGATGGCGACGGCGATGGTGGCGGTGAAGGCGGTGATGGCGGGTTCCAGATCCTGCTGGAGTCTGGTGCCAAAGGACCTGGCAAAAAATCAGGCAGCCTTGAAGACCTCGATGAAAGCACCTTACAGGTAACCGATGCCTGTGCCGGCTTTGCTCCGGATGACCCTGCAATCGTCAGACTGCCTGCTGATAAAGATGGCTATGCAGTCTATGGACGGGTACTGGGCAAACCGGCCAGAGGTGGCGGACCTGGTTTTATGGTAGATGGACGGGAAATCCCAATTATCGGTGACGGTAAAACTACTGATGATGTTTCTGATGACCTTTGGTTAATCGGTGTGATTGATAATTATGGGGTATTGCTGCCTGAAAATTGTGATGATTCCGGTTGCTTTATGATGCGCTCCGATCCGGGAACTTCAGGCTCTGGCGTTCTTGACGCAACTGACCTGACCGAACTGTTTACCTTTAGCGGAGAAGTTTGCTACTGGGATGACGGTGCGTACTGTCTGGATGGTGCTACTAACGTATGCAGCGATAAAGACTTCTGCTGTACAGATGTTACCGGTGACGGATTTAGCCTGGGTGATATCGAGTATAACGGCAGTATCTACAGCTGTGACGTGGCGGACGCAGGTAACACAGATGAGTTTGGTATGTGTCTGCTCGATGGAGCTGCACTGGAAACCCTGCACTGCCGTACTTATGAAGGTGAGTGGATTTTCAATATCAGCGACTTCGTAAACGTACTGTATGAGGTTTATAACGAAGCTTACAACGTGCAAATCCGTTTCTACCCATTGCCGCTGAAAACCAAATAACAGCTGGCAGTTAAATCAATGCCCGCCGGGAACAAACCGGCGGGCATTTCTTTTTTTGCTCAGCCATTCAAATGCTTATTAATCGCCCCCGAGTTTTTGTAAGCACTGGTTTGTAGTGTGATTAGTTGCAAAACAGCACATACCATTCCATAAAATGAGCTTGTAACGAAACGGTCTAAGTGCATTGTTTTGCTTCAAACATCATCTAATACACCGATGGTGAAAACCTATACTTTAAGCAGGAGCGGCGAACAGCAAAAGGGGGCTGATTATGTTTAAAGCAGGATACTGGATGGCTGCTTTGGTCGCACTACTTGTAGCTTCAGGCAGCTGGGCGGGGAAACCGGTTGATCAGGACGGTATGTACTTAGGGAACGGTTTTCCCAGTGGTCCACATTTTAATTTGTTGATCCATGGTAAGAAAGCAGATTATCAGTGTGTAACCCAAATCGAAGTGGTTGAAGTGACTGATTTGGATCCGAACGATCTTATCACTCCAACCTGGGCGGTCGGGGACGAGTTCCTTCCTGGTGATTGCCCGGTTGAGGCTGGCATTGAGTATCGCTGCGCTTACGGAAATGTGATCAATACACCAAGGGGACTTCCTGACGGAAGTGACGATAAGATGCAGATCCTGATGGAATCTGGTGCCAAAGGTCCGGGTAAGAAATCAGGCAGTGTAGCTGATCTTGATGAGACTACATTGCAGGTTACCGATGCCTGTACCGGTTTTGGTGGCAGTGATCCTGCCATTGTCAGAATTCCAGCCGATAAAGACGGGTATGCTGTATACGGACGGGTTCTTGGTAAACCTACTTCCGGTGGCGGACCTGGTTTTATGGTAGAGGGACGTGAAATTCCAATTATTGGTGATGGTAATACACCGGATGATCTTTCCGATGATGTCTGGTTGATTGGTGTTATTGATAATGAAGGGGTATTGCTGCCCGAAAACTGTGATGATAACGGATGTGAGATGGTGCGCTGGGATCCGGAAACTAAAGGTAAAGGCGTAAAAAATGCGACTAACCTGACCGGACTGTTCACCTTCAGCGGAGAAGTCTGCTACTGGGATGATAATGAATACTGTCTCGACGGTAATACCAACGTATGTACCGATAAAGACTTCTGCTGTAAAGATGTTACCGGTGATGGATATGACCTGGGTGATATCGAGTACAACGGTACCATTTACAGCTGTGAAGTAGCCGATGAAACCACTACTGATGAGTTTGGTATGTGTCTGACCGAAGGTGCCGCAGTGGAAACTCTGCACTGCCGGACATATACCGGGGAGTGGATTTTCAACATTAATGACTTCGTCAATGTGTTGTATGACATCTACAACGAAGCCTATAACGTGCAAATCCGTTTCTACCCACTGCCACTGAATACCAAGTAGCAGTTGGCAGTTAAATCAATGCCCGCCGGGAACTAACCGGCGGGCATTTCATTTTGTCGGTCGTTTTAGCGGTACTGATTTGGCTCAGTCATTATCAAACACAATGCAGTCGCGCTCGTCTCTTTTGGCGCAGTCGTTGCGTTTCTCGTTCATCATCTTGTCGGTGATGTCCATTTCCGACCACTCTTTGTCTGATGGCTTGCGCCCTTTATCGTGGAATAAAGGGTCGTATTTCTCTTCCTGTTGCTCCTTCTCCCAGATGGACTCCTTGTACTCAAACCCTGTCGGGCCGGTAACGCACAGGTGGCTGTTGGGGTGATTAAGCGGCAGTTTACATGGGTCCTGCATCATCATCTCTGACGAGGCGTTTACCACCGTGGCCGGAAGCAGCAAAGCAAAAAGAAACGTTTTCATTCTAATGATAGTTTTATGAATCAGAGCGGGGATCATATACCTGCTGAAATTCTAATCAAGGAAGAAATTGTCCGGTTTGTGTCATCTTAAATTTTAAGGGTGGGAGGCTGCTTCTCAAAGTGCGCCACCAGATGGTCGATAAAGGCACGGATCCGCATCGGCTGGTACTCGTCAGCTTTATATACGGCGTACATTGGCAGCGCTTTCATTTGATACTGCTCCAATATCTGGACCAGCTCGCCGCTCTCCAGCCATGGCCTGGCCATCCATTCCGGCAGCATGGCGATCCCCTGGCCGAGACGCGCCATTTTCAGCAGCATTTCCGGGCTGTCGCTTTTAAAGCGTTGTCCGACTTTTACCCGCACAGGCTCATCGCCCGGTATGCTTAGCTGCCATATATCAGATGGGGTGATCAGTGAGTAGCAAAGGCAGGCGTGGTTTGCGAGATCTTCTGCCTGTTCCGGTTTGCCATTTTGCTCCAGCCAGGATCTGGCGGCAAAGCAGATTGCCTGATTATTGAATATAAACCTGGCCTTATAGCCGGAGTCTTCAAGCACTGCCGCCCGGATCGCAATATCCACATCATCTTCAATCAGGTCTGCTTTGCGGTCAGTGACGGAAACGTGGATGCTGACCTCTGGATGAAGAGACATAAAGGTGCTGATGGGCTCTGCCAGAAGCTCTGTGGCCATTGCGCTTGGCAGAGAGAGTTTCAGCTCTCCGCTGACGTCATGGCGCTCTTTCTTCAGGGTGCTTTCGGTGTGGTTCATCTCCTCAAGCATGCGCTCACAATAATTCAGGTATACCTTGCCCTGCTGAGTCAGCTGGATCCTGCGGTTATTACGGTGAAACAGGCGAAAGCCGACGTTTTGTTCCAGCCAGGCAATCTTCTTGCTGACGGCACTTTGAGTCAGGTCTTGTTCGTCTGCGGTAGCGGTAAAACTCCCCAGTCTGGCGCTTCGGATGAATAGCCGGATGCTCTGATATTTGTCCATTTTGCATTCCTGCTTGGAATGGTAGTTAGTCGATTAATAGCATTTATTGGTGTTTATGGGAATGTTTAAATGGATTCAGATTTCAGAGGAGAGAGTGTTATGCAGCAAGTTACGGTAATAATTCTGATGGTGTTTTTCCTGTTTGCCAGTTCGGTCAAACTGCTCGGCTGGCAGAAAACCATCTTCGAAACTCAACTGGCGTTTTTCCATAAATACGGACTTAACCGGAGTCTGATGTTTTTGGTTGGCCTGACAGAGCTGACAGGGGCACTTAGCCTGGCAGGCTATCTGTTGATCTCCCAAAATGATCTGCTGTTACTCGCAGGTGCCGGTGTTCTGGCCGCGACTTCGGTGGGGGCGCTGTTTTTCCATTTTCGGTTTGATAAATGGACTGACGGTATCCCGGCAATGGTCACCCTGGTAATGTCTGCAATCGCTTTGCTGGCGTAGCCTGAGCGTGAAGTTTGCGAAGCGGAAAATGCTTAGGGTTGTATTGTTTCGTGCTCGATGTATTTAGGTGGTTTTATTGTGTGCATGGAAGCCCGTAAACATGTCTGAATGTGGTGTGATTTGATCTTGTTGGGTGTTTCTTGCTAATATTCGCCCCCTTTGAAGGTTAGTGTACTAATCTTTTGTGGTTTTCTCAGGGCATCATGGCGCTTTTACAGGCTGGCTGATTCTTTGAGGGCGAAATAAAATTGAGTAGTATTTATGGAAGATGCACTAAAGAAATACAGTATAGACACGACGGACTATCAGGTAGGTCAGGACAACGTACAGAAGTGGGGTTTTGATGTTCATAACCCGGTTTTCGGTATCAGTGCCGGGCTTATTCTGCTTTTCTTAACCATTTTGATGCTGGTGGACCCGGCCACCGCCAATCAGGCGCTGAACTCACTTAAAAACGGCATTTTGGAACAGTTTGATGCCTTTTTTATGTGGGCAACCAACTTCTTCGTTCTGTTCGCGATTGCGCTGATCCTGTCGCCTCTTGGTAAGGTACGCCTTGGCGGAAAGGAGGCAGTGGCCGAACATTCCATGCTCTCCTGGCTGGCGATGCTGTTTGCCGCAGGTATGGGGATTGGCCTTTTGTTCTGGGGTGTGGCTGAGCCTACCGCCTATTACACCGACTGGTGGGGAACGCCATTCAATGTAGAGCCGAACACAGAGCAGGCCCGATCCCTTGCCATGGGCGCAACCATTTTCCACTGGGGTATTCACGGTTGGGCGATTTACGCCATCGTTGCTCTTTCACTGGCGTTCTTTGCATTCAACAAAGGCCTGCCGCTTTCTATCCGTTCCGTGTTTTATCCGGTATTCGGTGATAAAGCCTGGGGCTGGCTGGGCCACGTCATTGATATTATGGCGGTACTGGCGACCCTGTTTGGTCTGGCAACATCGCTGGGTCTGGGCGCGCAGCAGGCAACATCTGGCATCAACTATGTGTTTGGCCTGAATGGCGGCATCGGTATGCAGATGGTGGTGATCGCCTTTGTGACCTTTGTGGCTATCCTGTCGGTCGTGCGTGGGCTTGATGGTGGCGTAAAGCTGCTGAGTAACATCAACATGGCCTTCGCGTTTGGTCTTCTGGTGTTTATCATCGCTGTCAGCCTGGATGTGGTTGCGGAATCGCTTCCTGCTACCTTTATGGCTTATATCGAAAATGTGATTGCGCTGAGTATGCCACATGGCCGTGATGATCAGACCTGGATGCACGGCTGGACAGTATTCTACTGGGCCTGGTGGATCTCCTGGTCACCATTTGTAGGTATGTTTATCGCCCGCGTGTCCAAAGGACGTACCGTACGTGAGTTTCTGACCGCAGTGGTATTTGTACCAACCCTGCTGACCATGGTCTGGATGGCGGTGTTCGGCGGAATCGCACTGGACCAGGTAGCCAACAAAGTGGGTGAACTGGGTGCCAATGGCCTGACCGATATTTCACTGACTCTGTTCCATGTTTACGAGCAACTGCCGTTTGGTAATGTCATTTCGGTGCTGTCGATTGTACTGGTGCTGATCTTCTTTGTGACCTCTTCAGATTCAGGTTCTCTGGTGATCGACAGTATTACCGCCGGTGGTAAGGTGGATGTACCGGTGCCACAGAGAATTTTCTGGGCCAGCGTAGAAGGGGCGATTGCTGCCGTGATGCTGTGGGTTGGCGGCTCTCAGGCGCTGCAGGCGCTGCAGTCCGGCGTGGTGGCGACGGCGCTGCCGTTCAGTTTCGTGCTGCTTTTGATGTGCATCAGCCTGATCAAAGGGCTGAAGAGCGAGTATCAGTTGTACCGGTAACGGCAGACACTGAAAAGATATAGTCCTTCAACAACAAAAGGCCTGGCAAAAATGCCAGGCCTTTGTTTTCAATCAGAATGCGTTGCAGAAAAGCGATGGCTTAGAAGCTGTATTTGATAGCCAGCTTGTAGAACATACGGTTCTTGTCGTACTTAGACTCGCTCGCTTTAGACTGCTCTACCTGGTAGTTCACATCGTAAACCAGATCCAGGTTTTGCTGCAGCTTGTATGAACCCAGCAGACCAACACGGTGGCGCAGCAGTTTTTCTGCATCTGCCGGCTCTACTTCGAACTTACGGTCAAGGTCGATACGTGCGTAAGGAGTCAGAGAGAAGTCGTTCAGCTGTTGGGTGAACATCAGGCGCAGCTGCCATTCGTTAGCTTTGGCATCGCCTTTACCTGGCGCGCCTTCTTTTTTGTTTGCTTCGTTGTAGAACGAGATGCGTGCGCTTTGAGTATCATTTAGTGTGATATTTGCACGGAAGTCCAGCTCGTGTTTGAAGTCAGAGTAGTTGCGCTTGTCAGTGTGATTTACACGCGTAACCGGAGCAACGAAACCGTCCAGTGCCAGAGTAAAGGTGTCATCCAGCTTGTAAGACATGTTCGGGTGGAAGCGCCACTCAGTGTCGTGGGTGCTGCCTTCGTAGTGGTTGTGACGGATAGCAAACATAGGTGCGATAACGAAGTCTTCGTTTACGCTGTGTTTGTAGCTTACCATGTACTCCTGACGAGCGCGGTCTGCAGGTACAGAGCGGTCTTTCATCTGCTTGTCACTGTGCTTGAAAGCAAAGGTCAGTGGCAGGTCTGCAACTGGATTAAAGCCAACCGCCAGGTATGGCAGGGCATTGTCATTTTTTGTAGCGAAGTCTTTTGCGAATGCTTCGTACTCAACACCACTTTCCAGGAAAGCTGCGTTTGCAGAAGTTGCGGCCATCACAGCCATCAGGGTAGGGATAGTAAGGTTTTTCATCACTGCATCTCATTTAATTTTCAATGTGGTTTGATGTGTTATCAAACTTTTCGCGTGCATTTTATGTACGACATATTACTTTGTAAATGTGGAAATTGTTAATAGATCTGAAAATGCTGTAAATGGCAGATTGAGCGGGAAGATGTTCTGTATGAGTGCCTTTTTGCAACTTAATCGTTTGCGCAAAGGTTTTCATCCGGATCTGTATGGTGGTAAGAGGTGTGCACTTAATCAGGTGTGGGAGAGAGATTCATTATATGAATGTGCCCGCCTGGTGGCTTCCCGGCGGGCACACAGTTAACTCAGAAATCAGTGCTGCTTTTGAACAAAACTCACTGCTTTATCCGGAAAATCAGTAAACAGGCCGTCTACTTTCACCTGGTTGTAGAACACGTCCAGCATGCCGTTGAAGTTTTCTGCATACGGCGCGATGCGGCCTTTGTCTGCACGGAAGGTATAAGGGTGAACCACAAGGCCGGCCGCTTTGGCGTGTTTCATCAGTGGCTTGATGATGATGTTGTCTTTGGTCGATGCATCGTCAACCAGCATTGGTTTCCACGGGCCGATCCCGTCAGCGTAGCGGGCTACTTTTTGCATGCCTTCCGGCTCAAACATCCAGTCGTAAGCGTAAGGGGTTGCCTTATCTCCCTGATAGACCATGGTCTCGTTCCAGTCGGTATAAGCCATCAGCTGAACCAGGTTCAGATCCATTTTCATTGCCGGCAGCAGTTCATCGTGGATGCGTTCCAGTTCAATTGGGTCAAAACACTGCAGGTAAACCTTATCGGATTTGGTGGTGTAACCGTAATCTTTCAGGACTTTCAGTACCGCTTTGGAAATGTCTTTGCCTTCATGGCGGTGGAACCATGGCGCTTTGATTTCTGGATAGATACCGATGTCGTACCCCAGGGTGTGGTTCAGACCCTGGATCAGTTCAATTTCTTCTTCGAGGGTTGGTACTTCAAAAGAGGATTTCCACATCGGGAAGCGGTCGGGGAAACCGGCGGTCTTATTGCCATTTTCGTCCAGGTTAAAGCCCTCGGTTACTTTCAGGGTTTTGATTTCAGCCAGAGTAAAGTCAATCGCGTAGTAACGGCCATCTTTTCGGGCACGGTCCGGGTAGCGCTCTGCCACATCGGTGACGCGGTCCAGGTAGTGGTCATGCAGCACTACCAGGCGGTCGTCTTTGGTCATTACCACATCCTGCTCGATGTAGTCGGGCTTCATGGCGTACGCCAGGGCTTTGGCTTCAAGCGTATGCTCAGGGAGGTAACCGGACGCACCGCGGTGAGCAATGACCAGAGGATCAGCAAAAGAGAGGGAAGAGCAGGCCAGAGCCAGAAGGGGGAGAGTTTGGACGATCTTCATTGTTATTAATCCCATTATGGTTTCGATTGTGCTCGAATGAATTATCGGTTGATTAATTGGTGTTCGTTCGAGCGTTCGTTTGGAATTATTATGTCTGTTCGACAATGACGCTGTGATGACGTTTGTGTTTCAGAAATTTTACGTCTTAACAGGCTGTTTATTATGGTGATTTGTGCGCGGGGTTCAAAAAAGCCACTACGCCATGGTGAGCAGGGCTGCTCCTGAACCATCTGAGTCCGTTTTGATCATGAACTCCATGTATACTAAAGGTGTTGAAAGCGGAATCTGTCAGTCAGGGCTCACTATACGAATGTATACAATTGCATCATCCGGACAGCAAATGTGAGTTTTGTCGTATCTATTTGGTTTGGCTCTGATTAATAATGACGGCGAAATCAAACAAAGGCACCGGACTGATAATGAAAAAATTCAAAACTCCTCTTGCCATTATGATCAGTGCAGCCCTGCTGGCTGGTTGTAACAGCGCACCTGAATCAGGTAACGATGTGAAACAAGAAGTAAAAATCGCGACATACAATCTCTCGTTTGACCGGGCATCGTTTGAAGACCTGGTGCGTGAAATGCAGATTGAACCAGCCCGCCAGACGGAGCTGGTGACGGCTTATCTGAACAAGACGATTGCTCCGGAAGACAAAGTTACGGCGGAGAAGGTCATTCAGATCCGAAATGTAGCGGCTGTGATTCAGAAAAACCGTCCGGATGTACTGATGATGGCGGAGTTTAACAATGACGGGACAGGTCAGAACAAAGCGGCGATGACCGGCTTTCAGAAGAACTACCTGTCTGTTGCACAGAGCATTGAAGGCGCAGGTGGCAAGGCGGAGCTTGAGCCGATTGAGTATCCGTTCTTTGAGTCCTACTCCACCAATACCGGCCTGGTAAGCGGGTTGGATCTCGACAATAACGGTTCCGATGGTAATCGCCTGCCAGGCGATGCGTGGGGTTTTGGTTTTTACCATGGTCAGTACGCATTCGCTCTGATGTCCAAATACGAGATTGACCGCGATAATACCCGTACATTCCAGACCTTTAAGTGGAAAGATATGGAAGGCGCGCAGATCCCGCAAATCACCATCTGTGGTAACCCGAAAAAAATCCCGGCTGGAATGAAGTGTGGTGACAACTGGTACAGCGCTGACGAGTGGAACGAAGTACGTCTGTCATCAAAAAACCACGTAGACGCGCCAGTGATCATCCCGTCAGAAAACGGCGACCAGGTGGTTCACCTGCTGATGTCTCACCCGACTCCTCCGGCGTTTGATGTGGGTAAGAACAAGGCACAAAACGCCGCAGAAGTGCAGTTCTGGCATGATTATGTGCAGGACAAAGCGTACTTCTATGATGACAAGGGCGCAAAAGGCGGTCTGGATAAGGGCTCGAAGTTCGTCATCATGGGTGACCTGAACCTTGACCCGGTGGATGGTGATGGTGAAAGCACTGTAATGCAGGCGCTGCACAGCGATCCGTTGCTGAACCAGACAGTAATGAACGGTGACCTGTACCCAACCAGCCAGGGTGCTGCAGAGCATGCAGCAGAGAAGAACAGCAAACACCCGAAACCGGCACGTATTACATCAACTTTCGGCCTTGGGGTGGATTACGCCATGCCTTCAGCCAACATTGAAGTGGTGGACACCGGCGTGTACTGGCCTGGAGCTGAGCAGCCTGGCCGTAAACTGATGAACGATAAGCGCATCGGTAAGTACGGCAACGGCAAAGATGTTTCTTCTGATCACCGTATGATCTGGATTAAAGCGCAGTTCTGACCTGACTGACCGCTGAAATGGTATTACAGGCCCGGTTTCTCTCCGGGCCTTTTCATATCATCTGCAGGCATGCTATTTTTTCTTCAGGAAAGACCATATTTCAGCCCTTATGACCCAAAACGACATCCGGCAAAAAATCGCAACTTTCACCTCCATCGAGCAGGCGCTGGATTACTTTGAAATTGAGTATGACAGTCGTTTTATCGAAGAGTACCGGCTGCCGCTGGTGAAAACCTTTAACGGGTATCTGATCATGCAAAAGCCGGATGACTGGTTTTCTGCCCGCCGGGCGCTGAAGAATGCCTACTGCAAAATACAACGCGGCAGGCTGGATAAACATACCCGCTCTGCCTGCCGGGGGTGTACGACCTGTCAGCGCAGGTAGTGTTGGGCGGAGCTTAGCCCTGAATGCTGTCCCCATCTATACTTGATTACATCTCCAGAGCCTGGAAACGGCGCTGTCGTTAAGGACCTTCAGCTATGAAAAATGCTCACTTTCTGATTTGCCTGGCCGGGCTGATGATGTCTGCAGCAGGCCATACCGCCATTGCGGATACTGTGTATACCAACGCCGGGATCTACGGTCACAGCGACGCTGACACCATCGCGGTTGCTGATGGAAAGATCCTGTTTATCGGTCGCAAAGCGGAAACAGAGCGATATTACTCAAAATATACCCAAACCCTGGATATGAAGCGGGCGTTTATTATGCCGGGTTTTGTCGATAACCATAATCACGTGTTTGAAGCTGCCTCAGGGATAGGCGGAGACTGTGAGCTCAGTATGCACGGCAGCCTGGAAGACCAGCTCCCTTACCTGAAAGCCTGCCGCACGGATGCAACCCGGGGTCAGTGGGTTACCGGTTATGGTTTTTCTATTGATTCAGTGCTCGCTGAGGATAATGAACGCACCCCGCTGGAAGTGCTTGATTCTGTTTTTCCTGATCAGCCTGTGGTTCTGATGGAACAGACTTCTCATTCCATGTGGGTCAACTCGGTGGCGCTGGCCAAAGCGGGAATCGATGCAGACACCCCGGACCCGCAGGGCGGCGTTATCCTAAAAGATGAACAGAGTGGCAGGCTGACAGGTATTTTGCTCGATAATGCCGGTGATATCGTGTTGGAGCAGGCCTGGAACAGTACCCGCAGAAAGTTTGCCCGCAGCTATGATGGTCTGATGGCCGGGCTGGAAGAAGCGGCCAGGCATGGCATCACGACCATTGGTGATGGCCGCCTATACTGGAAGCGGGGCTGGTTTGATGTCTGGCAGGCTGCGGAGAAAGACGGTGACCTGACAGCAAGGGTGTCTGTCCGTCCATGGATTTATCCGGCAGATGCGATGGAGCCACAGCTCGCTTATCTGCGCGGCATTCAGTCTGCTGATCGTGATCGGTTGCTGGTGGTCGACCAGGTCAAAATGTACAGTGACGGGATTTTTATCAATGGCACGGCAAAACTGCTCGCTCCGTACCTGGATACTTACATCCCGGACCAACCTTATGGGATCAACTATATTCCGCCAAAGGCGATGCCTGTCTGGCTGAACGCGCTTGATGACATTGGCTACAGTGCTCATATTCACGCCATCGGTGATGGGGCGATAAGGGAGTCCCTGAACGCTATCGAGCAGATGCGAAAACAGGGCTCAAAACGGCCTTACACCCTGACCCACGTTGAGCTGGTGAACTCCAAAGATGTTCCCCGTTTTGCAAAGCTGGATGTGACTGCAGATTTCCAGGTAGGTTCTGATTACATTGCCTATCACGACCACCAGTGGGCAGAAGCGTTTCTCGGTGCCCGCCGGACCCGGGCGCTGATGAACCTGAAAGCGATATCTGACACCGGTGCCAATGTGACTCTCAGCAGTGACTGGAATGTGCATGGTATTAATCCGCTGGTGGGCATTGCGAACAGTTTGATCATGGGCAAAACCGGTCTGCCGGATCTTAATTCGGCCATCAGGGCGTATACCATTGACGCGGCGGCCAGCCTTGGGCTGGATAAGCTGACCGGCTCACTGGAAGTGGGGAAATCTGCAGATTTTGCAATACTGGATAAAGACATTACCATGCTGGAAGCGGAGCAGATCCCGTCAGCCAGGGTGGTGATGACGGTACTGCAGGGACAGATTGTGTATGAAGAACCTCAGGGGAAAGAATGAAAGGAAGCCAGTTTTACTTTGAAGTTGCGTTAAAACAGCTTTTTTTGCTGTGTCTGGTGTTGCCGGTATTGCTCACCCACACCATGAATTTTATGCAGGGGATGGAGCGCAGCAACCAGTCGCCGATCCTGTCAGTGGTCGGGCTGTTAATGGCGGCGGCGATTGTTGGCGTATTTGAGGCCACCTATCAGAAAACCACCCTCAGCGAACCGTGGCAGCGCTACCTTGCTCATGCCACCAAAGTGCTGCTGTTTGTTGGGATTACTGAACTGATGATTCTGGCGATTGCCGCGGTGGGGACTACCTATGAAGTGCTTGATGATCCGCTGATTTGGGCACTTATCCCGGTTTATCTGGCTCTGTATCTTTATGACTGGTGGGATGCGCTGGTCAGCCTGAAAAGTCAGGGGCAGGAGTAATAAGCTTATCTGAGTAGCATCTGGGAAATGATTTGATAAAATACCATTTTTCTCCGCACAGATATACCCAATGACACTGACTGATATTCAAAGCCTGAAAAAGCGCTACACGCTCGCGCTGGCCGCACTTTCAAAGGCCGATACTTCCTCATACGCGCCAGCTTATCCGCAGGCAGTTTCTGATTTCATGCACAGCCTGTGTGAGCCGCCATGGCTGGATGTAAACTATGAACGTATTGAGGTATGGGAGGTGCTGGAACACCTTGAACAGGCCAGCCTGGGGCAGCTCCGCTGCCTGTTAACCGGCTTTGCCCGTTCGGAGCGTTTTTGTGATGGAGCCTGGCTGGAGATCATGCAGCAGCCGCACTGGCAGCGGATATTTGCCCGTCTTGAAGCGCTGATGCAGTCCTGAGCCGGAGATGGTCAGGGCAACGTACACTGTTGCCAGCTTTCGACAGAAACAAAAAAGGGAGCTTGCCGGATGGCTGAACTCCCTCAGAGGGGGTTAGTTTAGTGGGAAGTAGCTCCAGTTGGTCATATCGCCACTATCCTGAAGTTCTATGACGCTGGTCCAGTTAGGATTGGTATCAGGATCATCGGCCAGATCTTCCAGGTTATCATCAATGCATTTAGCCAGGGCGATCATACCTCCGTTTCGCTGGGATTTACGGAATGCTTTCCCCAGCAGGTAAGCGCGGACACCAACGGTCTCAACCGTTTTTAGCTTTCCGTCTATTTCGTAGTTTGCCTGAGTTTTGGTGTAGAAAGGGCGACTGCTCAGAGATTCACCAGAGATACCGACCAGCATGTATTTCTTGGTTTTCAGCAGAGACTGAACCAGTTTGTCTGGCTGACCACCTACGATCAGAAGTGGTGCAACAGAACTTTGTGCCTGACTGGAGTTAATTGAAATAACATTCAGGTTAAGTCCCATAAAGTAGCTCATGGCTTTGGCGCTGACTTCCGCTCCACCGACAGCGCCGATAACCTGCCCTTTCAGGGAGTCAATAGAGATCTTTTTTGGTCCGTCATCATTCATCCAGCTTTTGAACTTTGCGGTAAGACTGCTATTTCCTTTGGGTTTGTAACCTTTTGGGATCAGAAGGTGGAATGTTTCAGAGTGCAGACCACTGATGATCTTAAGACGATTTGAATTGACACGTTTTGGATCCTGAGTTTTGTAAAATTGCAGTACGTCTTCCTGAATGATACCGGCAGAAAACTCTTTATTGTTCATGCCTGTCAGATTTGATACTGAGCCGCTCGAAGGCATGATTTCGATGCCTGTTCCATCAGGTAATGTGTCTTCGCAGTACGTTTTTATGTCTTCTGACATTGAGTAGTAGTTGCCAGTTTCACTTCCGGTGCCCAGCCTTATGTCTGAGGCATACGTGGTAGCTGACGCCAGTATGGAACACAGGATAAGTGGTATGTATGCTTGTTTCATGAATTTCCCTTTCTTTCTTGCTTACTTATTGCTGAGCTGTAATTATCCAAATGGATTTTCTTCAATTTCATGAACCTGAGTGCCTGACGATGACTCGCCGTTGAGAAATGCGTAGCCCCCGACCAGAATGACCAGAGCAAATAAGACACCCAGTACTATTTTCATAGCTTTTGTTGATTTAGTAACCATTTCTGATTTTTCCTCTGTTAGTATTCATCATCAGCCAGCATGTCACGGGCGCTGTTTTCTACTGAAATCAGTGATTCATTAAAGTCAGTTTCAATTTGTGAAAATGCCTCTAGTGACAGAGTTTCGTCCAGTTTCAGATCTCCGGATTCTGCAAACATTGACATAGCCGCACTTGCTGTTGAAGCAAACTCTTCCATGTCTTTGTATTCTTTCACTTTTTCCTCAAACGCTTTATTGGCTCTGGCAGCGTTGTCAACTTTAGTGATTACCTGCTGGTAGGCTGCGTTAACGCGGTTGTACAGCTCGAGTTTCTTTTCGTAAATGGGCTTACCTTTGTTTGCCGGATTAATCTGATTTCTCAGCTTCTCAACGGTTGCTCCCATTTGATTTCGGGCACTTCTTGCGGCTTCAAGGCGTGTTTGATTGGTGATGACCTGATTGTTCAGCTGAGCCACCGCATTTTTACGGGCCTCTTTTACCATCATGTTCAGCTGGAGATTTTTGGTTTTTTGTTTAACCAGAGGGTCGAGAGCATGGAAAAGCCGGTGCCCCCAGTAAAGTACGATTGATGTGATTACCAGGACTACCAGAGCAAAAGCGCCGGTAATAATGTTCAGAGCAAAAACAGACAGGATAATCAGGCAGAAGAAGACCAGCCCGACAAAAATGATATTTCGTGGGGTGACGGAAATAGGGGCATTTTTATATTCCTCTATTCTGGCCAGATCCTGCTTGTTTCGGCTCAGAATAGAAGAGAAAGATTGTGTATTAACGGTAGTTTCAATCATTAAGTAGTTCCTTCACCAAATGACAGGTATTGAAATGCAGAAAGTCATATAACCGCTGGCCTGGTGATTAATAAAACGGCAAACACGGGAAATGCGGGATTACTCACTCAGCTCCATACTTAGGTATGAGGTATTGATATGATGGCGGTAACAGTTTGTTTTAATGATATATTTGTATGTTCGTACCAGAAATTACTTATGACTGAACGGGGTGTTCACATAAAAAAAAGGCCCGGTTTCCCGGGCCAACATCTGAGCAAGGATCAGATTTTACATACTGCTTCCCAGGTGGTGTCGCTGCCTGGTTCGGTGTTGGTCCACCATTTGGCCTGGTAGACGATGCCGTTGTGGATCATCTGGTCACCGCCGTTGGCATGGCTTGGTTTACCGGCCCAGTCAACCTGAGGGAAGTCGGGGTAGGTGTTGATACCTTCAGTGGACTCACATTTTGGCAGGTCTCCGCCCTCGTTGCCGCCGTTGCTGATGTCACCAATCGGCAGTTCCGGATGCTCGAACTTAAGCGCGTAGTCCACACCGCCGACGGTTACCGTGTAGTTCGCCGGGCCGGTGATTGGCAGGTAGTAAACCAGATCCAGCTGGTAGCTCTCACCGGTAGCCAGGTCCTGCCAGGAAGGCAGACTGAACGCAGCGCGGTGCATGGTACCGTCAAGGCCGCCGATATTGTTGTCGCGGCTGTGACCGGAGGAGATGACCTCCAGTCCTGCGCCGGACTGATCTTTGGCGTTATCCGGGGTGGATACCGGAATATCAAACTGGAACTGTGTGCCGCCTTTGAGCGTTACGCCGGTGTTGTTGGTGATGGTCAGTTTCGGGTTGATCGGGTAGTTCTGATCGCCCACTTTAAAGCCATCAACTTTCACCGTTATATCCAGCGCTTCTGCCGGGACTCCGGAAACGGCAATCTTGTTGCCATACGGCGCAGCGGTTTTGAACTTGTCGTAAATGGCTTTGGTCATGGTGTTACCCATGTAGTATTCGCCATTGCCGCTGGTACAGGCCTGCTCGGTCGGGTCGACGGTGGTTCGGTTGCCCTGAGCGTCAAGCTGGTAACAGGCATAGTCACCGGCCAGCTCCCAGAACATGATGCCGCCGATCTCTTTATCGATCACGTAGCTGGATTTCACGTCAATGGAGGCTTTGTCTTCCATCGACAGGAATACCTTCTTCTCGTCATTCCAAAGCCAAGGTGCTACAGCTACATCGTCGTAGTGGCGGGTGTAAGTACCGACTAACTTATCTGCCGGGTCTTTGGACGGGTCGAGGCCGAATGCGGATGCGTAAGAACCCCATATGCCGTTTTGCAGGTTCTTGGCATGCCAGACCGGGTTAGAACCGGCACCCATTTCGTTGCCATTGGCGTCCAGGTCATGCCACATATTGTCGATACCCATGGCACCATTACCGCAGTTGTTCTTCTCACCGATGCCGGTACCCGGAGGGCACCGGGACTGATCCGGCAGTGCAGCACGGCCCCACAGACCATTCTCACCACCACTGACGCCCTGCCAGCCACGGGTGTAGTAAGGTACACCAATGTTGATCCGGCCTGCCGGCATAGAGCCGCGGAAGTAGTGATACGCCCAGTCGGTATTGAGGTAACCAATACCGCCGTACTGTTCGGTGGTGTAGACGCTCCACTGTGCCAGCTCTGAGTCTTTGCCGGTGTCATAGAGGGCTGCGTTGTGGCCGACGTGGTCATTCCATGCGCCGTGCAGGTCGTAAGTCATGATATTGACGTAGTCCAGGTATTTGGTGACCGACATGGTCTCCATACCACGCAGCAGATAGCCTGATGAAGGCGCAGCGATAGTCAGCATATAGTGATGACCATCCTGGGCACTGGCCGCATCGAGTTTCTCACGCAGTACGCGCATCAGCTCGTGGTAAGAGGCCATCAGGTAAGGGCGGCGCGGGTCAGAGAACGCCAGATCATCCGGGTGACCGGAACCGCTCATCGAGCTTGGGTACTCGTAGTCAATATCCAGGCCGTCAAACTGGTAGGTACGCATCATCTCAACTGCGGAGTTGGCAAAGGTTTCGATGCCCTGGTGGTTGATGCTGCCGTCTGCGTTGGTGGTCATGGTGTAGAAACCACCATCGGCAACACGGTCGCCGTTCTCATCAAAGTGACCGCCAGTTTCTGCCCAGCCGCCGATGGAGATCAGGGTCTTAACGTCGTGTTTTTTCTTCGCTGTTGCAAGTGCACCGAAGTGGCCTTTAAAGCCAAGCGCCGGGTCGACTTCTACCCCAGGCCAGGTTTTGCCGACCGCCGGGTTTTCAGGGTCGTTTACATTACCGATATTTACTTTGCCGTCAGAGCCGATACTGACAAAGGCATAGTTGATGTGGGTCAGCTGTTCCCATGGAATGTCTTTGACCAGGTAGGAAGCCTGAGGATCGTCCCCGGCGCGCCAGCTGGTGAAGTAACCGATCACCCGGCGTGGGTGGTCTGCGCCCATTTTCTCACGGCCGTCCTGGTCGTAGATGGTGCAGTAGGGTACATCGATACCTGAAGTCTGGTACAGGCCGTCCGGGCGACAGTTACTGGTAACCGGTTCGCCTTTGACTGTCAGGGTTTGTACGGTTGAATCACTGCTTCCGCCTTTGTTGTCGGTAGCTTTGGCATAAACAGCCAGGCTGCCGGTGCGGGTAGTGGTGTACTCAAGCTGATAAGGTTCGCTGGTTGCGGTGCCCACTTTGGTGCCTGCAACAAAGAACTCGACTTTGGCGATGGTACCATCGCTGTCTGATGCATTTGCGCTCAGGGTAACCGGTTTGCCCAGCTCCACTTCAGAGGCAGAAAGGGTCAGATCCACCGTTGGCAGCTCGTTATCCGGCTGTGATGCTTCAACGTTAATGGTCACGCTATCGATGGTGCTCGCTGCGTCCTTATCATCAATGGCTTTCACGCCGATGGTGTGAGAGCCCTGAGCAGCGGTCCAGTTATGCTGATACGGTTCGCTGGTGGCACTGCCAACCAGAACCTGATCCACGTAAAACTCAACCCTGGCGATGGTGCCATCACTGTCGCTGGCATTTGCAGATATGGTGACAGTGTCACCTTGCTTGAAAGTATCTGATGCCGAAGGGGAGGTCAGGTCCACCTGAGGTGCCTGGTTGTCTGGCTGCTGGGCATCAACGGTAATTGCTGCGGTTGCTTCCTGGCTTACCAGTCCCTTGTCATCGTACGCTTTGGTGCTGATGGTATGGCTGCCTTCAGCCGCAGTCCAGCTTGTGTTGTACGGTGCATTGGTGATGGTGGCGATAAGGCTGCCATCAACAAAGAACTCAACTTTGGCAATGCTGCCATCGCTGTCCGAAGCGCTGGCGGCGATCTGCACGCTGTCTCCGGCGGTAAAGGTGTCACCGGATGCCGGTGAAGTCAGTGAGACTGTCGGGGGCTGGTTGTCGTCTCCGCCATTCTGACAGGTGTCGAGTTTGGTCCACGGCTTGCCGTGCCATTGTCCTTCGCCGTAGTTTTGGTCCGGAGACTGGTTCTGTGTCCAGTGTGATGCCTCGTAAGCGACATTGCTCTGCTGCACCTGGTCGCCGCCGTTGTAAACTGCGTTGCTGTCCCACTCGTTCATGCCTGAACAATCGATGGCGGCATAGCTGTTAAACGCCATCATGCACGAAGCGCTGAGCAGACTGAGTGAAAATACACGTCTGGTCTTAGTGTCCATTTTGTGTTCCTTGTTTATCACTGCTTAATCTTATAAATCAATTGGTTTGGCCGGTTTGATGAAAATTCATCGGGCAAAATAAGAGTAAGAGAAAGGCGTTTTTTTTCAGCAGGCGCAAATGGAAAGTGGCATCTTTATTCCAGATTGGAGGCGGAATTTTGCATTTTAAGGAACCAGTCTCTGATTTTGGTATGGTGTGCGGAATCCTGTTTTGAGGCTGGAAATAAGACTGGATGGCAGGCCATTGAGAGCTGACCTGCCAGGATAGGTGGGGCTAAGCGCAGGCCAGTTCAACAGCAGCCATGGAATGGATGGCAGTGGTGTCATACAGCCGGACTTCTGTATCCTTCTGACCGACCAGCAGGGCGATTTCAGTGCAGCCCAGGATCACAGCCTGTGCGCCTTCTGCTGCGAGCTGGTCAATGATGGCGAGATACTGTTCCCGTGAGCTGTCACGGATCTGCCCGAGACAAAGCTCCTGATAAATCACATCATGAACGGTCTGGCGAGCGTTACTGTCAGGAACCACCACCTCAATACCAAATTTATCCGTCAGACGGTTTTTGTAGAACTCCTGCTCCATGGTAAAGCGGGTGCCGAGCAGGCCAACTTTACCAATGCCGTCTTTCACCAGCTGCTGCGCAGTGGCATCAGCAATGTGCAGCAGGGGAACGGAGATTTGCGCCTGAATTTGATCCGCGACCTTGTGCATGGTGTTGGTGCAAATCATCACAAAATCTGCGCCAGCGGCTTCAACGCCTTTGGCGGCGTTCGCCAGAATCTGCCCGGTTTTCTCCCACTCCTCCTGATGCTGCAGGGCTTCAATTTCGGCAAAATCGACGCTCCAGAGACAGATCTTTGCCGAGTGCAGGCCGCCCAGTTTCGCTTTGACACCTTCGTTCAGGGCCTGATAGTAGCTTTGTGTGGACTCCCAGCTCATCCCGCCGAGCATACCGATGGTTTTCATATTCGTTTCGCTCCTTTTTTGCTTCAGACTAAGCTGCCACAATAGCCATGGCTTGTACATTTTTGCGTTCAAAAGCTAAAAAAACAAAAAAAGCCCTACCAGGTGCAGTGAGTTTTATGCGGAGCTATGCTCTGTTGCATATCCCAATAACTTAATTAAAAACAAATGGTTAAATGTTTCGTTTTCCTGGTTTTGGATTTGTGTTTTTTTGTTTGTTGCTTAACTTCAGGCCGGACGGAAAACTTGGCCGCAGTATTTGCACGATGTTGTGCCAGATTTTGTATAGGAAAGCGAATGAAACGTTTAGCGGTATGTGGCCTGATTGGTCTTTCTCTGATTTTACAGGGGTGTTCAAGACACGTTATTAACCAGTCTGAGCTGGCTGAGGTGAAGCGAGTGGCCGTCGTCATGTATTCGGTGCCGGAAACCATCGTCCGGGACGTACGCGACCCTGAAGAGATTTCCGGAGACAAACAGTCCGGCACTTTCGACGCGTTTGCGATGGCGGGAGAGCTGCTTGACGGAACGGCGAAGAAAGCGGTCAACATGTTTGATTCTACATCGCATATTCAGAAGGAAATCAATGGTACCGAGGCTGCGAACATTTCGCTGGCCGCCATGATCAATGAGATGAGCTCAGAGACTGGCTGGGACTTTGCTACTCCGGATGAGGTGGCCTCTAATGAGCGTTACCAGACACTCAGCTCTAAGCTGGCTCATTCAAAAGAAATGAAGATGGAACTGGCCGTCCGTCGTTCAGCGGGCGTACCGACCGGATACATCAACCTTGGCCTGCCACATGGTCATGGTGAAGTAATTGGCTACCAGGAGAGCACTGAGTTTAAAACCTGGGCAAGTAAAGTAGCGCGGGCTCTGAATGTTGACGCGGTTATCGTTGCCAGTGATACCGGCTATGCGACAGACGGCAAGTCACTAATCCGTGGCGGTGGCTGTATTACCAAATCAGCAATGCACTTTGCGATGTTCAACGTAAACGGTGAACAGATTGCAGATACCCGTGTCAGCTTTGATGAAGCGCCTCAAATTGAGCAGTCAGGCTGTGTAAGTGGCAGCTTCTACAAAACAGATTACAAAGGTGCTCTGGTTGAACATGGCCGTGAACAGGCAAAACAGATTGTTGCTCAGCTGAACAAGTAACGGCTGTAATACAAAAAATTGGGAACAGACAAAAAGCGATGACTCTCAGGTCATCGCTTTTTTTTTTGAAATGCTGTTGTTTGCGGAGGACGTTTAACCTGCCCCCCCGAATCTAAAACCGGTACCCAACCATCCCGCTGATATTGGTCTCAGTGACTTCATTGCTCAGTTCGGACGCTTCCAGGTTAGCCTGAGTCCATCGTACTCCCAGCATGTAATCAGATACCATCAGGTCTGCACCGGCGCCCCATTTCATGCCGTAGGCTTTGATGTGGTCAGTGTCGCCTGGTAGCTGTGCTTTCAGTGCCAGGTGGCTGTATCCGCCGATGGCATACGCGCTGACGGACATGCTGTCGCCCAGATCAAAACGCTTACCACCCAGCAGGTAGCCGTTGATGGTGTGGCTCTCATCTACGGTTATAAGGGTACTTTGCTGATACTGGCCGGTAACGCTGTTGTTGATCAGGCCGTATTCAAACTCACCACCAACAAACCAGTTTTTTTCACTGTAATTGCGCCCGCCGAACAGCAGCGAGTATTGTGAACCTTTGTCACCTTCCAGCTCATGATAAGTGTACCCGGCACTGATATAGATATCCTGGCCACCGTAATAGCCGTCTTTGTGCTCATTTGCCATGACACTCAGGGAAACCACTGCAAGTAATGCGATAGGATTTATTTTCATAGTCTTGTCTCCGTCGCTGATAAATTAACCATAGGACAGGATCCGGGTCTTCTCCAACGGCAGAGTCCGGGGGACAGGCGGGTGAAATCTTGTTTAACGGATGAACAAGGCAGTAGTGAACCGGGTGCCGGATCCGGGTGGGATCCGCATCAGACGGACGATCGCAGGCCTGGCCGCCTGAGTATGCAGTAGGTATGGAAGTTATTGATATTTCGATCGGATTTTTGAGAAACTCAATGCAAGTCAGAAGATTACATAAACAAACATTCACAGCTTGATGGGCTTCAAAGATTGGAATATTGATGGATTTAAGATCTTTACAGCCCGCAAGGAAGATCTTTGCGGGCTGTTGATCGGGTCAGGTTAAACGATGAAGCGGCTGAGGATGCCGTCGTGTTGCCTGATTTGCTCCTGCTGCTGCTCTACTGTGCTTAAAGACTCATTGGCCAGGGTAGAAACCTCGGTTGAGAGATCTTTGATCTGCAGCGTGCTGGTATTGATTTCATCAGCGACGTGGCTTTGTTCCTGAGCGGCGGTGGCGATCTGCATGTTCATTTCATTGATCACGCTGATGCTCTCTTTAATCCGTGCCAGCGCTTCACTTGCCTGTGAAGAATCGGCGACGGCCACAGAAGCCATGCTCGCGCTTTCCTGCATCACTTTGGTCACGCTTTCGGCACCAGCCTGAAGCTGAGCGATCATTTCCTGGATCTCTTCGGTCGATTGCTGAGTCCGGCTGGCCAGGTTGCGAACCTCATCTGCCACAACTGCAAACCCACGGCCGCTTTCACCGGCGCGGGCAGCTTCAATCGCAGCGTTAAGTGCCAGCAGGTTGGTTTGTTCGGCAATGCCGCTGATAACCTGCAGGATGTTTTCGATGTTGTTGCTCGCGGCTTCCAGCGCGTTTACTTCTTCCACTGCATCTGAAATTCGTTCCGCCAGCTGGTTGATGGAATGCTGGGTGTTGGTCACCACAGTGTTACCTTCTTCAGTTGCGGTGTCGGCAACGTTGGCAGAGTCAGAGGCTGACTGGGCACTGTTGGCCACATCAGAAGCGGTCACAGACATCTCATGCATCGCAGTGGCCAGCATTTCAAGCTGCTCCATCTGCTTATTCATCGCCTGAGCGGACTGACCGGCACCATTGGACATTTGCTCGTTGTTGGCTTTGATATCGGTTCCGATCTCCTGCAGCTGTTTGATCATGCTCTGCAGCGAAGAGGTAAAGTGGTTAAAGCCGCCCGCAAGCTCGGCAAACTCCTGGTCAGAGTCGGTAGACAGACGCTGGGTCAGGTCGCCTTCACCGCTGGCTACGTCATTGATCGCCTGGTTTAGGTCATTAAGCGGTCTGAGCAGACGGATGGTCACCATGGTCACAATAACAAAGCTGAGGATCACAGCCAGCAGCCCGACAAAGATACTGGCGTTTTTAATCGACGTCAGTTCGGCGTAAGCGACTTCCTCATCGATCACAACACCAACGCTCCAGCCCTGTTTTCCGGCTTTAGCTATTTCGATGATGTGTGGCTGGCCGTTGATGTCCAGTACCTGTCTGGCAGCGTTCTGGGCAATACCCGGGAAGGCTTCGCTCAGCTTCTTGCCATTGAGCTCAGCGTTCGGGTGTGCAACGATGGTGCCGTCACCACTGAAGACCACGCCGTAGCCATTGCCGACCAGTTTGATTTCATTCACTTCGTCCGCAAGGCCTTTCAGGCTCACGTCCGCAAACAGGCTACCGACAAAACTGCCGCTCTCTTTGACCGGAGCGGTAACAGAGACCACCATTTCTTTGGTGAAGTCATCAAAATAAGGTTCGGTAACGCCGTACTGTCCGCTGTCCCTGGCGGAGGTAAACCATGGGCGCGTGCGGGAATCGTAATCAGACTCGGGTACCCAGCCCGGATCGTTCTCTACCAGCGAGCCATCCGACTGATAGCCCATACCGACTACGATGAACTCGCTCTGGATGGTTTTGGTGTTCAGTACCTTGCTGACATGGTCCTGGTCTGTGGGAGCAACTTCAACGATATCGGTGATGGTTTTCATCAGTGATTCGTTTTTCTCCAGCTCAGATTCTACTGCCAGCCGGGATTCATCGAGTGCAAGCTTTAGGTTCTCCTCAATGCTCTTTTGAGCGTAATCGGAGATGGACAAATACTGGTAAACAGACAGGCACCCAACCGCACCGATAAGGCACAGGGATGAGGCGAGTACCACTTTGCTTCTGAATTTCATGTGAACTCCGCAATTTTTGTTATACAGGCGGGCGAGGGGTATGAGCACTTTGGAATATCTGTAAATACGCCCTTGTTTTACAGAGCATTTATTAAGCAGAACATACTGGTTTAAAGATAAATATCAACATCATGTCTGTATGAAGCATAAGGCATCAGCCCGAATTAAATTGCAAGCTCAGTCGCACTTTCCGTGCGCAGCGCCACGCTTTGCCGCTAAACATGCATGTAATTTGTAAAGATATCCAATTTTCCGATATGTCGGTTCTTTGTACAAAGTCACAAATGGCCTTGTCATATAAGGGCTGAGTCGATTCCCCTGGCCGAAAGCGAAATGTCATCCTTATTCACTATTGAGAACTAAAATAATGCAGGTAATGCCATTTGGTTATAAAACACCGTGTTTTGATATGGTACCTGTCCAGAATGGTTCCGGGAGACTATAATCGGCGTCCGGTTCAGCACGCATATCACACAGTACCTTCTTGTGAGCATTATTAGCTGACCCGGATTTAATCAAAAGGAACCGAAAGTGAGAAACACCTTAACCGCCGCTGCAGCTATTGTGGCAAGCCTGTTTGCGTCTGCCTCAGCAGGAGCCGTGACATTTGAAGACCTTAAACAGTCCGGTGATGCAGCAGTGCAGGTCATAGACTGCCGTGACAGCAATTATTTTAATGGCTGGCCCGAACCCGGGGAGAAAGAGGGCGGTCACCTGCCTGGTGCGCTGAACTTCTCTGCCCGCTGGCTTGATGCTATGGAAGCAGGAGAGTTGAGCCGGTGGGTTGAAAAACAGTCACTTTCACATGCCAGGTCTGTGTGGTTGTATGGCAGCGAAGCAGAAACACAGAGAGTGAAACAGTCACTTTCCGGGCTTGGTTTTACGGATGTTCAGGTCATTGATGCGCCGCTGAGCGAATACACCGGTGAGCTTTCATATCTGGCCAATTACTCAAAGCTGGTTTCGGCAGAGTGGCTGAACCGTCTTCAGAAAGGCGAGCAGGTCAGCCAGGCTCCACAGGCGCAATATCGGGTGGTGGAAGTCGCCTATGGTCCTCCGGTGAAATACCTGATCGGTCACATTCCCGGTGCGTTGTATCTCAATACCAATGACCTGGAGTCTGAGCCGCACTGGAACCGGGTTTCTCCAGAGCGTCTTGAGCAGACCTTTCTTGGCCTGGGCATCACCACAGAGACGCCGGTGATCCTTTACGGGCGAGATACCATGGCGGCAGCGCGTGCTGCAAATCTGATGATGTACGCAGGGGTGAAAGATGTACGCCTGCTCAATGGTGGCTATGGTGAATGGCAGGCAAGGGGCTACCCGACAGAAGTATTGCTGAACACCGCCGCTCCGGAAAAACACTTTGGTACGCAGCTGCCTGCAAAGCCTGAGCTGGTAATGGATGTTCCGGGTGCCAAAGCGCTGCTGGCCGATCCACAGGGCAGTTCGCTGGTAAGCATCCGAAGCTGGGCAGAGTACACGGGTGAAACCAGTGGCTACGGCTACATCAAACCCAAAGGCCGCATTGCCGGAGCCCGCTGGGGCCACGGCGGCAGTGATTCATACAGCATGCAGGATTTCCAGAATCCGGACGGCACTATGGTGAGCGCCCAAACCATCACGGATTTCTGGGCAGACTGGAACATCACCAGGGATCAAAACGTTTCATTCTACTGCGGTACTGGCTGGCGCGCGTCAGAAGCGTTTTTCTACGCCTACGTGATGGGCTGGCCGAAGATCAGCGTGTTTGATGGCGGCTGGTATGAATGGAGTAAGGATCCTGTGAACCCGGTGGCGAGCGGTGAGATTGCTGCACCGATGTAATGAGTTTCAGGGGGCTGTTGAACAGCCCCTTTTTGTTACTTGTTTTTTCCTGTCTGATAGGCCCCGTCTATCAACATAATAGGTACTGCCAGTTTTCTATTCCTGCGCCCGGTTGATAGTGTGGTCCGGCAAAGGGGCAGATGATAAGCCCCTCCTTTCAAAGGAAAAGATGATGGTAATACCAGATAACAGCAGCATCGTGATTTTTGGTGCTTCCGGTGATCTTACCTGCCGTAAGCTGATGCCTGCCCTGTACCAGTTGTATGTGAATAAACAGCTGCCGGAGCGCTTTGCCATTTTGGGTGTCAGCCGCACCGCTCATACTGACCTGTCATACCGTGAGAAGCTGAGTGAATGGCTTGCTCAGGAGCAGGGAGGAGACCCGGACTCGCTCAGCGCATTTCTCTCAAATGTTCACTATCAGCCGGTGGATACCTCAGACAGCCAGGACTACAGCAGGCTTGCTGCCCGTCTGGATCAGCTGGCCGGGCAGTACCATTTCGAGCGTCGCGACACGCTTTTCTACCTCGCCACACCACCAAGCCTGTATGGCGTGATCCCGGCAAGCCTGGCTGCGCACGGTCTCAGCAGTGAAGAAGATGGCTGGAAACGACTGATCATTGAAAAACCGTTTGGCTATGATCTGGCATCCGCTCAGGCGCTGGATAAAGAGATCCACGAACACTTCGATGAGCATCAGATCTATCGTATCGACCACTATCTGGGTAAAGAAACCGTCCAGAACCTGCTGGTGCTTCGTTTCTCCAATGCCATGTTTGAGCCGCTGTGGAACCGCAACTTCATCGACTATGTAGAGATCACCGGTGCAGAGTTTCTGGGTGTGGAAGAGCGGGGCGGTTATTACGATGGCTCCGGCGCGGTGCGGGATATGTTTCAGAATCACCTGCTCCAGGTTCTGGCGATGGTGGCGATGGAGCCGCCGGGTCAGATTAATGCTGACGCTATCCGTGATGAAGTGGTCAAGGTGCTCGAATGTCTCAAGCCGCTTGATGAAAACGCGCTGCGCAACGACCTGGTGCTGGGCCAGTACACCGCTTCCTGTGTTCGTGGTGACTGTCTGCCCGGTTACCGGGAAGAGAAAGGCGTGGCGGAAAATTCACGTACTGAGACCTATATCGGCCTGAAAGCCGGGATCAATAACTGGCGCTGGAATGGGGTACCGTTCTACATCCGCACCGGTAAACGTCTTCCAACCCGGGTGACCGAAGTGGTCATTCACTTTAAGCAGACGCCGCATCCGGTATTTGGCCAGAACGCGCCGGAGAACAAACTCATCATCCGTATTCAGCCGGATGAAGGTATCCAGATGAGCTTTGGTCTCAAAGAGCCGGGCGCAGGTTTTAACGCCAAGGAAGTGAAGATGAACTTCCACTACGCCGACCTGAAAGAAACGCAGATGCTCACGGCTTACGAGCGCCTGCTGCTCGATGCGCTGTACGGTGACGCAACCCTGTTTGCCCGAAGCGATGCGGTGGAAGCCTGCTGGAAGTACGTTCAGCCGATCCTGGATTTCAAGCAGGATCCACAGGCCCTGTTCGGTTACGCCTGCGGCACCTGGGGGCCCAAAGAGTCGGACGATCTGCTGGAGCGCGATAGCCGCGCGTGGCGATTCCCGTGTAAGAACCTGACCGATACGGACTACTGCGAACTATGATCAATCACAAAATATACAACACGCCCGAGCAGGTAGTCGAAAGCCTGGCGGGTGACATCAAATTGCTCAGTGAATCAGGCCAGCCGGTTCATATCTCCCTGTCCGGGGGCAGCACGCCCAAAATGTTGTTTAAGCTGCTGGCAGAAGATGAGTGGGCCACCACAATCCGGTGGCAGAACCTGCACTTCTGGTGGGGGGATGAGCGCTGTGTCGCGCCGGATGACGCCCAAAGTAACTTCGGTGAAGCGAATACGCTGCTGTTCCGCCAGCTGCGTGATAAAGGGATAACTCTGCCTGCTGAGAACATTCACCGCATCCGGGGGGAAGCAGAACCTGAGGCCGAAGCAGAGCGCTTTGCCAAAGAGATGCTGATGCAAATCCCGGCCGAAAACGGCGTGCCGGTGTTTGACTGGATTCTGCTGGGTGTTGGACCAGACGGGCACACGGCTTCGCTCTTTCCGGGGCAGACCGATTACAGCGATACCTCCCTGTCGGTGGTCGCCGCACATCCTGAATCCGGTCAGCTGCGGGTATCCAAAACGGCGCGGGTACTGGAAGCGGCAAAACGCATCACGTACCTGGTCCTTGGAGCTGGAAAGGCAGAGATCGTAGAAGAGATAAGCCAAACGCCTGTCAGTGAGCTCCCATATCCGGCAGCCAGAATTGCCTCAAAAACCGGCACTACCGAGTGGTATTTAGATTCAGACGCGGCGGCGAAAATCGCGTAACGCGGCCGCCCGTCAAAAGAGATTATTTGGAGAAGAACAATGAAAGGTGATATCGGTGTAATCGGCCTTGCCGTTATGGGCCAGAACCTTATCCTCAACATGAATGACCACGGTTTTAAAGTGGTCGCGCACAACCGCACCGCTGCCAAAGTGGACGAGTTCCTGCAGGGGCCGGCCAAAGGCACCAACATCGTTGGCGCTTACAGCCTTGAAGAGCTGGTGGAGAAGCTGGAAACTCCGCGCAAAATCATGCTGATGGTGCGTGCCGGTGAGGTGGTCGATAAGTTTATCGATGCCCTGGTGCCGCTGCTGGATAAAGGCGATATCATTATCGACGGTGGTAACACCAACTACCCGGATACCAACCGCCGCGTGGCTGCGCTGCGTGAGCTGGGCATTCACTTTATTGGCAGTGGTGTTTCCGGCGGTGAAGAGGGTGCGCGTTTTGGCCCGTCTATCATGCCGGGTGGCTCGGCTGAGACCTGGGAAGCGGTGAAGCCGATTTTCCAGGGCATCTCTGCCAAAACCGAAGCGGGCGAACCGTGTTGTGACTGGGTAGGTAATGACGGTTCAGGCCACTTTGTGAAAATGGTGCACAACGGCATCGAATATGGCGACATGCAGCTTATAACTGAAGCCTATCAGTTTATGAAAGATGGCCTTGGCATGTCTGCCGATGAGATGCAGCAGGTGTTTGCGCAGTGGAATGAAACTGAGCTCAACAGTTATCTGGTGGAGATCACCGCCGATATTCTTGGCTACAAAGACGAAGACGGCGAGCCGCTGGTGGAGAAAATCCTCGATACCGCAGGCCAGAAAGGTACCGGCAAATGGACCGGCATTAACGCGCTGGATCTCGGCATTCCGCTGACGCTTATCTCAGAATCTGTTTTCTCCCGCTGCCTCTCTGCACTTAAAGAGCAGCGTGTGGAAGCGGAAAAGCTGTTTGGCAAAACCATCACCCCGGTTGAGGGCGACAAACAGGAGTGGGTCGATGCCCTGCGTCAGGCGCTGCTGGCGGCCAAAATTATCTCGTATGCTCAGGGCTTTATGCTGATGCGCGAAGCTTCAGAGCAGAACGGCTGGGATCTGAACTATGGCAACGTGGCCCTGATGTGGCGCGGCGGCTGCATTATCCGCAGCGCGTTTCTGAGCAATATCCGTGATGCGTTTGAGAACAATCCTGAGCTGGCGTTCCTCGGCTCGGATGATTACTTCAAAGGCATACTGCAAAACAGCCTGGCGGCGTGGCGTAAGGTTGCGGCTAAATCGCTGGAATCCGGCATCCCGATGCCTGGCACCATTTCGGCCCTGACTTTCCTGGATGGCTATACCACAGCCCGCCTTCCTGCGAACCTGCTGCAGGCCCAGCGTGACTACTTTGGCGCGCATACTTACGAGCGTATAGACCGCGAGCGGGGCGAGTTCTTCCACACCAACTGGACCGGTACAGGCGGGAATACGGCGTCAACGACTTATGATGTGTAAGACACCTGCACAATGAAACAAACGGGGCGCCCAATGGCACCCCGTTTTCCTTCCCGGTAATTAAGCGTTCAATTGTTTATCTCTTATGTTGCGTTTTCGCTACCGTTCTCAGGGTGAAGAATATTTACTCTAATACCTTATGCCATACTGATTATCCTGTGACTGCTCTCACGTCACTGTTGATATAAATGTTTATTTTCATTGCTTTACCCAACCAACGAGAAACAGCAATGAAAAAAACACTCTTACTTACCCTTGGTTTGCTTGCTTCCGTTTCTGTCTACGCTCAGACGTGTGGACAGCATCTGGAGAAAGGCCTTCCTTCCTACAACAGCGATCAGGTTCTGTGCCGTGACGGCTATGCGGTGGGCTATAACTACGAGAAGAAAAACGCCGACTGGGTGGCTTATCACCTGACCAAAGAGAGCGTGAACGCGTACTACAAACGCAGCAACAGCTTTAAAGCCGATGCCGAGCTGCCGGCTTACGCTCAGTCCACCCTGGAAGATTACAGCAACTCAGGTTACGACCGTGGGCACCTGGCACCATCAGCGGCGATGGATTTCACCAAAGAGTCTATGCAGCAGAGCTTCCTTTTAAGCAACATGTCTCCTCAGCTGCCTGGCTTTAACCGCAATGGCTGGCGTCTGCTGGAAGAGCACGTACGTGATCTCGCGAACACCTACAACGAGCTGTATGTGGTAACCGGCCCAATCTACACAGGTAATGAAGGCGTGATTGGCAACAATGTAGTGATCCCGTCTGCGTTCTACAAAGTGATTATGGATCCGGCTTACGATGAAGCGATCGCGTTTATCGTGCCGCACCGCGACGTATCCGGCAGTGAACTGGCGGGCTTTGTAACCACGATTGATGAAGTAGAGCGCCAGACCGGACTGGACTTCTTTGACCTGATTTCTGACTCCACCGAGAGCAGCATGGAATCGCAGCTGTGGGAAATGTGGCCGGTGAATGAATAACCGGGACTGAACGCTTTCGGATTTGAATTAACAGGGTGCCCATGGTGGCACCCTTGTTCGTTTGCAGTTTGGTTACAGCGTGTAATCAAACACAATAATGTCTTCCAGCAGCGGCCTGAACACCTGCTTCAGGGCATCGTGCTCAGGGTGGGGAAGATAGTTCTGACGGCCCGCCTCATCTTCAAACGTCATCAGTACGCAGTGGGTATAATCTTTATTCTTCCCTTCAGGGCTGTCATTGAGCCCCCATTCAACCGAGACTACCCCTTCAACTTTCTCCGGCATCGCTTCAAACAGGCTTCGGAGCTTATTGATTTCTGGCTGCGGGGCAGAGTCTTTGAACTTGATGAGTAAGATATGTCTGATCATGGTTTCTTCCGGGTTGAAAACGGCATCCACTCAGGTTGGTTGCCTGAGTCAAAGAGGCCCATTGAAGCAAAAATACCAGAGATTGGAAATCATCAGTTTGTACTTGTTTGGTCAGGTATTGATCTGATTTATGATCGGGTACATTCGAAGGGGGACAAATGTCCTCCTTAAGTATTGCTGTCACGTCCTAAGATGAGCGCATTCAAAACATAATTAATAAAGGACACATTTATGGACCTCTTTGCCCTGCTTGATATAAACAATACCCTGGTGAACATCCCGATTGGGGATGGCTACGCGATGAGCTGGATTGAAGCATTTGGTACAGTGTTTGGCCTGCTTTGTATCTGGTTTGCCAGCCAGGAAAAAACCATTAACTACCTGTTCGGATTACTGAATGTCACCCTGTTTGCCGTCATCTTTTTCCAGATTCAGTTATACGGACTGCTGCTTCTTCAGCTGTTTTTCTTCTGTGCCAACATCTACGGCTGGTACGCGTGGACAAGGCCAAACGCCGAGGGTGAAACCCTGGAAGTCCGCTGGCTGAACAAACAGAAACTGGTTCTGACCGGCTCTGTAAGCCTGGTGGCAATTGCGCTTCTGACCATGTATATCGACCCGTTCTTCCTGGCGCTGGCGAACATCGCAGTGGATACGATGAACGTGTTTGGCGCAGGCCTGGCTGAACCTGTACTGGAACCCGATGCGTTCCCGTTCTGGGATGCCACTATGACGGTACTGTCCGTTGTTGCCCAAATCCTGATGACCCGTAAGTACGTGGAAAACTGGATCCTGTGGGTAGTGATTAACGTTATCAGTGTGGGCATTTACGCCACTCAGGGCGTGTACGCGATGTCGGTTCAGTACGCCATCCTGATGTTCATTGCTGCCAACGGTACCCGTGAATGGGCCCGCACCGCGAAACGCAACGGTGGCCAGCCACTTGCAGAAGCAACAGCGTAAGGGACACTCATGGCTAAGCAACCACATATTGGCGTTGATGAAACCCAGATCGCTTCATTGGTTATTGTGTGCGGGGAGCCTGACCGCGCCAATCGTATCGCAAACCTGTTTGATGAGTCCGAACTGGTCTCGGAAAACCGTGAATACCGGGTCTTCACCGGACGCTATAACGGCCGGGCAGTCTCAGTATGCAGCACCGGGATCGGCGCGCCCTCGATGATTATCGCGGTGGAAGAGCTGAAACAGTGCGGCGTTACCCATATTGTACGTGTCGGCTCAGCCGGGGCGATGCAGGCAGGGATTGGCCTTGGCGAGCTGATTGTGGCAGAAGGCGCAGTCCGGGATGAAGGCGGCTCCAAAGCGTACGTCGAGCCTTCTTATCCGGCTTATGCGAGCTTTTCACTGCTCAAAGCGCTGGATGAGTATCTGTCTGGCCAGTCTGCTCCTTATCATTCCGGTGTTGTGCGTTCTCATGACAGCTTTTATACCGATGATGAAGACGCGATTTGCCGCTACTGGAACAGCAAAGGCATACTCGGCGCGGATATGGAAACCTCAGCCCTGCTGGCCGTGGGCAGACTCCGTGGCGTGGAAGTGGCTTCTGTTCTCAACAACGTCGTGCTCTATCAGCAGGACGTAAAAGAGGGCGTAGGCCAGTATGTGGATGAAGCCCAGGCAATGATGGCGGGCGAGAAGCTGGCCTCACTCGCGGCGCTGGAGGCTCTGACAGCGCAGGCATAGTGAATTGCCAGCATTGGGAACAGTGACAAAAGCGGCAGGAAACTGTCGCTTTTTTTGTTGGGTTTTCACCCAGGCGGGCAGGGGGTACAATCAGCCCGGAAGAACAGGCACAGTGGAGAATGGCTTATGAGGATCAGTCCTTACCCGGGCGGACGTTTTAAAACGCAACTTGAGCAGAAAAGCGTTGAGTTTCGTGAGCTTATCTATCAGTGCCAGGTGCATACCCGCTACTTTGACAAAAATGAAGTCATCCTGCGCCAGGGCGAGCAACTGCAATACATCTATGTGGTGCCGGTAGGCCGGGTTTCCATGAGCATTCTGGCCGCCAATGGCCGCCGCTTTCAGCTCGGTGAAGCCAACTGTGACTACCATATCTACGGTGAAATGGAGTTCTTCACCCAAACCCCATGCCAGTGGAATGTGGTCGCAGACGAACACATGCAGGTAGACGTCATCTGCATCCAGAAACTCACCGAAGCCCTGCTGCACAAACCTGAAATGATGCTCTTTTTCGCCTCAGGCCTGGCAGAAGACTACCAGGACTCCATGGACATCTATACCAACCGCCTGCTTCACCCCATCACCTACAACATCGCCTGGGACCTGCTGGTCCAGAAGCAAACCAACACCCTGCTGGGTGGATTCGATAAAGTAAACCAGGAAGCAGAACGCTTCGGCACATCCGGCCGGGTATACCGCCGTGCGGTCAAAGAACTGATGGACAAAGGCCTGATCCGCAAAGGAGAACAGGGGCTGGAGATAGTGGATGAGCAGGCGTTGCGGGCGTTTGTTGAGGGATATGAGTAAGGGGGAGCGCTTAAGCTGCTTTTGCCTCAAAGTTCACCAAATCCTTGTTCCCACGCTCCAGCGTGGGAATACATACCGGACACAAAGCACGCACTGTGGCTCGAAGAAAATGGGGGAAGTTTGGAAATGTACACAGGAGCAGTTCCTCCCCTTGGCAAGGGGAGGTTAGGAGGGGTTCCGCAGCGATCTTTTATCGATGTGGGTGCTTTTGATGTGAGTGAAAGATGACTTATATCAATCAGTTATCTGGGTGGCAAAAGTAAAGACCTGACCCTCATCGACTTGGTGTTCTTAGCTACTGAAGCTGCTCTCCAATGTTTTAGTTTTGGTTAGCTGGCTCTGGCTTGCTTTGTTCTTTCTTCGTTTCATTGGGAGTGAGAACAGCATTGATCTTTTTATCTTCAGATTCAAGGATAGCTTTCGCCTTGTTATCTAAGTGTGTTGCCAGCGCCGAAAAGCCTGGGACGCGCGACAACTTAGTAACTGAGTCGGCTAGTTTGCTGCTCTTATCAAGCGCATCCATAAGCGGGTGATCGCTTTTATTGTAATCAGAAATGAGTTTTCCAGGGTTTTCTGAATTGACATCGACCAAGTTATATAGAAGTTTGGTTCGTAGCTCTTTTGTTATTTCTTGATTTGGCGTGTCTTCTATTTGCTTTGACAGTCCCTCAAACGTCTTACTCAAAACACCCTTGTGTGTGTACTCCTCGATTAATCGTTTTGATAGTTTGTATTTTTTGTTTGCAGAATATGCCAGCCAAAGTACAGGAGCGTACAAGGGAAGCATGTATGGCGTAAGTGATTTAATTCTTTCAACAATCTCGGCAAATTCAATAGTAGCAGATCCTGAGCCTTGGTAAAAATATGTAATAAAGATAGGCAGTAATGAAACCGTAATCAGCATAAAAATAGCATTTTTGAAGCTTCTGTCATGTCGCTCCAGTTCAGCGCTTTCAGCATGGACTTTCTTGTCGTAAGCAGTTGCTAGGCCAGCCGTTAATGCAGCGGGAAGTAACTTATTGATCCGTTCTAAAGCATCGTCATGTTGCTCTCGACAAGAGTCTATGTATCCTTCAAACTTTGAAGTACAGTCTTGCTCGATTCTTTCTACATTTTGAGCTAGTTCGTCGGCAAGTTTTGTATTCGTTTCGTAGTAACGCTTTAGTTCACCCTCGATCTTTTTATAGCTTTCATCCAGTGTTTCGACTTTTCCTTTTACCCTAATTGGCTCATCATCTTCATCTAAATCATCAGTGTCATATCCGAATATTTCATCATAAGCAGTTCGTATTTCATTGCGATCTTTGACTGCTGAAGCTCGAAGATTTTTTAAAGTACCAAGGAGCTGCTGCGACTCGTCATTGCTTTCGGAAATTGACTGAATGTCGGCTTCTAATGCTTCTTTGCGAGATAGTAGCTCATCAAGTTCATTGATGTGACTGTCTGCAGACTCAATTCGTTGCGTTACTGAATCATTGTGCGCAAGAATGGCGTTGTTTAAATCTGCTAGTGTGGTTGAGTAGTCTTGGACTTGACTTTGCAACTCGTCGGCAGACTCAGAGATGCTACGTATTGAGCCAATATCTTTTTTTGCTTCTTCTAGGTAGCTCTTCAGTTCATTTGTTCGAGTCTTAATGCGGGTTTTTAAAGTTGTAACGGCTCGTGATGTGTTTTCGAGCTCTTTATAGTGTTCGGGCGCGGATTTTCGTAGGCTGTTAATCTTAGACTGTAGCTTTTTGTACTCATCTGCTAAGGCTATGTTCTCTTTAGCTTGAGATTCAAGCTTACTTTGAAGGTCTCTTACTCCTTCCCATAGGAATTCTTTTTCTCGATGTAACTCTTTCATCACATCATTTTTAACACCGAATATATCCATAGTATTTATGTGCCTTTTGTTCACCTAACCCAAATCTACACTGATGATTCATCCAGTACAAGGGCCGTAATTAAAATGCACTAGAATGCTTATTGTCAAGATAGTATAACTTCATGGTATTGTGTCATGTGATGTGGTTATTTATGTATTATTAATTCATTGTATTTAGTTTCTACAAAAAGGTTTGAATTCTTAGTACCAACCCCTCCCAACCTCCCCTTGGCGGATAATCCAGAGTCTAAAAAACACTTTGGGATCAGGTCTTGAGTCTTGCCAGCAAGAAACAAGATCTGTCCTTAGTTGTACCCTCTATTTGTTTTCCAAGTTACATCATGGGCTTAAGGTTGCTGATGAGCTGGCGTTGCGGGCGATAGTTAATGGGTATGAGCAGGGAGGAAGGTCAATCCACCGGAAATCTCTGCTTCTGGTGCAGTACGCGCATGATGCGAATGATGTCGCCTTCTGCCCAGTAGGACACAATCATTGAGATCTCAGGAATAATGAGCAGTCGCCCCCGGATTCCGTCTCTTTTCACTCCCATCAGTGGCTGTTCTGACAGATTTTCAACTTTCGCTTCGATGATTTCATCAGTTTTATCTGCAACATCTGGGTTGAAGTCGTACAGAAACTCATAAATCTTTTCGCGATCGTTTAGAGATTCCTCTTCCCATAAAATCATTACTTTCCCCGATTCCGGATTCTGGCTTTGCGTTCTTCCATGCGTGATTTGGCAGATTCATGGTCAACAAAAACGGCTTTTCCTGAGTCAAATTTCTCAAAAGCCTGGTTTACCTGTTCAGTCAGCCACGTATCGTGAGACAGTGCCTTTCTTTGTTGTTCTGCCAGTTGCTCAGTCAGTTCACGGCAGGCATCACTTAACGTTCTGCCCTGGCTCTCTGCCATTTGTTGAGCCAGTCGTTTCGTCTCTTCATCAACACGAAACTGAATTCTGGTGTCCATGATGTGCTCCATATCTTGCGTGTGTACAAATGTTAGCACGGGGTTGGAAGTTGGGCAATTAACAGGCGATTATGGATTCAGGTAATGTGCTCCCGCGATTTCCGAACAAGTCCACCTAAGACGCCGCTTCACCTAACTCCTGACACACGTTCGTTTGCCCCTTGCACTGCTTAGAAGCCCGCTTCACCGCATACATATCATTATCAGCCTGTTGCAGCAGTGCATCCGGTGAGAGATAGCTTGCTGGGCCCGTTTGTGCATAGCCAATACTCAAAGAAAGGGTGCTTTCTCTTTTGCGCAGTTCACTTGCCAGGCGTTGTTCACAAATGCTTCGGGCCTGCTGCCTGGTGCAGTTTGGAAAAATCATCACAAACTCGTCGCCACCGTAACGGAAAATGTGATCTTTTTGCCGGGTCGCGTACTTAATCGCTTTTGCCACGGTAATGAGGATCTCATTACCACGCTGGTGGCCATGAGTGTCGTTGATGACTTTAAAATCGTTCACATCAATATAGATAACCGTCAATGGTTCTGAGCGTTGTTTGGCCTGTTCCAGTGCGTCGCTGAGGGTGTCGAACAAGGTTCGGACATTCAGCAGCCCGGTTAACGGATCTCTGGTGGCCATGTTGTGCAGGCGGCGAACGACAGACTCACGTTTACGTTCGTAAGCATGGGCCATTGCCCAGATAACCGCCGTACAGGCGCCATAGTTTGTCAGCGCGACCCAACTAATATTGGGGTCCTGTTGCCAGATCCGCCAGGCTAAAGCGCCAAGGCCGCTCAGGCTGCAGATAAAGGAGACCGCCATACCGGGTTTTCGGCCGAGCAAAAGGTAGGAAAGAACAGGAAAGACAAATATCCAGGAAAATAACCCGACGCGAAAATCAGTGATAAGAAACGGATAAAAAACCAGACCAAATGAGGAGAGTAAATAACACAGTGACCAGAGTTGTAGTTTAGGCGTTTTCTTAACCACTCTCAGTATGTAAACCCATAGCAGGACGGACGCGGCCTGCACCAGGCCATAGCCTGGCCACAGTACTAGGTTGAGCAGGCTAAAGCCGGTTGTCGCAACAATGGTGACAATCAGTACGACGTACAGTACTGAGCGGCGGGATTCAATCTCATCTGGCAGCGGCGTTGAATGCTCTTTCACTTTGTTACTCCATCTGTCAGTGAACATGTCATTGGGATGACTTTGTAAAACATCAATTTAAACATGGTAGTTTATAAAAAGATCATCCCGAAAAACGACAAAGTGAAATGTAATCCAGATCAATAATCGGCAGAGTTTTTGGCGCCTGGTGATCCGGTTAACGCACCGTCAGCGAATTACCCTGCGTTCTTATCACTTCCTGATACCAGCTAAAGCTCTTTTTACGTTTGCGCTCTAAGGTGCCTGTCCCGTCATCATGACGGTCTACATAGATGAATCCATAGCGCTTGCTCAGTTCCGCAGTGGAGTTCGCCACCAGGTCGATTGGCCCCCAACTGGTGAAACCCATCAGCTCGACTCCATCAGCCAGCGCTTCTCTGGCCTGAACCAGGTGGTCGTTAAGATAAGCGATACGGTAGTCATCCTGTATCTCACCGTTCTCGTCGATTTCGTCTCTTGCTCCCAGCCCGTTTTCAACAATAAACAGCGGCTTTTGGTAGCGGTCATACAGGAAGTTCAGCAGGATGCGCAGCCCCTTAGGGTCGATCAGCCAGCCCCACTGACTCTTTTCCAGATAAGGGTTTGGCACACTGTCTACGATATTGCCAACCTCTTTCTGCTTTGGATCGGCACTTGCGCAGCCGCTGGCGTAGTAGCTGAATGAGATAAAATCGACGGACGCGCCTGCGATACACTCAAGATCGCCAGGTTCCATTTTGATCTGTATGTCATTCTCGCGGAAGTAGCGCAGCATATAGCCCGGGTATTTACCACGGGTCTGGACATCGCCAAAGAACAGCCACTTATTGTTTTCCTGCATTGCAGCGATAACGTCATCAGGGTTGCAAGTGAGCGGATAGTTGATAGCGCCAAGCAGCATATTACCGATCTTTCCATCCGGAACAGTGCGCTGACAGATCTTAACGGCTTTGGCGTTTGCTACTAACTGGTGATGGATTGCCTGATAAATTTCCTGCTCAGTGGCATCCTCCTGCAGCCCCACACCTGTGAAGGGAGCGTGCAGAGACATATTGATCTCGTTAAAGGTCAGCCACATCTTCACTTTGTCTTTGTAGCGCTCACATACGGTTGTGACATAACGTTCGAAAAACTCAATGAGTCTTCTGTCACCCCAGCCACCATAGTTTTCTGTCAGAGCGTAAGGCATTTCGTAGTGAGACAAGGTTACGAATGGCTGGATATCATGTTTCGCCAGCTCATCAAAAATCCTGTCGTAGTATGCCAGGCCTGCTTCGTTTGGCTCCGGTTCATCACCGTTCGGGAAGATGCGGGTCCATGCCAGTGAAAGGCGTAAACAGTTAAACCCCATCTCTTTAAACAGAGCAATATCTTCCGGATACCGGTTGTAAAAGTCGATGGCCAAATCCTTAATACCCGGCGTTCGTTCATCGCGGGTTTGATGAGGGCTAAGGATGCCTGAAGGAAGCATATCAGAGGTCGAAAGCCCCTTACCATCCAGGTCATAAGAACCTTCAACCTGATTGGCAGCGATAGCACCGCCCCACATAAAATCATCCGGAAACTGAATCATGGAAACCTCTGTCTGGTCACTGTTGGCTAATACAGGACTAATTATCAGCCAATAAAGGGAAGTGAAACAGAGCGTATTTACATCAGGTTTTCTTCCTGTTTTGGGTGTAAGGGGAGCAAAATTGCTTTAATCCGGGGCCGGAGACTAAAATAAGGAAGTTTCCAGCGCATCCGGAGCCCTGTTTTGAAAGATGAAAGAGCTTTTCAGTATTACTCCCGTTTAATGTCACTCGGTATTAAGCAGGATTTATTAATTTCACTGAAAGAGGTTGCCGATCTGCTTTGTACGACTCCCCGTCACTGCAGGACATTATTACAATCCATGCAGCAACGTGGTTGGCTGAGCTGGACGCCAAAAGCCGGCCGTAACCAACGTTCTACTTTACATCTCTGTTTTTCACTTAATGAAATACAGGCTTCTAGAGCACGGCTTTTAATTGAAAAGGGACACTACGAGAGTGCTCTGGAACTGTTAGAGGGAGATCAGCACCAGTTCAGTACTTTACTCCAGCAAACCTCAGGCGCTTTGATCCGGGAAGGGCAGCTGCACATTCAGCTAACCTATAAGCGCATCTTCAGCAAGTTATTGCCTCATAAACCACTGCGCAACAGTGAACGCTTTCTGGTAAGGCAGCTATATGCGTGTTTAACCGCCTGCGATAAAAATGGTCTCGTTAAGCCTCAGTTAGCACACCACTGGAAACAAAGTGATGACGCGACGGTATGGCGCTTCTATATTCGCCCTCAGTTGAGATTCCATTCAAACTCCCTGATAGATGCTGAGTTGATCTCTGATTTGTTCAGCAAACTGCGTGTGTTGCCTGAATACGAAAAGGAACTTGCCCACGTAAGAAAGATCTCAGCGTCTCATCAGTGTGTAACATTTGAGCTGAGTACGCCGGATAAGGGTTTTGCTGCTTTATTGTCTGATCTGCGTTATTCGATTCAGCCGGTTACACAGTTAGGTCATGCGTCAAACCGCAACGTAGACGGATGCGGGCCGTTCAGGATGGTTGAGCAGTCTGACAAAAGACTGCGCCTTCAGGCCTTTGATCATTACTTTTCTGTAAGATCACTGACAGACAGCGTCACTATCTGGCAGTTTGAGCACACCCCCAGCGAGCGGATTCAGTTTGGCCGCACCAATGAAGATAATCCTCACCAGTTAACAGAAGCTATTTCGTCAGACCCTGCCAGCACACAAACCCGGATAGAAAACGGATGTATATATCTGGTATTCAATATGGGGAATGGGCCAACAGTACTTACTCATGCGCAACGAAAGTTCCTGAGTAAAACCCTGTCGCCGGAACTTGTTTTACAGGAAAAGGAGTTGTCTGGGTTGCTGCGTTCATCCATTCCTGCCCATAGCCTGCTCCCGGACTGGACCAAAGTCCGGCCACAATCCGCCGACGAAACTCTGCTGCCCGCCCGGCTTGATATCGCGGTATATGACCACCTGGTTATCCTTGATTGCGCCAGGGTACTGAGCAAAAAACTGAATCAGATGGGAATCGAAAGCCGGGTAAATGTTTACTCTTTGTCAGAGCTGCATGAACGGGCACAGCGGAATGAGCTGACAGAAGCTCTCATCATTGCCAGCCTTATTACCGATGATAATCTGCCGGTTTCAATGTTCCGCTGGTTCTGTTCAAACCCGGTTTTACATCAGGCTTTACCCACTGAAGCAAAGCAGTGGCTTGAGGAGGAGCTGGCCCGGCTGCGTGAGCAACATGGGGCAGGCGATTATCTGCAAATACTTGAGTCGCTGGCGACCACCATGCTGTATGAAAACTGGTTAACACCTCTGTTTCATCACCGGCAAACGCTCGAATGGCTCGGTGTCCTGCAGGGGGTATCGATGACAGACTGGTCATGGCCTGACTTTAAGAACGTATGGGCGGATGAATGATGATGCTCATCTGTTTTGCACCTGACACCACATCGACTGGCCTGAGCACTCTGCTCAGGCCAGCATTCAGCCACCAACTTTCCTCCCAATCATAAACACAGCCACTCCCTGCGCCCCATGCCGCCACTGGCTCTCTATCTCAAATCCGGCCTCACGCAGTTCATCCGCCAGTTCCTGTTCCTTCATCACATACACATCCGGCATCATCCCGAACAGCTTGCCCAATGGCTCCACCAGTTTGATGAATCTAAGGTAAGAGTTTCCCAGGCACGCGGTGCTGGTGACGAAGCGTCCGCCGGGTTTGAGGATGCGGGCGGCTTCGGTGAGGGTTGCCTGGCGGTTGGGGAGCAGGTGGAGGACGTTCAGGCCCAGTACCATGTCCAGACTTTCGCTTTCAGCGTGGAATTCTTCGAGCGTGCCCTGGTGGAAGGTGATGTTGTCGATGCCGGCTTTTTGGGCTTTTTCACGGCCGATGTCGATCATGTTTTCTGATATATCAATCGCATCGATATGGGCGACGTGCGGGGCGTGGGTGATGGCGGTGGAGCCTGTGCCGCAACCGAACTCTAAAATGCGCATCTCCGGGGTGAAGAAGGCCTGGGTTTCGGCCAGTTTTTTCTGATAGCTGGCTTCATCACTGACGGGGGTTCTGGCGTACTTTTCTGCGATTTTGTCCCAGAATTTGGCGGATTGAGTCATGGTCACTTCCTTGTGCTGGTTTTCTCAAGCTTTATGCATCTGTATGACAAAAGATAGCTCAGACCAGAGTTTTAGTCGTGAGGTCCTGGAATCGGGACACTTATTATCCACTTTTCGCCGCTGTTATGGGGTAACTGGCAAGTTTTGAGGAATTTTAGCGTTACTCTGACTCATCCGGGCTTGAGTCAGAAGCGGATTTCTATATTCTGGTTCCCATTGCCGTATGTATGACGATTAACTTCTTCTTTCAGTACTAATCTGACGCATTAAAGAAAACCGAATAATCGAGAGCATTCCCCGTGTACAAAAAAATATCAGCCTCCGTTCAGACCATGATTTCAAAACCTCTGTACGGAGTTATCGGTGTAACCACGCTGACAGCGATAGCGCTCGCTATGTACAGCTCTGAGCCCGCTAAGCAAATCCCCCTGAACCTGCCGGAAAGTCCGCTTCCGGAGCTGCTTGAAGAGTTGCAGCCAGAGGTGGTTGAACTGCCGTCCTTTGAATATCAAATCCGCCCGGATGATACCCTGAGCGGGATCTTCTCTACACTTGGCCTGAGCTATTCCGACCTGCTTCCGGTCATGGAAGCCGATGTGGACTTTCTTCATCTCGCTTCCATTCAGCCTGGCGACACCTTGCGTATCTGGCAGGACAAAACCGGTCAGCTGAACAAGCTTGAGCTGGAAAAGAACATCGCCGAGAAAATGGTTTACCAGAGAATGGGCGAGAAAGGTTTCGAGGTAAATGAAATCAGCATTCCAGGTGAGTGGGAAGAGACCGTTCTGGCTGGCAGTGTTGTGGGCAGCTTTTCCATCTCTGCCAAGAAAGCAGGACTGACTTATAACGAGATCGATGAAATCACCCGTCTTCTCAGGGATAAACTCAACTTCTCCCGTGACTTACGCGCTGGTGACAAGTTTGAAGTTGTGCGCTCTGCACAGTTTGTCGAAGGAGAGCCGAGTGGTAAGCGTGCGCTTAAGGCATTCCGGATGGAGCACAATGGAAACCTGATTGCTGCTTATCTGCATGATGATGGTAACTTCTACGATGCTAATGGCGAGAGTCTGCAGCGTGCCTTCACGCGCTACCCGACTGCCAAACGCTGGCGGATCAGCTCCGGATTCAATCCAAACCGCCTTCATCCGGTCACCAAACGCCGTTCTCCTCATAAAGGAACGGACTTTGCAGCCCCAACCGGTACGCCGGTACTGGCGACCAGTGATGGTGTAGTGGCGATGACCGCCAACCACCCTTATGCCGGGCGCTACATCGTGATCCGTCATAATCAGACTTACAGCACCCGCTACCTTCATAACAGCAAGATCCTGGTCCGGAAAGGGCAGGAAGTGAAACGCGGCCAGAAAATTGCGCTTTCCGGCGCGACCGGCCGGGTGGCCGGGGCACATATTCACTATGAGCTGCTGATTAACGGACGTGCGGTTGATGCGATGAAGGCCAAAATTCCAATGGCGAAGTCGATTCCTGCGGCAGAAAAGAAGGCCTTTATGGCTAATGTCGCCAAATACGATGCTGAGATGGATGGTGCGTCTTTAGCCCGGGCCGGAAGTGGTGAGGAGCCTTCTTCGGTCTGAGATTTATTGTGATCTCCCGGTGTGGCGGGCAGAAAGTCGCTGTTACAGGCAGCGGCTCCGGGCTTTTTTCTTTGCCTGTGTGAGCCATATCCCGGCACTCTGCCGTAAACTCATTATTCTGGCGTAACGGATTTACAGGGAAAATGACATGAAAAAATCAATCGCGCTGCTTGTCGCTTCGCTGGTTTTAGGTGCCCCAAACGTACTGGCCTCTGAGCGGGCTGAAACAGGCTGGCAATGGATTGAGCAGGGCGCAATGGTCGTGGATGTCCGGACTCCGGAAGAGTTCGCCGAAGGGCATCTGGATGACGCCCTCAACTATCCACTTTCCGACATCGAAAAGCACTTTGCAGATATCGATAAAGACACCCCAATTGTCCTCTATTGCCGCAGTGGAAACCGCTCCGGCATGGCCTATCAGTATCTGAAGTCCAAAGGTTTCACCCGTCTGCATAATGCAGGTGGCCTGGCTGAAATGCAGCAGGCGAAATAAGCATTTCTGTCTGCGGTCTGAGTCTTTCTGAAACGTTACCGGCTGTTTTTCAGCTGGTTTTTCGTCTTTATTCACAGAGTCCGTATAAGTACATCGCAGAACCAGGTTTTGAGTTTTGGAATGTAGTAGAGTCTTGTTTTATTTATAAATTCCAACAAGGAAAGGCTATGCGGCTGAAAGCTCTGGTTCTGGCGTTCTCTGTATCTGTGGCGGGAGGGCTGCCGGCCGCTCTTGCAGATGAATCCCCACAACAACAGGAACAGTCAATGACAATCAAATATCCCAATACCAAAACCGTTGATGTGGTGGATGAGTACTTTGGCACATCGGTAAAAGATCCTTACCGCTGGCTGGAAGATGACCGCAGCAATGAAACAGCTGGCTGGGTTGAGGCCCAGAACAAAGTCACTTTCGGTTACCTGGACCAGATCCCGTACCGCGACAAGATAGAAGAGCGCCTTACCCGGCTGATGGATTACGAGAAAGTCGGCAGTCCATTTAAAGAAGGCAGGTATACCTATTTCTACAAGAATAATGGTCTGCAAAACCAGGACGTTCTTTATCGTCAGCTGGATGATGGTGAGCCGGAAGTTTTCCTGGACCCGAATACATTCAGCGAAGAGGGCACCACGTCACTTGGCGGGATCAGTTTTTCTAAAGATGGCTCTCTGTTCGCTTACAGCATTTCTGAAGGGGGCAGTGACTGGCGCAAGGTGATCGTTCTGGATGCGGAAACCAGGAAGCCAATCGGTGACACGCTGGTGGATGTGAAATTCAGTGGCATCAGCTGGCGAAATAACGAAGGTTTTTACTACTCAAGCTACGACAAGCCAAAAGGCAGCGAGCTTTCTGCGAAAACGGATCAGCACAAGCTCTATTTCCATAAGCTGGGAACCAAACAGAGCGAAGATCAGGTGATTTTTGGTGGTGCGGAGGCAGAGAAGCACCGTTACGTTTCAGGTTACACCACGGAAGACGGCCGGTTCCTGGTTATTGGAGCGATGGAGTCAACATCAGGTAACAAGCTTTACGTTAAGGATCTTTCAAAGCCTGACAGTCAGCTGGTGACTGTGCTGGATAATACCGATTCAGACAGTTGGGTTATCGACACGGCGGGTACCACTCTTTACCTTGAGACTGACCTGAACGCGCCAAACAAGCGCGTGGTTATGGCTGATATAACTAAGCCACAACCAGAGCACTGGAAAGACGTGATTGCTGAAACGGGCAATGTGCTGAGTGTTTCGACTGCCGGTGGCACTATGTTTGCCCGTTATATGGTCGATGCCCTCTCAAAGGTGAAGCAGTACGATATGCAGGGCAAACTCATTCGTGAGATTAAACTGCCGGATATCGGCAGCGCGCATGGCTTTGGTGGTAAAAAAGAAGACGAAGACGTCTATTACACCTTTACCAACTACAAAACGCCGGGGACGACATACAAGCTGGATATTAAGTCCGGTGAGAGCTCTGTCTACTTCAAATCTGCGGCCCCTTTTGACTCTGAGCAGTTTGAGTCCAGGCAGGTTTTCTATCCATCCGCAGACGGCACTAAAGTACCGATGATCATCACTTACAAAAAGGGCACTCCGCTAAATGGCAAAACGCCAACGATTCTGTATGGCTATGGTGGCTTTAACGTAAGCCTGACTCCGGGCTTCAGTGCGAGCCGGGCAGCCTGGCTGGAGCTTGGCGGTATCTATGCGGTGGCGAACCTGCGTGGTGGTGGTGAGTACGGGAAAGAGTGGCACAACGCTGGTACTCAAATGCAAAAACAGAACGTGTTTGATGACTTTATTGCTGCGGCAGAGTACCTGATTGATCAGGGTTACACCTCGTCAGATAAGCTGGCAATCAACGGCGGTTCGAACGGTGGTTTGCTGGTGGGCGCTGCAATGACACAGCGGCCGGACCTGTTCAAAGTCGCACTGCCGGCGGTGGGCGTACTCGATATGCTGCGCTATCACACTTTCACTGCCGGGGCAGGCTGGGCGTACGACTATGGTACAGCTGAGCAGAGTAAGGAGATGTTTGAGTATCTGAAAAACTATTCTCCGGTCCATAACGTGAAGCCGGGGGTAGAGTACCCGGCAACGATGATTACTACCGGCGATCATGATGATCGTGTGGTGCCGGCGCACTCTTATAAGTTTGCTGCCGAGCTTCAGGCCAAACAGGCCGGAAGTCAGCCAACCCTGATCCGTATTGAAACTGACGCCGGTCACGGCGCGGGTACGCCAACTCATAAGATCATCGATCTTTACACGGATATGTACAGCTTTGCCCTGTTTAACATGGGTGTGGAGAAGATCTGACGATTCGTTATTGTCGCTGACTCAGGGCAGGCTTTGCTGTTTGCTGATGCAAAAGAAAGTCTGCCCGGATACGGGGCAAGCGAACTGAGGGCTGTACATCTGCCGGCTTTTCTGAAAAGAACCCGTTACGCCGGGCAAGGACAGCTCATTTTCCATGCCAGAGCCACCTAACTGCTCTCCTCCACAACTTCAACCTGATTATTATCAGGGGCCTGGCAGAAGAAATAGCGAAACCCTCCCAGCCGGGCTTCATAAACAGAAGTCACTTCAGTTACATCAGAGAGCCTGCGGTGATAGTCATCGAGGTCCCGGACAGACAGAGCAAAATGCGTTATTCCGGCTCTTTTGAGTGAGATTAACTTGTGGTCAGAGCCCGGTTCGATATCTGAATTGAAATGAAAGAGTTCGATTCTGGAACGGCTGTTGTGCAGCATGACAATATGCAGCTCTGCGTCTTTGTATTCAGATAGCGTGCGATAACCAAACAGGCCATAAAACTGACTACTGGCCTCCAGGTCGGTGACGGTTAACGAAACGTGATGAAGCTGTCCTGGCATACTGTTGTCACTCCTGAGTTAACTAATTGATTGAAAAGCAGGATAAGGCTGGTTTTCACAGCCAGCTCTCATTTGCCTGTACTGGTTCTTCCTGCTGCTGTGAGAGCACTGCAGCCAAAGGAGCATCACTCTACCATACGCACTCTGTTTTACTTTGGAAAAACCTGCTTAAGAGTGCGAGCTCTTCTTCAATTATGGTTGGTGCAGGGTGAAAGCAGGGATTACAGGAAGAGGGCGGGACAGATCTTTGTAATGGCTGTGCACAATAAAGACCTGTCCCGGTTTTGTTAAAAGGGGGCGTCTTCAGCCCCACATATCTTATGATGGCCTGAATTACAGACTCTGCTGATGCGCTTCAATCAGCGCGTTCATCTTCGCTTCCGCAGCCTGGTTTGCCTGTACGTAGGTCATGTCAGCAGGGAAGTCGCTGATCACTTCGTAGTAGCACTTCAGCTTAGGCTCAGTACCGGAAGGGCGGACGATGACGCGTGATTTGTCTTCCAGATGGTAAATCAGTACGTCACTTGCCGGCAGGTTGATGGCCTCTGTCGGGCCGTCAGTCACAAAGCGAAGTGATGATTTAAGATCTTCAGTTACCTCAACCCGCTTACCGGCAATCTCTTTCGGCGGATTGGCCCGCAGCTTATCACCAATTGGTGGTGATTTTGGATCCAGCGCAATGCTGCGTTGTGCATTGAAGTAGAAACCGTGCTGGCGGTACAGCTCTTCCAACTTATCCCACAGCGTTTTGCCCTGTGCTTTCAGCTTACCGGTCAGTTGAGAGAACGCGACCAGTGCAGAGAGACCATCTTTATCCCATACCCTGCTGCCGACGGTGTAACCAAGCGCTTCTTCGTAAGCGAACAGAAACGGACTGGATTCTGTTTCCTGGCTCATCGCTACGTTGGTCAGCCATTTAAAACCGGTCAGTGTCTGGAAGTACTCAGCGCCGTGCGCTTTCGCAATGCTGCTCAGCAGGCGGGAAGATACAATCGTATTGCCTACCAGCGCGTTCGGCTGGCTTTCAAGCAGGTAATCACCAAACAGTGCGCCCACCTGGTCACCGGTCAGCATTTGGTATTCACCGTCAGGGCGTTTTACCGCAACGGCAAAGCGGTCGGCATCCGGGTCATTCGCACAGGCGATATCCGCGTCTGCGGACTTGCCCAGCGCCATCACCATATCCATTGCGCCTGCTTCTTCCGGGTTAGGGAAGTTAACGGTCGGGAAGGTGCCGTCTGGTTCGCGCTGCTCTGCAACACTGGCCACTTTCTTAAAGCCGGCATCAGCCAGAAGCGTTTCTGCCATATCTGCGCCCACGCCGTGCATTGCGGTGTAAACAATGGATATGTCGGTACTGTTATCGGGAGCCAGCAGCGCGTTCCCGTTCATCGCTTTACGGTAGCTCTGGTAATACTCCTCTTCGAGCCAGACGAGCAGGCCTTTTTGCTTTGCTTCTTCCAGTGACATAAGAGGAAGCGGTTTTGTGGTCGCCTCATCAATCTTCGCCGCGATGCCGGAATCATGTGGCGGGATGATCTGCGCGCCGTTCTCCCAGTACACCTTAAAACCGTTGTACTCCGGGGGATTGTGACTGGCGGTGACCACTACTGCGGCAGCAGCATTCAGCTCGCGGACGCCAAAGGCTGCGATGGGGGTCGCCGCTGTTTTGTATGTAAGATAAACCTTAATACCCAGCGCGGTCAGTACCGAAGCTGTATCGTGCGCAAACTGCTTCGAATCCGTACGACCATCATAACCAATCACCACACCACGGGATGAGGCATCTTGCACCTGTTCAGTCAGGTAATGACCCAGACCTGCGGCCGTTTCATGGATAACCAGGCGGTTCATGCGGTTAGGGCCCGCGCCGACTTTACCACGCAGACCAGCGGTACCAAACGCCAGACGTGAGCTGAACCGGTCTGTCAGTTCCTGTTCGTTATTGGTATCGACCAGGTGCTGTAACTCTTCACGGGTTTTGGGATCGGGGTCCCGTGCCAGCCATTGAGTGATTTGTGCAGTCATATTCGTTGTTCCTTAGCAGGGGAGCCTGCTTACTTAGATACTTTTTTCAGGGAAAGTATCCCTGTGTTCTGTTCTTTTAATGTAAATCGTTCTCAATTGCATTTCAAAGAGGGCAATCGATAAAGTGAATTTCTTTTTGTGTATGGAGATTTCCTCCTATGCAGAAGCTAAGTAACAGAGCGCGGGAAGGAAGTTGGTTCCGGATTTAGCCATAGGCAAATGTTTTCTTAGCAAATGCTTTTCATGATCGTCAGCAATACCGGTTTTTTCAGCTGTGTTAACTTCAGTTCTCTGTTCATTTTTGCTGACGCCTGCCAGTGCGGGCGACAGGCATATTTCACTTCTCAACAGGATTAAAAGATGCAAAAAATCGTCATGACACTTTCAGGCAGCCCTTATGGTACCGAGCACATGTTTAACGCTTTGCGTATGGCGCTGGCGCTGAAAGATCAGGAGCAGGAAGAGGTTGAGCTGAAGCTGTTTCTGATGTCTGACAGTGTGTATGGCGCGGTGAAAGGTCAGAATACGCCGGATTTCAGTTATAACATCGCCCAGATGCTGGAGATCCTGGTTGAACAGCAGGCAGATATTAAGCTGTGTAAAACCTGCATCGCCGCGCGCGGACTGAATGAAGAAATGTTTGTGGAGGGTGCAGAGATTGGCACTATGCCAGAGCTGACAAGCTGGGTGTTGTGGGCGGATAAGGTGATTGCGGTATAGATAAGGGGTCGCGGTCCTGGGTCCTGGGTTTTATGCTCTTTCCCAGTACCCAGTACCCAGTACCCAGTACCCAGTACCCAGTACCCGCGTTCTCCCGTCTACAGCGTCCAGAGAATCAACGCCAGTATCTGCGGTGACAGTATTCTCAAACACATCACCAGCGGGTAAACCGTGGCGTAAGCCAGTGCGGAAGCGCCGCTTTCTTCGTGCAGGCCGTTGGCAAAAGCCAGGGCGGGTGGATCGGTCATTGAGCCGGCCAGCATGCCGCAGATGGTCAGATAGTTGATGTGGCCAAGGATGCGGGCAAGAATGCCGACCGTGATCAGCGGGATTGCGGTGATCAGCGCGCCGTAACCCATCCAGCTCAGGCCATCCCCCTCAATCAGGGTTTCGACAAATCCACCACCGGATTTGAGCCCGACTACTGCCAGAAACAGCACGATGCCGATCTCCCTCAGCGCCAGGTTGGCACTTGGGGGCATAAACCAGTACATCTTACCTATGCTGCCTATCCGCGCCAGAATAAGCGCCACGATCAGCGGGCCGCCGGCAAGACCAAGTTTAATCGCAGCGGGGAAGCCGGGCAGATAGAACGGAATGGAACCAAGCAACACGCCAAGACCAATACCGACAAACACCGGCAGCATCTGTACCTGTTGCAGTTTCTGGTGGGCGTTGCCGACCATGCCGCTGACCGCTTCGATGGCGTCCTGACGGCCAACCAGGTTGAGGATGTCACCAAACTGGAGGGTAGAGTGGCTGGTGGGAACCAGTTCGACACCGGCCCGGTTAAGGCGCGATACCACCACGTCATACTTCTCTTTCAGATCCAGATCGCGCAGTTTTTTACCCAGTACGATCTCGTTGGTGACCACCAGACGCTGCACTCTCAGCTCGGTGCCGCGGGTGGAGAGTGAGGCGTCCACCTCTTCACCGATCACCAGCCGTGCTTTTTCCAGCGCCTGCTTGTCGCCGACCAGGTGCAGAAGATCATTGACCTCAATACGGGAAGTGGGTTTGGGGATTTTCAGCGAGTCGCCCCGTTTCAGGCGTGAGCAGATAATATCGCCCTCATTGAGCGCGGGAACGCTCTGCAGCGCCAGACCATTCAGGTTAGGGTTCTTCACTGCCACGTTGATGGTATGCAGGCTCTCTTTTTTGTGGCCGTTGGTGACTTCAAACTCGTCTGCTTCATTATCCACGTTGACTTTGAACACCAGACGCAGCAACCACATGGTGAGCAGAATTCCGCAGATCCCGAATGGATAGGCGATGGCATAACCCATACCGGTCATATCGAGCATGGCTTCTTTGGCGCCGAGTTCGGTCAGGATTTGCTGTCCGGCACCGAGGGATGGGGTATTGGTTACCGCACCGGAGAAGACGCCAAGAATCACAGGAAGGGGAACATCGAAAAGGTAGTAGAGGGCAACGGTCACCACACAGCCCAGCAGGACAATGAGGGCAGCAAAGCCGTTGAGTTTAAGCCCTGAACTTCTCAGTGAGGAGAAGAAACCCGGGCCGACCTGTATCCCTATGGTGTAAACAAACAGGATAAGGCCAAATTCCTGAATAAAGTGCAGGGTTTCTGAATCGAGCTGGATGCCCCAGGTGCCGGTAAAGTGACCAACCAGAATGCCGCCAAACAGCACTCCGCCAATCCCTAAACCAACGCCACAGACGCGCCAGTTACCGATCCAGAGACCAAGCACCGCTACCAGCGCAAGAATGCTGATAGAAAGCGCAATGTCACTCATGGTGAGTCTCCTGATCAATTAATAATCCGGTGACAGGCAACGAAGGCTTGAACAGCAAGGGGCAGGCGTAAGAACTGTAGAAGTGGTCAGGTCTGCAGCTGGGGTTCAAATACTGCATGGGGAGTCCACCCTGGAAGTTGACAGAATAAAGCCGGGAACTACTAAAACCAGACTTTACCCTGTCAGCAAATGAACTCTCGATGTAGCTTTGCGGTGTTGCCGTTGTCTAGTCTTTATTATTAACTGGCCTGGTTGGCTATGTTAATAGCTGGTATGCAAAAGTGTGCACTTGGCCGGTAAGAAAAGTTGTTTGATAACAGGGTGTTAAATTCGGGTGAGTAGTTGGTGTGTTTGACCGCCCTGAACTGTGAGGGCGGTCTGTTTCGGCGGGGTTACTTAAGTTTATTCAAAAAGGTCGAGAAAAGGGTGTCTAGCAGGTTATCGACACTTTTCTGGCTCGCGGAGTCAAGGTGAGCCACGTTAAGGTGGCTGAGCAGGCCTGGTTCATTAGCCATGTACTCCACAACAGGTTTCAGATCCGTAATCTGCTTCTGAAATGCCGGGTCCTCATTACCAAGGACGTTTGATGCCACGATCATTGCCGGGTAGTTGGATACGTGGGCAACACTGAAGATCCATCCATCCGGATTAGATTTGCTTTCAGAAGTTTGCACGGCGTAGATGATAAGCTTTGACCAGTAAACCTTTTCAGAGATCTCCAGCGTCTCGTTTGCTGCAAAGCGTTCATTCAGCCCTTTATCCAGCATCTGTTTTAGTGCGTCATTGTCCGTTACGACCTGGAAAGCAACTTTGGTTGGCTCAGCAGCCGTGTCTGCCGCAAATCCCGGCAGGGCAACAAGCAGTAAAAGCGCGAAAAGTTTCTTCATGGTTTGTCCTTTTTGGGTATTTTCTCACTGATTATAGAGACTGTATTTTACCGAACCCTCGACTGCTCGCCAAAAGAACAAATGCTATTTCGTTTTTCACACATTGAATGGTTTGAACTGTCTTCAGGTGTCAGGTAAAAATGAAGTTTTACAGAGTTGCAGAGGAAGAGGAAGGTTGCCATGTGATTAGTTTGAGTTTGATCAATTGATGAACTGCAGCTCTAGCAGCGCTAAAAATCTGATGTAGACTGGCAGCGGTACCTCTGACTCCTACTACTGCCAGTCCAATGTTGTTTGGTGAGGATTGTAGCGATATTCACTTCAACTACAGCCTCGACATTTGCTCCTTAAGAGAAACGAATATTCTGTAAATAAAATCGTTGAATGTTAATTACGATTTATTTTTTACTTTTCTAACACTTGACCAAATGTCTCCAGCTAGAAAATAATCATATTTAATTGGTGAGTTGGAGTAAATGGTGCTGTTCATTTCGACATCATACCCCATTCTGTATAAAATAGAGTCAATTATATTGAAGTGACTGTAAAGCCCATCACCGTTGACAACTACAGCATCCTCATCATTAAAAACTAATAGTGGCACTTCTCCTTGAGAGAACGGGATTTTTCCGCTAGCTGTACAGTGAGTTGAAATTACTCCATCCTCGAGGATGCTCTGCCCATGGTCGGATGTGTAAAATACTATTGGCTCAGATTTATCGATAGCAGGCAAAAACTTTGATAAAAAGAGATCTACAGAATAATAAATACCATTATTGTAGTTGTTAATTAAGTCCTTCCTGCTCTTATATTGTAATTTCACATCGGATTTGGATGGGAATGGAACTTTGCTTTCATCATAGTTGCTATCCCCCCATGGGAAGTGATTACCTCTTTTTACAATGTAAGTGAAAGTTTTGTCATTGCTTTTGATAAATTCACTGGCAGGCTTGATAATATTAAAGTCGCTTCTATAAGTAGCCTCAGAGTCAGCAACTCCAATAAAAGAGTCTATATCCCGGAGGTCATACTCAGACATGTTGTTCTGAAAGTTAAATCCAGGCTTGCTTTGAGCTGAAATATACTGGGTTTTATACCCGGCTTTTTTAGCAAGTGTAAAAATACTAGGTTTTGATAATGAGTGCTTACCCCTATGATCTGGGAAATCGTCAGCTTTAGAGGCTGAAGTGAAGATAATATTACTAGAGCCTGAACAGTTTGTACTTGATAATGCCCGTCCATAGTTTCTGTATTTGTTTTTTATGGAGTTTAAAAACGGAGTTGTGTTGAACTCATAACCATTGATACCTAAATGAGAGGGTACAATACTTTCATCAACGATAAGTACAATATTTTTCTTTTGTCCATTTTCATGTAGAGTTGTGTTGACTTGGTCACTCCTTTCGGTGTGTATAATAGAGTTGTTTTTATAATAGGCAATGTTGGAAAAGAAACTAAATGGTTGAACTGGACTACTTGATGAGTTGGCAGTTCTTATCATTATTCCGTAAGATATAGAGCAACCTATTGCAAAAAATAACATTGCAATCTTGCGGCTAATAAATGAGGTTCCCTTGATTTTCTTTGTTAAATAGTAGCTGCCTAATAAGGCAATCAGGAAGTAAACAATGAATCTAGAAATGTCATATGCCTTAATGAAACTATCTGTATTGGCGTATTCAGTGAAAATTAATCTAATTACATCTTGGTTTATAAAGTCGCCGGTTAAACTTAGGCTAACGTAATCAGATATAAGTAGTAAGACATAGATTGATGTGAAGGCAAAGGATGAGAGCATGCATGCTGTAAGACAAAAGAGTAAGGATGCGTCAATAAGAAGCATAATTAAAGCAATGTCTAATCTTCCATTTTCAATTCTGACTAAAATGGAGTTGAAATGATCAGTGTAAATAATAACGCTAATGGTAATTAGTAGGGCGAAAATTGAGGCGAATTTTGCCAATAAATATTTGTTTGGAGTAGGCATAGTAAGCTATAAACTGGAAACGATATGATTACAATACCATTATCGCTGGGCTAGGTCGAGAGTTTGGATGTAGTCTTCCCGGAGATTGAAAACTCAACAGAAGCTCGGAAGATTGTTGGTTGCCTCAGATAAATCAAGACAAATGATGTTGTTTTATTTAACAAGTTAGTGCCTGATGATTTACTATGAACATATCAGTTCGACAAATCACATCGACGTGTGAGTTTAAGAAAATAACTCGTAGTCATGTGCAAAATCGAGTAGTAGATCTCTGTCAGACATGAGGTTTTTCCTTCTGAGTGCTTTTTCACACTGCCACTGAACAAATAATTAATGATAGTGGCTCAGGATATCTGTGCTAAATGTGAGGTTTTTACAGTAAGCTAACACTATACTGACCAGCAATGTACTATTGTGGCCCGCTGAACTGATTACCCGGATACTGAATGAATCGTCCTTTTTTGCGTCCTGTTACTGCCAGAATTGCTCTGCTGCTTGTCGGCTGGGTGGTTGCAGTGTGTCTGGCGCAAAACTCCGGATTCTTTTCCGTTTGCCAGGCAAAAGAACAACTGAGTTATGTCAATGCCGGCCCTGGCAGTAATATCCCGGAGAGCCATGTGCTCGATGGTACTCACCATAAAAGTGAACTGAGCAAGCAATGTGATCTCTCTGAGAAGATGCTCTCTGTATCCAAAATTCAGCTGGATAATGTGGCGTTGCCGATGTTTATCCTGGCCCTGGCGATCGTTGCCTGGCTGGGTACGCTGCGTTCTCCTGCCCCCTGCTTTACCGAACCGATTCCCCCGAAAAGGCGGGTTCACCTTACCCTGTGTGTGTTCCGGGAATAACCAAGGCTTTCAGTAACAAAACAACACTGAAACTGGTTATTTACGGAACTATCTATGAAATCAAAATTACATCCGCGCAGTCTGTTTCTTCAACTGGCTGCGATTCTTCTCCTGACCCTGGGCAGCTTTGCGGCCAGGGCGGATGAGGCCGTTTCGACAGGCTGGCTGAGCAGCCCGCATCATCCACCGGTGACTGCACGAATTGCCCTGACCGGTCAGACAGAGCCACAAACCAATACCCTGCACGCTTATCTGGATATCGTGCTTAAAGATGGCTGGAAAACCTACTGGCGCTCTCCGGGTGAGGGTGGCGTTGCGCCTGGCATCGACTGGAGCGGTTCATCGAACGTAAAGAACGTCAGCTGGCACTGGCCTTACCCGCAGCGTTTTGACCTGCTGGGGCTTAAGACATTTGGCTATCATGATGAAGTGGTGATCCCGCTTTCAATCGAGGCGGAAGATCTCACTAAGCCGGTACATTTGAAAGGAACCCTGACGGTCTCTTCCTGTACGACCGTGTGCGTGCTGACCGATTACCCGTTTGAACTGAGCGTTAATCCCTCAGAACTGACCGTATCGCCGGAGGCGATGTTTGTCCGCGCTCAGACGATGAGTAAAGTTCCGGCCGCGCAGCCGCAGGTTGAGGTTGTTCAGGCAAACTGGGACAGCACTAAGCAGACCCTGGCTGTCAGCCTTGAAAACAGCCGCGGCTGGAGTAATCCGGAGCTTATTATCGACAGCAGCGACGAAGCGCTCAGCGAGTACAGCTTTAAGCCTGCGAAGCAAAAGAGCGACGGAAACAGGCTGACCGCCAGCTATAAGGTGTCGACCTGGCTGGGGGATCCCGAGCTTGACGGTAAGAGCATTAATATCACTGTCAGGGATGGCGATATGCTCGCGGAGCGGGCTACTGAGGTCCAGGCCGGATCCGCGCCTGTATCTGATGAGCCGCCGCTTCCCCTGCTTACGGTACTTGGCTTTGCGCTTATCGGTGGCCTGATCCTGAACATAATGCCATGCGTATTGCCTGTGCTTGGCATGAAACTGAGTGGCGTGATCAGCGCTCAGGGGCTGGCAAGGCGTCAGATCCGTTTGCAGTTTATTGCTTCGTCACTCGGTATCCTGGCGTCTTTCTGGCTGATTGCCGGATTTCTGCTGGTACTCAAGTTCTCGGGTCAGGCGGTTGGCTGGGGGATTCAGTTCCAGAGCGGCTGGTTTATCGGCTTTATGGTGCTGGTTACCGCGTTGTTCGGTGCCAACATGCTGGGGCTTTTTGAACTGCGACTGTCTTCATCTGCGAATACGTGGATGGCGTCGAAAGGGGATAACTCTTACGCAGGTCATTTTGTACAGGGCATGTTTGCGACTCTGCTGGCAACGCCGTGCTCTGCGCCGTTTTTAGGCACAGCGGTGGCCTTTGCTCTGGCGGCTGGCAGCATTGAGCTGATGCTGATCTTTACTGCGCTGGCGATAGGTATGGCGCTGCCGTGGTTGCTGGTCGCACTGTTCCCGTCACTTGCCCGTATGCTGCCAAAACCGGGCGCCTGGATGAACCGGGTTAAGTTGTTGTTCGGCGCGATGATGCTGCTTACCAGCATCTGGCTGCTGAGTCTGCTGGCCAATCATCTGCCATGGATGTGGCTGGTGGTTGCCGGTCTTGTTGCGGTTATTGTCATGCTGTGGCGCACAAGAAAGGTATACGGTGACAGGGCGTTTGCCATCGGCGGTGGAGTGGTTCTGCTTTCTCTTGTGGCGGGTCTTGCCGCAGGCAGCCTGACCAGTGAGCACTGGGCTAAGCCGGTAAATGCCGACCACAACTGGCAGCCGCTGGACAATGCTGCGATTCCGCTGGCCGTTTCCGACGGAAAGACGGTGTTTGTCGATGTAACTGCGGACTGGTGCGTCACCTGTAAAGCCAACAAGATAGGTGTGTTGCTTCAGGACCCGGTCTATTCAGCACTGGGTCAGCAGAACATCGTCCGCCTGAAAGGGGACTGGACCAGGCCGAGTGAGAAGATCACTTCGTATCTGCAGGAAAACGGCCGCTACGGCGTGCCATTTAATATCGTCTATGGTCCTGCCGCGCTACAGGGGATCCCGCTGCCTGTCATCCTGAGCAGTGAAGTCGTGCTGGATGCGCTGCGCCAGGCTTCGGGGGAGCAGTGATGAAGAAAAAATCGCTGTTTTACTGGCTGAAAGAGCTGGTTGTGCTGCTGCTAATTGGCAGTGTCGTTGCCTGGGCGGTGGACTGGTATCGCAGCCAGGATATGCCGGCTGGTGAGGCACCGCCTCTGACCGGTATCACCGTGGATGGCGAGCCGGTGAATCTCGCGCAGCTCAGCCAGGATAAGCCTGTGGTGCTCTATTTCTGGGCGACATGGTGCCCGGCGTGTAAGTTCGTCAGCCCGGGCCTTAGCTGGCTCAGCGACGACTATACTGTGGTCGCGGTTTCCGGCTCATCCGGGCCGGATAAAAGAGTGAATGCCTACCTCCAGGCGCACGACTATCAGTTTCTTAATATCAACGATGAGCGCGGCGAGATTTTTCGCGACTGGAACATTTCAGTTACGCCCGCCATCTTCATTATCAAAGACGGCCAAATCCGTACGGTCACTACCGGGATCACCACCCCCCCGGGCGTGATGGCGCGTGTCTGGCTGAATCAGTAATCAGGAAATCTTATGTTTAAAAAACTACTTGTTGTACTTACCACCTGTATCACTCTGGTAACAGGTAATGTCTGGGCTGCGGCGGATCAGGGTAAGATCGATGACATCGTTGCAATGCTGAAAAACAACCCTCAGCTGGTCGATGATCTTCACCAGAGCCTGCAGTTATACCTGCAACAAAAACAGAAGTTCAGTCAGCTGCTTGAAGCAAGCCAGGATTACATCAATGATCCGCGTCATACCACCATGGGTGCAGAAAAGGCGGAACTGACTCTGATCAATATGACCGACTACAGCTGCCCATACTGTAAGAAACTCGACGGCGAACTGGAGAAGCTGGTGAAAGCTTACCCTCAGATCAAGGTGGTGAATCTCTATCTGCCGCTGAAAGAGCACGGGCAGGAAGTGAATTCGGCGTCGTACGCGCTGAATGTATGGCAGCACGATAAGAAAGACTACGCTCAAGTGCACGATCTGCTGGTGAAAAAGCCAGGCGCGCACAATACCGCGTCTCTGGAAAAGATCGCTGAAGTAACTGGTACAAAGGAGTACCTGAAAGCGGATAAGGAAGTGCAGGGCCTTATCAGCAATAACTACAGTCTGTTCACCAACCTTGGCCTGCGTGGCACGCCAGCACTTATCATTGGCGAGGAAGTGATCCCGGGTTACGTGCCGTTTGAGCAACTGGAGCAGGTGGTGAAAGCTCAGCTGTAACTGTTTGTTTTAAGATGAAAAAGCCTCCTTTGCAGGAGGCTTTTTAGTATGCGCTCCAATAGCTTGTTCTAATAATCTGGTAAGATTTGTTGCCATTTCCTTCTGCATTAGACTGCGCGGTTTCCTCTGTTTATGAAGTACAGATATGAGTGATGCTGCTGCCGGTCAGGCTGTTTATACCAAAAAAGTTCTTTCCATCTACGACCTTTGGGTTCTGGGTTTTTCAAACCGTTATCTGTGGAAGTGCCCGACGCCGCTTATCGGCCAGCGCTTTGAGCGTCATGCCACTGATAATCACCTCGACGTGGGCGTGGGTACCGGTTACTACCTGAGAAATCACCTCTCTCCGGGCTGCAAGCGCCTTGGTCTGGTTGACCTGAACCAGAACAGTCTGGATGTGGCGTCTGCTGCGGTGGGAGGTATTACCCCACAGGCATATCAGCGCAATGTTCTGGAGCCTCTGAAGCTTGGCGGGCAAAAATACGATTCGATCAGCGTTAATTACCTTCTCCACTGTCTGCCTGGCAATATTGCGGATAAAGAGGTGGTGTTTGCCAACCTGAAAGAAGAGCTTGCCGAGGGCGGAATCCTGTTTGGCAGTACGATTTTGGGTAAGGGCACAAAACGTAACGGTTTTGCTGACAAGCTGATGCGTCTGTACAACAAGAAAGGCATTTTCTCAAACCTGGACGATGACCTGGCCGCGCTGGAAAGCGCATTGAAAAAACATTTCAGCCAGGTATCGGTAGAGATGTATGGATGCGTGGCGCTGTTTAGCGCGGTGAAGGCGTGATGTGGGCCGCTGCAGTTAAACTGCAGCGGCTGTTTTTATCCAGGCAGTACGATAAGGCCGAGTTTTTCCAGCAATACCGATTGCTGCCAGTCGCATATTTTTACCCCGGTCAGATCCACCCGGCGCGGGTCCAGCCCTTCCAGTTCCGCATTACACAGGTCGCACTCCTGAAAGCTGAACTGACTCCAGCAGTCTGGTGAGAATACGCCCCGGCTCAAATCTGAGCCGCGCAGCGAGGCGCCCTGCAGGTTAGCGCCTATCCAGCGGTTTTCAAACAGGTCGCATTTTTCAAGTGACTGACGCTCAAAGTTTGCGTATGAAAGGTTGCAGCCGGTAATGTAAGCCGAGCAGAAAAAAGTGCGGTGATTGATCCTATTGGAGAAGCTGGCCATGACAAAGCTGGCGCCTTTCAGATCGCATCCGCGCATCTCAATCCCAAAGCAATTTGCGCCTTTGAAATTAGCCATCGACATCTGACACTCCTGGAAACTCGCGTCACGGAGATCGGTATATTCAAAGTGGCAGCCTTCCACTTCGCCGGGTTCGATAAATACACACTGCTCGAAACGGGCATCGCGCAGATCGGCGCGACTGAAGTCACACTGGTAAAACTTACATCGGACAAAGCGATGTTCACTCAGATCGTGATGGGTGAAATCGTGGTGATCATAGATTTTTTCTTCAAAATACACAGGCTTACTCCATTTCGTTACTCGGCAAAGGCTATCACCGGGACCAGAGCAATGCCAGAAAAATAACCTTAAAGAAAACAGTAATTTAAAATGCGCCTAAATCGCCAATTTAAGCCGTCAAAATGGCGCTCTGAGGTGGTTGTTTTTGAAATTTCGCAGAAGCGTAGCCGGAAAAAAGTTTGTCCGCTCTGCGTGGCTTGGCGTGGCTCTCGGCTTTTTTTATCTGGCGCGTCTTTTTTGCCACAGTCAGCATGCTGTTCATCGCGCTGGCTTTTGCTGCAGCCAGCACGATCTTCTTCCGTATTGTTTTCACCACCACTCCTGGAGCAGAAGGGCAATAACCAGCACAAACAGCAGAAGCTGAATGATTTCAAACTGAGGATTCCAGAGCAGGTTCTTTACTTGTTTATCGGTCAGGCTCATGTCTACAGGCTCAATGATTTTGTTGATTTCATCCATAACAGCTTCCGGTATCAGATAGGGCAGGAGGAGCATAACCTTGTGATCAGGTTAAAAAAATTCAAACTTATTGAATGCCGGGTTCAGCATAAGTGAATGGCCTGACATACAGCGACAATAGCATGACAAATAAGTGATGTTTTGCCCCTGACGGGTTCAGTAACCTTGCCCGGTTTATATCAAGTAAAGTCAGGAAAATAATGAAAAAAACAATCATATTTGCAGCAGCATTGCTGGTAAGTTCAGGTGTAATGGCTCAGCAGAATGCAATCGGTATTTCATTGGGGTACGGTGCTCAGTCAATCGAAGTGGAAGGTGAAAATGTCAGCGCCGGAGATTTGATGAGTTTTGGTGCTTATTACCGCCGGATGGTGAATGACCAGATTGGCGTGGAAGGCGGTTGGTATGGTGCGACCGAGGGGATTGTGACCACAGTGGTCAATGGTGTCACTGAAACTGTTAAAGAAGCGGGCTTCTCTGGCCCGCGGGCAGTGTTTTATGGTGAGCTTCCATTGAATGATTACGTAACGCTTTATGGCAAAGCGGGCGCGAACTATTACACCCTGAGTTATAAAATCGACGGGCAGGAACACAGAAAAGGCGCGCTGGGCGGTGAGGCGGCAATAGGCTCAGCGATACGCGTGGGCATGCTCGATTTGCACTGGGAGTACACTTACCTGGCTAACCGTTATATCGGTTCTGGTGTGGTGTCTCTTGGGGCTACTGTTCATTTTTAATTTGCGTTTTTCCGGTTTCGCAAAGCCCTCAGCCTGCACGAATATGTGCTTTAAATGAAAATCAGGCCACCCGTACAGGTGGCCTGATTTGATCAGAACTGGTAACCGGCAGTCAGGAACACGGTGTTACCGCGCAGGCTGTATTCAAAGCCGTTTTGCTCTTCGTAGTATGGGCGGTTCAGGCGGTACTCAGCACCGAACGTCAGATGATCGGTTACGCGAACATTCGCACCGCCGCCCAGGGTGTAGCCAAAACCATTGGCGCTGGCAGATTCCACTTCCATTTGGTCGGTGTGTTTTGTATCGGTGATGCTGTAGATAACGCCCGCTTTGGCATACAGGTTAACCCGATTGCCAAGCTCCAGGTTCATCACACCACCGGCGTTCAGGTTGAGGTTATAAACCGTAAACTTAGTGCCGGTTGGGGCTTTCTTGTCATTCAGTTCATCGTAAGAAAGCCCGCCAAATACACCCAGTTTCAGGGCATCGAAAGCCGTGCTGTCTTCGTAGAGGCGGTTGCCCTCAATAGCAATGCTGGTGCCTTTAACTTCGTTGCTCTGATGGCCGTTGGCAATGGCGCGGGTAGTGGTGGAGCCAACTTTCAGGTCAATATGGCTGATGTCGCCCGGCTGGGCAAAAGCAAGCGCTGGAACGGCCAGCAATAAACAGGCGTATTTCATACTTATCCCGGGAAATGTAAAAAAAACGGCAAGATGTTAGCATGTCAAACAATTGACGAATAATGCCGTTTTTTAATTAACCGGATGAGTTTTATTGACCGCTGTGTTGGCTCACTGCGCGGCTTTGCCAAAGGATAAGCTCTCCGGTGCTGAGTATGCCCATTATCGACCCGGGTTTTATGGTGGCACCATTTGGCAGCTTTTGCGCTTTGGAAGAGAAGTTCGCAATGACCCGGCTGCCGTCACTGAACGTGGTCTGCTGAAGCCAGCCTTCCTTATCCAGCCATTTAAAGCCGGTCAGTGACTTGTCCCACAATTGGCGGTGCAGTGGCATAAATCCATCCTGATAGTGCCGCAGGGCCCTGAGTCTGGGCGCATCGGGTGTTGTTGCTTCATCCCGGCTCAGGTGCACCATGGCCGGAGTGTTATAGAGCATGGCTGTCAGGTCCCGCTCTGTCTGAACATTGCTGAACTTTAAGCTGTCACTGTGCCAGTGGTGGCTGTTGATCACTTCGTCGTGAAATACCGCCTGATAAAGCGGAACACGGAACTGCGGCGAAAACAGCAGCGTTTTATACGGCTCTTTAACCTGTGCGGTTTTAAAGAAGAAATCTGGCTTGTGATCCGGGTACCAGCGTCCGAGAAAATAGGGCGAGCTCCGGTCAGTTTTCATCTCTTTGTCCGTCCAGCCAAAACCGATGCTTTCCATGCCGTGGGCGAATGCAATTCCGCGGGTGGCCAGGGCGTTGCCGTCTTCAGAACCCAGCAGGGTGTGCTTGCTGATGGCATCCATTCTGCGGATAAATGCCCTCAGCATGTCGGACTCAGTCGTGCCGTTACGGTAGTCTTCTCTTGCCATGGCTGTGGCGTCGACATCCAGAAACAGGCTGTTAAAGCGGCCGTACTTCAGAATGTCGTCCACCCGCCGGGTGACATATTCCAGTTCACATGCTGGGTTGAGGTAGAACCCCTTGCCCCGGAAACCGGCTTTCAGGGTGCTGTCTGCTTTGACGATGGCACAGCCTTTACGCATTGGTTCGGGCAGGTGGGCGGTCAGCCAGCTGTCGTTCACACCGGGGGCGATGGCGGTGTTGTAAGAATCGTAGGTACCCACCAGATAACCCTGCGCTTTGGCTTTGTCGACGGCATCTGGCTGATAGAAAGCGGGCATCCAGTTATCCATGCCGAGCCAGAGTTTTGTCAGTCCGGCTTTTTGCATATTGCTGAGCATATCAGGGGTGAGAGCCTGCCCCCACAGCTCTGATGGGATCAGGTATCTCCCGGCGTGTTTCTCAAGCCAGGCTTTTTGTTGCCGGGCAGAATGGTACTGGTCCCGGATGGTGTTGTTGGTCATAGTTGGAGGGGGCACCGGGAACTTACGTTTCAGCTCTGTATTGAGAAGGCTGATAAGCAGTTGTTTATGATACCGGCTGAACCAGTCCTGGCCTTTTTTCAGCTTCGCCAGTTCACGGGCCTCAGCGTCCTGAGGTGAGAAGCGGGTCTGAAACCAGTCTGCCAGCCCCCACCAGTCGCGTACATCCTCTGCAGCGATAACACCGGTTCCAAACAGGTAGACATGGCTGGCACCGATGAGCTTGTTCAGACCCGGATAGGGAGCTTTGTTCAGTGGAGTGGCCAGTCCGTTATCGATTCGCCACTGGCGGAAAGCGTGCGCGCCGGAGAGCGGGGTATCGCCCTGCGAGATCCGGACTTTAAACAGCTGCACTGAGCTGAGGGTTGTGAACTGATACTGAGCAACCATATCTGTTCTGGGTTTGTCAGCAGAAAACATAAGCCGGTTGTTGGTCGCGGTGATGAGCTGGTAGCTGATATAGCGGCCGTTTTGCTCTGTGGTCCAGAACGGTATTTTCAGATCCTGGGTGGTGTTGCTGCCGGAATACTCTTCAGTAAGGTATTTCTTCCATACCGGGTGGTTAGTCGGCACACGCATACCCTCACTGAAAGGCAGGTAAAGGGTTTGGGTCTGTTGCTGTGGCAGGTGAAACCAGTTCAGCGTGACTGGTTTATCCCGTTCCGGTGATGGCCCCTCAGAGGTAAATGTCAGCTCCAGGGCTCCGTCAAAATGGGCCTGCACCCGGATGTTGGAGGGAGAGAGCAGCCAGCGCGCGTTTTGGTCGTTTGGCTGTGTAATCTGTGTGGCCTGCTGAGCTTTGCCTGCAACAGTGAGCTCACCCTGGTTTATCTGCAGGAGCTGCTGGCCGTTTTGCCAGTTTATCTCCATTGACTCTGGGGCCAGCGTGATTTCATCTCCCTGATAAGAGAGAGTGACAGAGGCTGATGCCGGCAGGCTGAGCATCAGCAAAAGCAGTGCGGTTGAGTGCTGTGAGGTTTTGTGCCGTTTAGTTAAGTACATAGTGTTCTCCTTTTGCGCCATTACAAATCAACGGCGCAAAGGAAATGTCACCGGGATGTCTTCGTTAGCGGCACGGCCCTGATTAATGGTGTGGTCAGGCGCTGCTGATATTCGATACGGATCCCTGACTGGTATTCTGCCTGTTCAACGACGGCGCTGAGGCGTTTGGCTTCAGGCGGTGAAATGGGAAACTGCGGACCGGTGATGGGCACTGCAGTGCCGACCATGTGATAGTCCTCATCGAACCACTGCCAGTGAGCGGTGGCTTCTGCGCAGCCCGGGTTGGCCGGCGGGACGTTGAGCCGGATGGTTTGCCTGTCACCAAAGGAGAGCCAGCTGTGCTGATCAAAGCTGCTAATCAGCAGAGGATAGCTGGCCTCACCGGTTTGCAGGGTGTAGAGGCCAGGTTCCGGGGGCGTAAGCAGTTCGCGGCTTTCAAACTCATGCCAGTTGTCATTGCTGACTTTGCCTTCAATCAGGGTGTCGCCCTCATGGTTTTTAAGGCGGACAGAAAGAGGTATTTGTGCCATATCCACCGAGACCCGGATCTGAAATTCCTGACGGGTTGGTGAGGTTTTGCGCATCAGTGTGACCCGGATTTCGGCGGGTTGCTCTTCAGGGGCCAGATGACAGTTTGCGTTTTCAAGCAGCACTTTTTTAACCGGCAGCCACAAAGACTCATCGGGTGTGTGCGTACCCAGCGACTGTACCAGCTCCTGCCATGCCAGTTCATCATGGCCCTCCATCAGCGCGGAGTAACTCGCCTGAAGAGGGGTATGTGTGAACCAGCTTTCAGCACTGGAATGGAATGAGACTGCAGACAGGGCTGCAAGCAGCAGAGCGTGAGTTTTCATCATAGCGGCTCCACCAGACGATATCCGACACCGCGCAGGGTTTCGATATTGAGCGTCGGCAGTTTCTGCCGGAGTTTGAGCACGTGGTTATCTATGGTGCGGGTGGTCGGAAACGACTGATACCCCCAGACCCGGTTCAGCAGTTCATCGCGGTGGAACACCCGTCCCTGGTTTTGCACTAGCAGCTGCAACAGCTGAAACTCTTTGGGTTTGAGTTCTACGGATTCTCCATCCAGGCTCGCCTGGCGCTGTGCAAGGCTGATGGTGATACCACCATAATGAAGCTGGCTCTCTCCAAGGGGACGTAACTGGGCCACGATACGTGCCAGAAGCTCCTGATGAGAGAATGGCTTGGTGACATAATCTTTGGCTCCGGCCATCAGGCCTTCTACCCGTTGTTCTACTTCTACTTTGGCGGTCAGCACTATGACCGGAACGGCCTTGAGCATCAGCCACTCCGGCAGTTTTCTCAGGCTGTCTCCATCGGCGAGCTGGCGGTCGAGGATCACCAGATCTGCGCTGTACCAGTGTTTTTCCACCGGGCCGGTCTCTTTCAGCCAGTGGCACGAGTAGCCGCTTTTATGCAGAAACTGCTGCAGTCCTTCGCCCAGCAGGGCATCGTCTTCAATCAATAAAATCTTGTTCATAACGGTAACTCCAGGATGCAGCGGGTAGGGTGACGTTCAATAATCAGTCTGCCACCCATCTGGTGCATCAGGCGGCTGACAATGTCCAGTCCGACACCCATGTTGGTACTGGTTTGATTTTTTCTCAGCCCTCTCAGCAGGCGTTTAAGCGGAGAGGGAAACTCGCCGGCATCGGTCACTTCGATTCGAAGGGATTGCCCGGTACTGACCCGGACTCTGACCGGTTGCCTGCCATGTTGCAGGGCGTTTTTGACCAGATTACTGAGACAGATCCCCAGCCAGTACCAGGGCAGTTCCAGCTCTTTGTCTTCGTCCAGTTCGTATTCCAGCTGGAACTTCTCCAGCGTGTGGTCGAGAAAATCAGCAATGGCGGCTTCACTGCTCCCGAGACTCTGCTGCTGGCTCAGGTAACCTTTGCTGGTTTCGGTAAGCTGAGCCAGGCGTTGGTGGTCTGCAATCAGCCGCCACAGCGCCTGCTGCCCGTTACCGGACAGGACATCAAACTCATCGCGCAGGGATTCAACACTGAAGCCGAGGCTGGTGACAGGGGTGCGCAGCTCGTGGGTCAGCAGTTCGAGAATATACCGGCGCTCGCGTCCTTCAAGGCGTTTTTGCCATGCCAGCCTTACCAGCAGCCCGGCGATGGTGAGGCCGGCGATAAACAGTGCCAGCCGCAGCCACAGGCTGGTTGAAGGGGCGGCGTTAATGCAGAGATTACTGTAGCGCAGCGAACAGCCCTGATCCTGATTACTGATTTCAAGTTTCAGCATTTGTGCCTGTGGCAACCATTGCGCTTTTGGCAGTTTGTGCCAGCCGGTTTTGCTGCTGAGCCACAGCGTCAGGTCATCGGTGAGATAAGCCCGGTAACCGGAAAGCAGGGCATCGGCGCCTTCCGGGGTTATCTCTGCCAGCAGAAAGTGCAGCGGATGTGATGGCTCAGCCAGAGTAAGCTGGCGGGCCATTGAAGGTGAAAGAACCGCCCCGGGATGAGCGCTGAGATAACGCCACAGATAGCTGCCCCCGGCAGGATGAAGTGCCGGGTGGGTTTGAAACCATTTATCTGACAGTAGCTGCTTTTGGCATAGTGCCAGCTCAAACTCAATGGCGGTCGCGAGACGTGGCTCCGTATCTGATGGGGTAATACACTCCTGACGGGTCTGCCACAGCAGCTGAAGATCCTGCCAGCTGTAGCGGCTGAAATCGGGGTACTGAGCCTGACTTAACAGCCGCTCTTTGGGAAAACGGTCCAGCAGATCCTGCTCTGCGACCGGAGCCGGAGAGCGCGCCAGCGCCCCGTCATACAGGGTTTGCCAGCTCTGGCTCAGTTCCGATGCCACAAGTGGCGCAGAGCATAAGCACAGAAGTGCGGCCGGGATAATTTGTACTGGAAGTCGTCGCATGGCAGTCGCAGGCAAGGCTAAAACCATGAGTTTAGCAGCCCGCGACAGCTGATTGTAATCTGAAGGTAAACAAAATAACCGCCCCTGACTATGCTTCGCTTCTGCGTGGATACTGCTTTTTAAAGCTGTATTCCTCACGCTGAAACAGTGCCAGGTGCCGGGCGGGTCTTATTATTTGCCTTGTTAAGGACCCGAATCAAAAAAACAGAAAAAATGCATCCTTTTGAAACCTGTTGCGTGTTAAGAGTAGAACGACGATTTCGGAGCCTCTATGTTGCAAGTCTTTACCTGGTTGGCGGACTGGCTGACCTACTCGGTTTTTTCCCTTCAGCCCGGCAGTGCGCTGGCGGGCGGGGTGCATTTCTTTATTGAAGATACCAGCAAGATCCTGGTGCTGCTGCTGGTGCTTATTTACATCATCAGTTTTATCCGCGCTGCACTGAACGCTGAACGGGTTCGCGATTATCTGGCGGGACGCCACCGGGGTATTGGCTACTTAATGGGTTCCGTTTTTGGCGCGGTGACGCCGTTTTGTTCGTGCAGCTCTATTCCATTGTTTATGGGGTTTGTCTCGGCCCGGATCCCGGTGGGGATCACCATGTCTTTTCTGATCACCTCACCGCTGATTAACGAAGTGGTGATCATCATGCTCGGCGGTATGCTGGGGCTGAAATTCACCCTCATGTATCTGCTGTGCGGCATTTTACTGGGTGTGCTGGCAGGCGTGGTGATTGATCTGCTGAAAGCTGAGCGCTGGCTGCAGCCGTTTCTGGCCAAAGCTTATCAGGAAGGCCCGGCCATGCAGAGTGCACCAGCTCAGCATCCGTCGCTTGGGTTTGAAGGCCGCCACCAGTTTGCCCGCGATGAAACCCTGGGGATTTTTCGCCGTATCTGGAAATGGGTGCTGATTGGCGTAGGGATTGGCGCTTTTATCCACGGTTATCTGCCGGAAGGCTGGGTGGATCAGAATTTGTCTGCCGGTCAGTGGTGGTCGGTGCCGGTAGCGGCAGCGGCGGCTATTCCCATGTATGTGAACGCCTCCGGGGTGGTTCCGGTGATGGCATCACTGATTGCCAAAGGTGTGCCGCTTGGCACCACGCTGGCGTTTTGTATGGCGGCCGTGGCGGTCAGTCTGCCGGAGTTTATGATGCTTAAGCAGGTGATGCGCCTGCGGTTGCTGGTGCTGGTGGCCGGGTATGTATTTGTCTCAATAACCGTGATCGGTTGGATTTTTAATTGGTTGTTTTAGGAGAAGTTTTGATTATGAAACAGGTTAAGGTATTTGGTTCAGGCTGCGCAAACTGCACAAAAACCGCAGAGATTCTGGTGGATGCGGCAAAGCAACTGGGTGAAGAGGTGGAGCTGATTAAGGTCTCTGAAGCAGAGCAAATCATGCTTGCCGGAATTATGCGCACTCCGGGTGTCGCGGTAGACGGGGTTGTAAAGCACAGTGGTTCGGTTCCTTCACTGGATCAGGCGATAGAGATGTTAAAAGCCTGATGAAGTGTCTGATGGAGGCCTGGCAGCAGCATGAGGCTGCCATTGGCCACTGGCTGATAAAGCAGTGCGGCAGTCGCCAGGAAGCGGAAGATATGATGCAGGAGGTGTTTCTTAAAGCGATGAGAAACAGCCAGCGTTTTTGCTCCCTTGATGACAGTAAGTCATGGCTGTTTAAGATGGTGAAAAACCACTATATCGACACCATTCGCAGACGGGTTGAACTGATGCCGATTGATGACGTGCCTTTGGGCAGGGATGAGTATCAGGAGGAGGGGCGGTATGAGCCGCTGGTCCAGATGCAGCGCTGCCTGCCCAAAATACTGCCCCTGCTGGATACGGCGGAGCGGGAGATCATTGAGCAGTGTGATTTGAATGGTGTGCGCCAGGCGGACTATGCCTGTGCACATGGCATGACTCTGCCCGCGGCCAAATCGCGCCTGCAACGGGCGCGTAAACGGTTAAAGGCCCTGCTGATCAGCCAGTGTCAGGTTGAAATCAGTCAGGGCCGGGTGTGTTGTTTCCGTTCGTCGGATCAGTCTGGCACGCCTTAGCGGTCTGCGGTCAGAATCGCTCTTGCCTGCAGGCCGTCTGGCAGGGTGATCCGCAGGATCTGCATCGGTTCGTCACACAGGCATTTACCACTCCAGAAGTCATACCAAAATACCGGATGGTCTGAGGTCAGGGTATGTTCCTGCTGTGGTTGCCTGTAGTTAAACAGACAGTGCAGATCATTGTGCCCGGTCAGCTTAAGAAACGCATGGTTCAGCGACAGCGAGGTGAATTTTGCCGTACTCTGGTTGTGTTTGTGCCGGGTCAGCAGCTTGCTGAAGCTGGATTTGGCAAAATCGGTGATCTCCGGCAACGGGTCTCCCGACAGCAGCAGGCCGCCACAGGCCAGCAGTGCGGTTCGGTGGAAGTGATAGGCCGGGCGCTCTGTGCCCTGATTGGGCAGTGAAGTGAGCGTGACGCAATCGGGATCGATTTGCCATAGCCCGCGGTGTTGCCAGGCGCGGTAAAATGTTTCTTTGGCGATCTGCTCGAAGCGGTGTGGATTACGTTCCACATCATCAGAAACCCGCATTGCATCCACCAACCCCAGCGACGGCCACATTGGCGCATTACAGCCCAGCAGCCAGGCATCTCCGGCACCTGCAGCAATCGCTTCCATCCCCATCCGGTAGGCCTGTACGCCGGTCACGCCACCTTGGTAACGCACGCCTTTGAGTGTGCCCCAGTAGTTGGCATCCAGCTTAAACAGCTCCACCCCCCACTCTTCACGCATCACCCTGACTGTTTCAGTCAGGTGCGCCTGCACCTCCGGGTGTGAGGTATCCAGAATATACCAGGGCGTACAGCGCCATCCGCCATAGGTGATGTCTTCAGCTTTCAGCAGGGAGCCATCCTGATGGCGGACAAACCAGTCCGGGTGTTGCTGAAAGAGCTGTGACTCCTTCTGCGCGATAAAAGGCGCCATCCAGATAGCGGGCTTTTTGCCTTTGGCTTTAATTGACTGAATCAGCTCTTTAACGCCGCCGGAGAACTTATCGGACGGGGTTAACCAGTCACCCATAAACGCCTGATAGCCATCATCAAGCAGTACCCATTCGAGCGCCTCCATGTCATCCTGCATAGCGGCGACGTTGGCCTGAATGTTCTCTTCGTTTACGTCGGCATAATAGGCATACCAGGAGCACCAGCCCACTGGCGCATCCGCGAGAACACCAGCACGGGGCGGGTGAGAACGGGCGATAATTGCGGTGTACTCTTTATACAGGGCTGAGAGTGAATCTCCACTGAGGACGCAGAAGCTTTCCAGCTCAGGGCTCTCCCACTCCTGCGGCAGGCTGTTTTCGCCATCCAGGTGAATGTGAATGTCGTAACCCAGTGGTGTAGGCGCCAGTTCAAAGTAACCGGCAAAGCGGTGACAGGAAGTAAAACCGAACAGGGTATAGCCGTCGGATTGCTCCAGTACCAGGTAGTTGTAAAAGCGTTTTGGTGCGTCAGTGGCGTAGATACGATAACTGGCATCGTTGTCCGGGCAGCGGCCAATATCGGTCAGGTTTTCCGGCGTACCGGCGGTCTGACACAGCATCTGAAAGCCATCGCCAATGAGGCGGGCGTCATGCTCTGTATCAAAAGGGATTCGGGCGACCAGCGCAGAGTCGCTCAGCGGCTCGTTATGGATTCCCTGAAAGGCCAGTTTGATTTGCCTGTCTTCAAGGTTTGCAGTGATGTCAGGTGAGAGCAGCTCTACCTGCATTTCGTTATCCAGCTGCAGCATCATAATCATTACTCACGGTTATTGTTGTTTTTTTGAATTACAGCACGCTGATAATCCGGTGTCTATTGCGGCGATTGGGCGGGGATCACAGAGCTGAGTTTCCTTTTATCTCTGTCTCGCCGGGGAGGAGCCGGAGTAATCCGGGGGCGCAGAGTTCAGCCCAAAATGGCGCAGAAATGTACGCACCTGTGTACAGAAAGGAAGGGGCGTAGAGAGTTTTGCGTGCTATATCACTTCATGCTGTAATGATAAATCCATGAAAAATAAATGGTTTATTTGCGTTAACAATTGGCTGATATTCCCGCCTAAAATGTGAACTGATTCCACAAATTCAACCTGTCTTTCTAAATGCAACCGGTGTCTTATTGATAATCACCTGCTTAAGGAGTAATCTACGCCCCGTACCTACGCCGATAAAAATATTATTATGGAGGATGATCTCTGTTGAAATAAGGGAGATGATTGCGGCGTCAATTAAACAACCTTGAGGTTCTGTGATGACTATTAATAAATACTATGTATTCGTTCCATCTGTAACTGAAACTGACATCGATCAGGAAAGCCAGATGCAATCAGAAGTAGAAGCTCAACGTCAGGCATTAGTAAAACAAGCCCAGCAACAGGGTGAAGTTTAATACCGGCTCAGCTATTTCGCTGATTTTGGTATATTCAAGGCATAGAAAAAGCACCTTTCAGGGTGCTTTTTTGTTATCTGTTCATCATGTATTAATAAGCTGTAACTAATTTATATATTTCTTATTAGTTAATTGCCGGACAGTGCTTGCGGATGAATTCAATTATATCAGCCTCACTTTGGTTATGGATGAAATGCCCTGTTGGGCAATCAATAGGCTTATTTTGATGTGCGTAAACGTTTGCGTCGGGCTTTTTATAACTTAGGGACGGTTCATGGTGATGGCCTGACATCATCCCAGCCGCCGGAGGTGAGCAGTACTGCGGCAATCATATTCGCCATAATCCGGTGGCCTGAAAGAAGTTACTCACCCTGACACGAAAGAGATTAAACGGATGCTTGTGCTGAACGAAATGCGCTTGTTTACCGGAGCTGAAGGACAACAAGTGGTACTAATTGTTTGATCTGTAGCAAATTCTGTAGGGCCTGCAGCCCTTATCTGACGTGGTTTTGTTAACTGGCGCACATTTTTTACACACGAAATTAATTCCATTGAACGAGTAAGGAATAATTGTGTCAATACAGTGACATTCACTCAAAGTTCAAAGGAAGGGGCTATGCCAAAGGTATATTGTGAAGCGTGTGAGAAGAAGACAGACCACAAAGTGATCATGCGAAAATCGAGACAGCAATGTACGACCCTTCTTGAGAAGATCCAAAATGCCAATCAGCTTATCTTTCAGTTCCTGAGCGGTGAGCATTACTACAAGCTTGAGCGTCAGATGTATTGCCGCGTATGCAACCATCAACACGTGGTTGCAGCACCGCTGGTTTCAGAAGAGCTGCAAAGCGTCTAAAGCATTTATATTGCTGAGGCCTGTTCTGCCGTATTACCTGTGATAAGGGTGTGCGACCAGGCCCGGATACAGTCCCGTCCCGAACGTTTGGCCAGGTAGAGCGCCTGATCGGCCTGGTTGATCACGCTGTCCAGCGAATCAGAGTGATCCCATTCTGCCACACCGTAAGAGGCGGTGATCTGAAAAGTCTGCCCTTTCTTTGAATCAAATGTCATGGCGTTAATATTGTCCCGCAGACGCTGGGCATAGCTGAGCGCCTGAGAAGCAGAAGCCTCAGGAAGCAGGATGATGAACTCCTCTCCGCCAAAACGGGCGCAGATATCGATTTCCCTGGAGTTATCCAGCAGCTGTCTGGCGACCTGCTTAATCACTTTATCCCCGGAGCTGTGGCCGAACTGATCGTTAATGGTCTTAAACAGGTCGATATCGAGCAACACAATGCTGTAGCTGCTTTTTGTTCGTCTGGCGCGGCTCTCTTCCTTGTGGGCGTCCGCACCGAAGCTGCGCCGGTTCAGCAGCCCGGTAAGCGGGTCCAGTGAGGCCAGTATCCGCAGTTGGGCCTCGACCTCTTTACGTCTTTTTACTTCGCGGTGCAGCTTTCGCGTTACCGCCAGCAATATAAGGCAAAGCCCGGCCATAGTGGCGATAGCCAGGCTGAGGAACACGATCCTGTGCCGGGCAATGGCGATTTCCTGCTGCGCTTCATGGTAAACAAATCCGTCGAGGTTGTTGATATCCCTGGCCAGGCCATGGTCGATAAAGATCCGGGCGATGTTTTCTATCCGCTCTTCATTGATATAGCCAATTTCAACCAGTTCAGGACGGATAAGGTTAGTCAGTGACAGCGCTTCGTAACGCAGCTCGTTCAGGGTACGGGTTGAACCCCACTTGTTCCTGATGCTGTTGACCATTTTCTCCGGATTTGCCAGCGCGTAGCGCCAGCCTTTAAGGGTTGCACGGCGAAAAGCCCTGATCAGCCCGGGATTCTTGTCGGCCAGCGCCTGACTGGTAAACAGAAAGTCACTGTAGAAATCAACGTTACCATTAGCCGGGAGCAGACTGTTGAACTTGATACCCTGCGTGGAGAGCAGATAAGGCTCAGTTGACAGGTAGCCACTGAATGCGTCGATATCACCGTTGATCAGAGCCTGAAGCCGATAGTTTTGCGGTATCAGCGTCACGTCATCCTGAGATAAACCGGCATTGTCCAGCAGAGTCAGCAGTTCCGGGGAAGCGCGGCCACCGATTGTCATGATCCGTTTTCCCGCGAGTTCTTTCGCGCTGTCTATACCGGAGGAGGCGAGGGTAAAAATCGCGGAAGGGGAGTATTGCATCATGGCCCCCAATGCCACGACCGGGCGGCCCTGCAGACGGGCCAGGATCAGTTCTCCGTTAGCGATGGCAAAGTCGTAGTCGCCCCGGATGACCTCTTCAACCGGATCGCTCTGAGCGGCGCCGGGAATAAGTTCCACGTTCAAGCCTTCCAGGGCGTAATAGCCCTGATCAACCGCGGCGTAGTACCCGGCGAACTGGAACTGATTCAGCCAGCGCAGGCCGACTTTTACGGTCTGCTGTGCCATAAGTTGGGGGCTGAACAGAAATAAACCGCCGAGGAGCAGACGGGTAACGAGGGAGCAGCAGTTCATGTTGAGCAGTAAGGCCTGTTATTGTGATCTTGGTTCCTTTCCGGTGTATTTTAATCTCCAACCAGTTTATGCGCCATAGTGAATAAGTAAACAGGTCTGATATGCATGCAATTTGCTGCATTATTTGGATTAACTGTGAGCTTTATCACTAAATGGGTGGGTTTGTTGCCGCAGGCAGTCAGGCGATTTTTTAACCTGGTCCGTTTTTTGGTTGTATATTTCGCAAATTGCATTTTCATTCTTCGCATTTTGCAATCAATCAGGTTCATAATGATGAAATAGTAAACGGAAGTGACTGATTTTCGAGTTGAAAAAGTTGGCATGGTGGTTGCATTAATACGAATGACCCTTTTTAAGCCGAGGGTCACCTAGCCAACTGACGTTGTTAGTGAATATTTTGTTCACACTCTTTATCGCCAATCGCGTAATGCGGTTGGCTTTTTTTTGCTTCAAATACAGTAATGCCGGGCACGGGGCCCGGCATTTGTGGGTGTGTTCTGAAATGTATCAGGCGATAAACGAAGAAATCACACCGATAAGACCACCAAAGACACCGCCCCAGACAACCAGCCAGCCCAGATGCGTTTTGATCATGTCCTGAACCATGGTTTTCACCAGTTGTGGCGTCAGCTCGTTTAATCGCTGGTCGATGATGTTCTCAATGTTGTTTTCGATTTCGCTCAGCATGGATGGTTGTTCCAGCTCGTTTTTCAGGGCATCACGTACCGTATCGCTCTGGCTGATTTCAATCACTGACTGCTGCATCTTCTCTACGAATGGTGTTTTAAGCGGCTCCAGGGCTGCGGTACCACCAAACATGGCCAGCATTCCGCCAAACTGAGAGTTGGCGATCACTTCTACCAGGGAGTTAAAGGTGGGTTCAAAGTCTATTTTCTCGATGATTGGCGTCAGGTTCAGCGCCTGGCTGCCGTCCATTTCCTTACTCAGAAAACGGTCGATGTTCTCTTTGGTAAAGAACTGCTCCATCATCAGGGTTTTGATCGCGGTTTTAAACTCTTCAAAACGCGCCGGGATAACGCCCGAACCATACAGGCCTGGTACTTTTTCAAACAACATGTGGACGGCCAGCCAGTTAGTGATGGCACCGGAGAAGGCGAACAGGCCGGCATACAGAGCCAGTTTGCTGGCCGTCAGGTAACCTGCGCCCAGCAAAACAAGGGCAATAAGGTTGGTGATTAAGCTTTTATTCATTACGACAGGGTTCAGGTTGGAAAGAATGGCGGGGATTGTAGGCAAACCTGCCAGGTTTGCCAAGGCGTTCCGGGTTGGTATTACCTGCAGTGCTGTGTCTGAGGGTAGTGGTTAAGCAGGTTGGCCAGGTTGATGGCTTCATGGCAGTTGTTTTTAAAATACAGCCGGGTCACCGTTTCCAGACGGCTTTCCTGGCTTTGTTGCTGATCCAGCCAGATTTGTTGTTCGATGCTGGTTTCCAGCTCGTCCTGGAACGAAGCAGGTGTACCTGGCGGGCGGGTGAATGCCGCAGCGATGGTCTGGTCAAGTATGGCGATAGTACTGCGGTAGGCAGCGTCAAGCCCCTGCAGGTGCAGGTGTTTTACTTTCAGGGGGTGGATCATCCGGCAGGCACTCTGCAACTCTTTAGGTCGCGGGTTAAACTTTACTTTTTCCCACTCTGTGCGTTCAACCGTGGCAAGGTAAAGGCACTCTGCTGCACTGCGGTAGACGTTGGCTTTGGTGCTCATCAGATCGGCTTTGTCCCGGCTGGAAAGTTCTTGTGCCTGGGAGAAAAATGCCGTGGTCAGAAAAAGCAGCATGATGACGTAGTGAAGCTGAGCGGCCATAACTTCCGGGTCTCCTTTTCGAAAATGTGACGCGTATCTGATTCTCGGGCGGGATTTATATCCGGAAATGATTTGAAATGCAACCAATCGTTTTGGGAGCTTATGGGTCTTTTGATTCACCGCAAGTAAGGGTGTTATGCGAGTGCGAGTAGCCGGGAGTTTCCGGACACCAGCCGCTGCTTTTGGCTCCCCTGCCGGGGCATAATGCGGTAAGATTCTGTTAGTTTTAGCAACGAAGTCAGCCCGGTTAATGACAAGGATTGAATGTGCAGTACATAAAAATTAAAGAAGCGATTACAGAGCAGATTGAATCTGGCTACTTAACTCCGGGAAACAAACTGCCATCAGAGCGAAAGCTGGCAGAAACGTTTGATACTACACGGGTCACTCTGCGCGAAGCCCTGTCTTCACTGGAGGCGGAAGGAAAGATTTTCCGTGAAGACCGCCGGGGTTGGTTTATTGCTCCCGGCCCCCTTCGTTATGACCCGGCCAGAGGGCTTAGTTTTAATGCAATGGCTGAAGCCCAGGGACGCAAGCCAAAAACAGAAGTGATTTGTGCAAAAGCGATGCTGGCGAACAAGCAGGCCGCTCAGTTGCTGGAGTTGCCGCCTTTCAGTGATGTTTGCCGGATAGACCGGGTACGTTATCTCGACGACCGCCCGGTAGCTTTTGTGACGAACTACCTGAGGCCTGAGCGTGTTCCCGGATTGGTGGATATCGAACTGACCCAATCGCTGACCGATATTTTGCGGGACGAGTTTGGCGTTGTTTATAAGAAAGTGCGCTACCGGCTGAGTACTTCTTCATTCTCCTGTGATACCGCAGCAGCGCTGAGAGCGACGTCCGGCGCTCCGGCCATGGTGGTGGAGCGGATGAATTATGATGCGCAGGGCACTCTTGTCAGTTGTGATATTGAGTACTGGCGGCATGATTCGATTTGTATTGATTCGGTAGTTGAGCTGGTCTGAATCCGGTATCTGTCCTTGTATCGGATCCCGGGAGAAAGTGGCTGTCTGCAGCACGCCTGGCGGAGTTAATAAACCGATAGCTTTTCTTTGTTCCGAAGCGTATCCTGTTACCAGATTGTTACACGCAGGAATCCCCCAATGCAGCGCAAAGCCTGGCAGACCCCACATAATTTTCTTTTGATCATTTCGGTTGTGGTGCCGATTGCATTTTCCAGCTGGATGGCGCTGTTGAACAACTTCGTGGTCGAGCAGGCCAGTTTTACCGGTGCGGACATCGGCCTGCTTCAGAGCGTGCGGGAGATCCCGGGCTTTCTGGCCTTTACTGCGGTGTTTCTGCTGGTGTTCATCCGCGAGCAGAAGTTTATGATTTTGTCCCTGCTGATGCTTTCGCTCGGTACCGCATTAACCGGCTTTTTCCCGACCCTGTTTGGCCTGCTGGCGACTACGCTGCTGATGTCGACCGGATTCCACTATTTCGAAACCCTTAAGCAATCCCTTTCCCTGCAGTGGCTGACCAAAGACGAAGCGCCTGAATTTCTTGGTAAGATGATTTCAGTTGGCGCACTGGCTTCACTCTGTACTTATGGCGGCCTGTGGGTACTGCTGGAGTTCTGGAACCTGGATTATATCTGGGTTTACCTTTTGACTGGCGGCAGTTCATTTATTGTGATCTGTCTTATCGCGTTCGGCTTTCCCCAGTTTGAGACCCACACGGTGCAAACCAAGAAGCTGGTGCTGCGCAAACGTTACTGGCTCTACTACGCGCTGACGTTTATGAGCGGAGCCCGGCGTCAGATCTTTGTGGTGTTCGCCGGATTTCTTATGGTCGAGAAGTTCGGCTACAGCGCGGCAGATATCACCCTGCTGTTTCTGGTGAACTATGCGTTTAACTGGCTGTTTGCCAAAAAAATTGGCCAGATGATTGGCAAGTTTGGTGAGCGTAAAGCGCTGATATTTGAATATATTGGCTTGTTTATTGTATTTACCGGCTACGCGTTTGTTGAAACAGCAGAGTGGGCTGCAGCGTTGTATATTATTGATCACCTGTTCTTCGCGTTTGCGCTGGCGATCAAAACCTACTTCCAGAAGATTGCTGATCCCGCGGACATGGCCTCCAGTGCCGGTGTTTCTTTTACCATCAATCACATTGCTGCAGTGGTGATACCGGTTCTGTTCGGCATGCTGTGGCTGGTATCTCCTGCAGCGGTTTTCCTTGCCGGCTCGGGTATGGCCATCATCTCTCTGCTGCTTTCAACCATAGTTCCGGCCAAACCGGCGGAAGGTAATGAAGTGAGCTTGCCAGCCTGGTAAAGAGGCTGATGGCGGGTACTAATTTATAGCGCAACTTGTTGAATTAACGAGACGTACTAGACTGATCTTATAGAATAAAAAAAGATGCCTTTTGGGAGGCAGTCAGTATGGCTCGTAATAAAAGAAAGTTTTCCATCCGTTTTACGGTGGGAAGCATGTTCCTGCTCGCAACAACGATCACCGCGTTGTTTGCTATCAGTCTGCAATACTATTTTGGCCGCGCGATGTCCGAGGAGCATGTGCTGGCCAAACTCAGTGTGGCGAGTGCCGGGGTCAGTGAGTATGTGAAAGAACTGCATACCAGTGCTGAAAGCAGTGCGACCCTGCTGCGTAGTGTTTCTGCTATTGCCAAAAACAAACTCAGTGAGACGGAAATCCGCAGTCTGCTGACCCAGGTCCTGCGGGATAATCCGCTGTTCTACAGTATCTACCTCGGCTACGAAAACGAAGACTTCTATCAAATCATCAATCTCGATTCTGCCCCCATTGTGCGAACCAAGATGGAAGCGGGCGACAACGAGCGTTGGGTGGTGATCCGCATCAGTGGTGACAAGTCAGACCGTAAGCGGGAAAACATTTATTACACCGATGATTTTGAGCAGACCCGGATCCAGATTCAGAGCAGTAACTATTTCCCCAGTCAGCGCCCATGGTTTGATGGCGCAACGTCAGAAGCGGTGTTTAAGACCGAGCCTTATCTGTTTAAGCACCTGAAAATTACCGGACAAACCTACTCTATTCGCGGCCAGGCTGCTGTGCTTGGGATTGATATAGTGCTCTCTTCCATCAGCTCTAAGATCACCCCCGAATCAATGGGACTGGCGAATAACGCCGGAGTTGAGTCTTATCTGTTTTCACCTTCCGGGGAAGTGATTGCATCGGGCAGCAGTGGAGCGGATGGGGCCTCGGCATTTACTGTGCCTAAACTGGCTTTTACTTCTGAGCAAAAAGCGCTGCTTGCTTCTACCCGTCCGTTGCTGGTCTCCAATCAGAATGACTGGGAGCCGATAGATTTTTCTGCCGCCGGCCAGCCAATGGGTTATATGGTGGAAGTGCTGAAACTGGTTGGTGAAATGACCGGGCTGAGATTCGAGTTTATTAACGGATTCAGCAGTCAGGAGCTGGTTCAGCGTTTCAGTCAGCTTGAGCTGGATATTTTGTTGTCTGTGCCGGTGATCCATACGCCACTGGGCATGAGCAGCCAGGGCATGCTGTACCAGCCGGTGGCCCGTGCCAGTCTTTCTGCATCCGTTACCAGTAACAACCAGCCGGTTACCGCTGTGATAGCCGGGCGGGGCATTCATCATCTGTTAGATGGTCAGTCGATCAAGCTGGTTGAAGATCTGACCGAAGCTATGGAGCTGCTTCAGGCTGGCATGGTGGATAACATCATGGACTTTCATGCCCCACTGCTTCGCCTTCGTAACCAGTATCCCCAGTTGAATGTCACGCAGGTACCAGAGCTGCCACCGGTGCAGGTTGGGCTGGTAATGCATCAGGCCGACAAATCCCTGCTGGATATTGTTAATCTTGCCCTGCAGGCGATTCCGCCGGAAACCTATAAGAAACTGGCAGATAAGTGGCTGAATAACAGCGCCAAAAAGCACAACCAAATCCCGTATATGGAGCTGATTGAACAGGCACAAAATCAGCCGGGCACTATGGTGACAAGAGACGTGAATGGGGAAGATAAGGTCTTTTATGCCACTTCACTCGGGAGTGAGTTGTTCGCGGTAGTTGTGCCTCAGTCTGTTCTCATGGCGCAGGTGTATCCGAAGCTGGTTCAGTCAGTAACCCTGACGCTGTTTGTGATGCTGCTGTTTATTCCCCTTGCGTGGAAGTTTGGCTCGCCCATCGTGCACCCGGTGACGCTGCTCAGGCGGGAAACCCGTAAGATCAAAGCGCGTCAGTACGATCAGGTCTGCCCGGTCGATACCCGGATCAAAGAGGTGTGGGATTTGTCGGAATCGATGATTGAAATGAGCAAGGAGATACAGCGCTACCAGAAATCTCAGGAAGAGTTCGTTGAATCCTTTATCCGCCTTATCGCACAGGCGATCGATGACAAGTCTCCTTATACTGCCGGTCACTGTAACCGGGTACCGGAGCTGGGCATGATGCTGGCGAAAGCGGCAGAAATGAGTGACCAGGGGCCGTTTAAGGACTTTGAGTTCAACAGTGATGAGGAGCGCCGTGAGTTCAGGATCGCCGCCTGGCTGCATGACTGCGGTAAGATCACAACGCCTGAACATATCGTGGATAAAGGCACCAAGCTGGAGACGATCTATAACCGAATCCACGAAATCCGTACCCGCTTTGAAGTGCTGCTGCGTGATGCGCATATCCGCTACCTCGAAGAGCGTATCAAAGGCGAGCAGCCGGAGCAGATATTGTATGACGCGTTTGAGCAGCGCCAGAGAGAGCTGAAGAAGCAGTTTGCTTTCATTGCAGAAGCCAATATCGGCGGTGAGTTTATGTCTGATGAAGCGGTTGAGGCTATCCAGCAGATCGGTTCCCAGACCTGGACGCGTCACTTCGATGACCGGCTCGGCCTGTCTCCGTTCGAAGAGCTGGCGAAATATGAACGTCCGTTGCCTGCTGAAGAGAAACTGCTCAGCGATAAGCCGGACCATATTGTGCTGCGTGATCATCACAACCTGTACGATCCGAAATTCGGGATCAAAATGGAGACGCCGGAGTATCTGTATAACCGTGGTGAGATTTACAATCTCTGCATCCGACGTGGCACTTTGACTGCGGAAGACAGATATAAAATCAATGAGCACATGCTGAGTGGTATCAAAATCCTGGATGAACTGCCTTTCCCGCCGGAACTGGCGAACGTGCCGCGTTATGCGACGACTCACCACGAGACACTGAAAGGTACGGGCTATCCGAGAAAACTGAGCGCGGAAGACCTGTCTGTTCCCGAGCGTATTCTGGTGATCGCTGATATTTTTGAAGCCCTTACAGCAGCAGACCGGCCATATAAAAAAGCCAAGCGGATCAGTGTGGCCATCGACATTCTTTACAAGATGGCACTCGATGAGCATGTGGATATGGAGCTGTTTAAGCTCTTCCTGGAAAGCGGTACTTACCTTGCGTACGCTGAGCGCTTCCTTCCGCCAGAGCAGATGGATGAGGTGGATATTGAGAAGTACCTTCGTCCATCTGAGCCTGAGGCGGTTGATAAGAGTGAAGTGGAAGAGCAGGTGGATGAGAAGGAGTTGGTGACGCGTTAGGTTTTGGGGCCAGGTTTAGTTTACGGATCGCTTTGTGAGGTCCCGGGTCGGAGCCCGGGATGACGGTGCGTTTTGGTTATTACTTGAATAATAAAAAGAAATTCGTCATTCCGGACGCGTTCCGCTTCACTTACCACCCGCACACAGGCGGGCGCGAGCCGGAACCCCGTGACGCAGGCTGAGAAGCTGAATTATCACCGTTCGCAACATGTTTTCTGTCAGAGAACCAGATGCCAGAGAGGGCAAAACCATCACCAGCCCCCACCGTGTCATCCTGAGCGCGCTCCCGTGAACTTTCCATGCTCTCAGAGGTAAAGCGCGACTCAGGATCTTCTGTCAGCAAGGGCAGAACTCACCTCGCGGCAGCGACTGCACAGAGCTGCAGGCAGCTTTTAAATTTACGGTACTTTGTGAGCAGATCCTGAAATGAATTCAGGATGACATGGGGATGTTGTGCGGGGAGTGGAAAGCAAAACCCCCGAGAGCGTGGAGCGTATGCCTACTTTAATATCGGTGATTTGTTGAGTCTGTAGATCGCTTTATGAGGTTCCGGGTCGGAGCCCGGGATGATGGTGCGTTTTGGCTATTACTTGAATAATAAAAAGAAATTTGTCATTCCGGACGCGTTCCACTGTAATTGCCATCCGCACGCAGGCGGGCGCGAGCCGGAACCCCGTGACGCAGGCTGAGAAGCTGAATTATCACCGTTCGCAACATGTTTTCTGTCAGAGAATCAGATGCGAGAGAGAGCAAAACCATCACCAGCCCCCACCGTGTCATCCTGAGCGCGCTCCCGTGAACTTTCCATGCTCTCAGGGGTAAAGCGCGACTCAGGATCTGCTGTCAGCAAGGGCAGAATTCACCTCGCGGCAGCGACTGCACAGAGCTGCAGGCAGCTTTTAAATTTACGGCATTTTGTGAGTAGATCCTGAAATGAATTCAGGATGACATGGGGGTGTTGTGCGGGGAGGGGAAAGCAAAACCCATGAGAGCATGGAGCGTATGCCGACTTTAATATTGGTGATGTGTAGAGTTTGCTGATCGCTTTATGAGGTCCCGGGTCGGAGCCCGGGATGATGGTGTGCTTTGACTATTACTTGAATAAAAAAAAGAAATTCGTCATTCCGGACGCGTTCCACAGTACTCGCCATCCGCACACAGGCGGGCGCGAGCCGGAATCCCGTGACGCAGGCTGATAAGCTGAATTACCACCGATTTACTGTCAGAAAACCCGATGCCAGAGAGAGCAAAACCATCACCAGCCCCCACCGTGTCATCCTGAGCGCGCTCCCGTGAACTTTCCACGTTCTCAGAGGTAAAGCGCGACTCAGGATCTGCTGTCAGCAAGGGCAGAATTCACCTCGCGGCAGTGACTGCACAGAGCTGCAGGCAGCTTTTAAATTTACGGCATTTTGTGAGTAGATCCTGAAATGAATTCAGGATGACATGGGGGTGTTGTGCGGGGAGGGGAAAGCAAAACCCTTGAGAGCATGGAGCGTATGCCGACTTTAATATTGGTGATGTGTAGAGTTTGCTGATCGCTTTATGAGGTCCCGGGTCGGAGCCCGGGATGATGGTGTGCTTTGACTATTACTTGAATAAAAAAAAGAAATTCGTCATTCCGGACGCGTTCCACAGTACTCGCCATCCGCACGCAGGCGGGCGCGAGCCGGAACCCCGTGACGCGGGCTGAGAAGCTGAATTACCACCGATTTACTGTCAGAAAACCAGATGCCAGAGAGAGCAAAACCATCACCAGCCCCCACCGTGTCATCCTGAGCGCGCTCCCGTGAACTTTCCATGCTCTCAGAGGTAAAGCGCGACTCAGGATCTTCTGTCAGCAAGGGCAAAATTCACCTCGCGGTAGCGACTGCACAGAGCTGCAGGCAGCTTTTAAATATACGGCACTTTGTGAGCAGATCCTGAAATGAATTCAGGATGACATGGGGGTGTTGTGCGGGGAGTGGAAAGTAAAACTCACGAGAGCGTGGAGCGTATGCCGACTTTAATGTCGGTGATTTGTTGAGTTTGCCGATCGCTTTATGAGGTTCCGGGTCGGGGCCCGGAATGACGGTGTGTTTTGCTATTACTTGAATAATAAAAAGAAATTCGTCATTCCGGACGCCTTCTACCTCACTTGCCACCCGCACACAGGCGGGCGCGAGCCGGAACCCCGTGTCACAGGCTGAGAAGCTGAATTATCACCGTTCGCAACATGTTTTCTGTCAGAGAACCAGATGCCAGAGAGAGCAAAACCATCACCAGCCCCCACCGTGTCATCCTGAGCGCGCTCCCGTGAACTTTCCACGTTCTCAGAGGTAAAGCGCGACTCAGGATCTGCGGTCAGCAAGGGCAAGACTCACCTCGCGGCAGCGACTGTACAGAGCTGCCGCGAGGTTTGAATCAGCTCTGCTCAGCCACCTTACCAGCGCGAACAAACACAAACTTCCAAATCGCCAGAACAACCAGCAGGTACGCGATACCCACCCCCATTGCCTGCCAGTGGTAACCCAGCATCATTGCCATAGGCATCAGTGAAATGATGAAAATGTCGGTGATTGAGCCGGGAACGTACGCGATTGCGTAGTCATCCAGTACTTTACTCTTCATTTTGGGATCCACGATACGCAGCAGGGCGATGCCCATTGCGACCGTACCGGTCAGCCAGCCCCAGGAGAAGATGCCTTTTTCAAACCAGTCATCACCCAGAATGCGTGGCGCGACCCAGAAGATCAGCCACAAGGTGAAGCAGATGCCGCCCAGAGCCAGTACCACCATTGGTGCCAGATACTGAACCAGTACGGTAACTTTAATCGCAGAGATACCAAACACAATCAGGTAGTCGGTACTGATCCCGGCAGCGTGGTTGAATACGCCGTCACACAGGTAGCGGGAGGCTTTGGTCTGCTGAGCGATCATGCGCACGAACATACCGCCCAGAAAGCCGGTAACGAACGTCGGGATCTGCACTTTGTCGTGGAACGAAGAGAGGTAATCTGCTGCAACATAAGAGAATGCGGTAACCAGAACCACCAATGCGGCGTGAATCGCGAACGAGTCGACTGACAGAGCAGACATAGAGTCAGTCATTACTTTCTGCTGCAGCTTTGGTTCAACCAGGCCTTTACGCTCAAAATCGTTCATGCTCTTAAACGTGGTGAACTTGTCAATCAGGCCCATTTTCAGCGCGGCCTGCAGGATAAGCATACCCAGCGAGATAGAGATAAAGATCCCCGCAGTTGCAAAGGTCAGGCTCAGGGTAAAGGCATCTTCCCAGCCCAGTGAACCAAAGATGTCACCGACAACCGCAGACGTGCCGTGACCACCCATAAAGCCCGCCGACATAGTGACGCCAAAGCCAGGGTTCAGATCCGGCCAGACGAAGGTCGCCAGCACAAATCCAAACATACCGGCAAACAGCCACTGAGAGACAGAAGCAATCTGGTTAAACGCCCACAGTGAACCAGCGCGTTTGGCGACAACAGAAGGGGAAGGGACGTCGGTCGCAAGACCCAGCGCACTGAACAGCGCAGCAGTCAGCAGGCCAGCGTTAGAGGCAAATGTGTCGGTCCATGGCAGTACATTTGCACCGGCAGGGCCAAGACACAGGCCGAGCAGACCAGCCAGAACTGCCGATGGCAGGTACATTCGCTGAAACAGAGTAATGTGTACACGAAGGATTTTACCCAGCAGCAGCAGGCCGCCGGCAATAGCAAGATCGGTAAGCATCAAACCGTTTGGCATAGATTTCTCCAGGTTAGCAGCCGGAATCCGGCTGAAATTAGTCAAACAGATACCAGTGGCCGGGAGCAGCAGAGTCCTTGCTGGTGGCGGGATGTCCGTATAGTAAAGTGGCGCGTTGAAATGCGCGGGGATTGGTATCCGGTTGATTTTCGCAAATGTCATACCGTTGAAAAGGCGGCATTAAGAAGGGAAACGCGAAAATCAGAAATTAAAAAAGGAGCCCGATAACAAGCTCCTTATTGATTAGTGCGCGAATAGTAATGGAAGAGTCATAAGAAATCAAACAAACGTATCGAACAGCACTGAATGAGTTCTATTTGGCGCATAAAAGCGCCGATTGGTGCAGAATTCCGTCTTCCTGCTTTCCTCTTCTTTAATTTTTACTATCTTCTGAAGTCGACCTCTTCAGTCGAATCCAGACTGATTTCAGTACGTGCTGGTTCCGTTTTCGCGAGAACCTTGCCACCGCGAATGGAGTAACGTACCGGCACCTGACGGCGAACCGCATCAAAGCCATTTTCGGCAGGCAGGATGATAAGGTTACCCGGACGGCCGGTTTCAATGCCGTAGTTCTCACCCAGAGCAAGGGCTTTGGCAGAGTTCCGGCTGATGAGATCCAGTGACTGGTTGATCTGGTCGTAGCCCATTACCTGACAAACATGCAGACCCATGTGCAGAACCTGCAGCATGTTGGCAGTACCCAGTGGGTACCATGGGTCGAACACATCGTCATGACCAAAGCAGACGTTGATATCAGCCGCCAGCATTTCTTTAACCCGGGTGACGCCGCGGCGTTTCGGGTAGTCATCAAAGCGGCCCTGCAGGTGAATGTTCACCAGTGGGTTGGCCACAAAGCTGATGCCGGACATCTTCAGCAGACGGAACAGACGAGAGGCATAAGCGCCGTTGTATGAGTGCATGGCCGTGGTGTGACTGGCGGTAACCTTATCACCCATATTGAACTTGTGGGCCAGGGCTGCCAGGGTTTCCACAAAGCGGGACTGCTCGTCGTCGATTTCATCACAGTGAACATCGATCAGACGGTCGTATTTCTGCGCCAGTTCGAACACATAGTGAAGGGACTCAATACCGTACTCACGGGTAAACTCGAAGTGCGGAATAGCGCCGATCACGTCCGCGCCCAGTTTCACTGCCTCTTCCAGCAGCTCTTTACCGTTCGGGTAGGAGAGAATGCCTTCCTGCGGGAATGCCACAATCTGAATATCAACCCATGGTTTCATCTCTTCACGTACTTCGATCATCGCTTTCAGCGCGACCAGAGACGGGTCGGACACATCCACGTGGGTACGCACGTGCTGGATACCGTTGGCGATCTGCCATTTCAGGGTCTGTTTGGCACGTTGTTTTACATCTTCTACCGAGAGCATTTGCTTACGCTCAGCCCAGCGTTCAATGCCTTCAAACAGGGTGCCGGAGATGTTCCAGCTCGGTTCGCCCGCTGTCTGGGTGGTATCCAGGTGGATATGCGGCTCACAGAACGGTGGCAGCGCGTAGCCACCTTCTGCATCGATAATCTCACCATCGAAATCCAGCGCCTGTTCAGCGGAAATAATCTGGCTGAAATGGCCATTTTCAATCAGGATTTGCTGCAGTGGTGCTTTGTCCTGCAAGCGAACATTTTTAATCAGTAAACTTGTCATTTTGGCGTCCTTAAGCGGTTTGCGCTTTGGAATACTTCTTATTGATAACCGGGTTCAGGATAAGATAACTGATAGCGCCGCCAAGTACAGCATTTACCGGCACGACGCCCGGAAGAAAGTTACCTGCAGCCACACCAATCGCGACTGCTGTAATACCTGCCCAGTTCACGGTTTTGAACATATCGTCAGAGAAGCTCTTGTAACGCTCACGATTTGCCAGGAAGTCAGCGATGATCACGCCGCCAATCGGTGGAATCGCGAGTGAAAGGAATGTCAGCCAGCCTACAAAGTTGTTATACAGCCACAGTGCGCACAGGGTGCCAACCACGCCGTTCGCCATCGAGATGTATTTGCTTGGAAGGCCGGTCACGTTCGAGAAGCCAAGGCCTGAAGCGTACAGGGCGTTGTCGTTGGTGGTCCAGATGTTCAGGCCCAGTACGATAATCGCAGGAAGCAGCAGGCCCTGTGCGATCATCACTTCAGAAATATCTGCCTGGCCTGTCACCGAAGCACCCGCTGCGCCGAAGATGAACATCAGTGAGTTACCGATAAAGAACGCCACCATGGTGATAAGTACTGCGCCAGCTGGTTTCTTACCGAAGCGGACGAAATCAGCAGTCAGGGTGCCTGCACTGACAAACGAGCCAACCACCATTGCCAGGGCCACAGAGAAGTCTACAGGCTGCTGAGGTTCAACTTTCATCAGCTCGCCAACACCGCCTACGCTGTCGATAGCAGTGAAGACAGAGAAGCCGCCCAGCAGCGCGATAGCCGGTACCGCAATGGCAGAGAGCACCATCAGGGCTGAGATGCCAAAGTATACGGTCGCTGTCATCATCAGGCCGGATACCAGGATCAGGGTGTTGGTATCAATACCTGTCGCTTTGTGAACCGGGATAGCAAACATTGCCACGCCCACACCAAACCAGCCAACCTGAGTGCCGCCAAGCAGCAGTGAAGGAAGCCATGAGCCTTTGGTACCAAAAGAGAAACGGGCAAGAAGATGAGTGGAAAGTCCGGTAGAAGCGCCGATGTAGCCGAGGAAGGAAGTGTAAATACCGAGGATCAGGTTGCCGAGGAGAACGGCGAGGATGAAATCATCAAAGCTGAGTCCGGTGCCGAGTGAACCGCCGGTCCACATACTGGCTGAAAAGAACGTCAGCCCCAGCATCACCATCGTCAGGGATGCGACCCCTTTTCGTGCCGATGCCGGTACCGGCCCCAAACTGTAGTTGTTGTCCGCTGCCATCAAAAACCTCTCTCTTTTTTGCTAAATAAACGCCGTATTCCAGCCAAATTGTGGCGCATGATAGTGTCAAAAACATCAGTGTCAATGAGTTTCTTGTGGCTTTAACGTCTGCTATTGATGTTTGTGTAAGTATTTTCTTTTAAAACAAGGGGATGTGGTATTTAAATATTTAACAAATGATTACCTCTGAAGTATTTGCTGTTTTTATGCATAATGTTTGATTTGGGGCGGAGTTATCGGGGTTCATCAAAGGGCGGAGCTGGTGGCTCTGGATACGGCATACTGGTCAAATCCGGCAGAGCGGGCCTGGCACATGGTGCGATAGGCCTGGTCGTAAATCAGTTCGTCGCTGTCACATTCCAGTGGATTGATCACTATCCCCACACTGCCTGAGAGTGGGCAGGAGGTTCCCTGAAACAGGATTCTGGTCGAGGTAAACGCCAGCAGTTCTTTGGCGAGCAGGGTAGGGTCTTCGGTTTGATCAGATATAAGAGCAAAGTGGCAGGAGTCTATCTGACAGATCAGCTTCGCTTTGTTTTTTAGGGAGGAGAAGTTTTTCACCAGCCTCGTCACCGCTTTCTCCTTTGCTTTTTGGCCGGCAATATTCTGGATTTCATCCAGGCCATGCAGTTCGAGGTACAAAAGTGCGTAGTCCTGCCCGCGAATGCGCTTTTGCGCCATGTAAGAGAGCAGGGTCTGGCGATTGGCCAGCCTGGTCTGAGGGTGGGTAAGGCGCAGGGTTTCGAGTCGAGACTGGTTGCGGAAAACCAGGATAAGCAGCGTGACTGAGCAGCCGAGCAGGGTGAACAGGGCATAAGACATACGGGTGATAGCCTGGTGGAGCTGACTGTCCCGCTCATAGTTAAATGTCGCAACACGCTGGAACTCGTTGTTGTAGATTTTATTAAGAACGAACTCTGTATCGACCTGTTTCTCCAGGTATTGCCGCAGTTCTGTTTCATTGAACGGCCCTCTGGCCGGGTCAAGTTTTTTGAAACTGGCGAATATCATCCTCAGATCATGAGCGTTCTTTTCATTCCTGAGCAGAGCTTCGTATCCTGAACCTTCCAGCATAATGTCAAAGGATGACCAGGCGAGATCATAGGCCTGGCTCAGTTCATCATTAGTGATATTCCCGTCAAGATAGCGAACGGCCTCAGATATAAACTGGCTATGCATCAGCAGAAGCTGCACTGCTCCGCGACCGGCAAAGAGTTCGTTTTTATTAATCAGTTCATGTGAGCGGCGGGTCAGGTCGTAACTGATCAGACTGCTTAAAATCATCAGCAATCCGGCCAGAATAACGCCCATTATTTTAAAACGGGAGATCCGCGGCATAGATCAGGGCTCCTCATCACTCACGGTGATTTCATACAGCTGCCAGACCATGTAGTCGTTGTAGATATGGGCCTTGAGCTCATCGTAGTCATCAATCGGAAACATCAGCCACAGTGGCCCACGGCGGCGGATACTCATTTCCTGGTTATCCATCTTCCACGCAAGAATAGGGGAGTAGCGTTCAATGTCATCCAGATTGGCACTGGCCTGGTAGGAGTCCAGTGCACGAAGCGTTATCCAGCGCCCTTTTGGACCTGCCAGCTCAAGCACAGACTCCAGGGTTGGCCCCTGGAAACGAATGGTGCCTACTGTCCATGGTGTTTCGGTATCAATAATCACCTGTTCGTATCGCTTAAAGTCATCGCGGGTCAGCTCAAGCTGCCTGTCTACCGCCCCGTTTATCTTCAGCACTACCTGCTGCTCTGCCTGCACACCAGGCAACCACAGCCAGCCAAATACAGTTATAAGAAGAATCAACCACTGCCTTTTCATAACTCACTCCTGCCAGTAATCGCAGAATTTAGTTAGATCACTGTTTAGTAATCGAAAATCCTGAGTTTCTTATCAGTATAGAAGCTGGGAACTGCTTTGCCACTGAACAAAATGAAACAGGTGTGACAGCAAAATGACGCTGCAAATGTCAAAGGTTTGTCATATGTTCATTTTCAGGTTATTCGAATGTTGTTCTATATCTTACATTTGTGTACGATTTCGAACTAAGGTCACAGTTTTGTACCTTGGTGATGGAGGTTTTCGCTTTTTGCTTGCAGCTAAGCCTTTGTTTATAAGTTTTGTTAAAGAAAATAAATTAAATGAAAAAGCCATTTAAACAGAGGCAGAAAGGGGTGTTCGCTATCGAATTTTCCCTGGGCTTCATAGTGCTGTTTATGTTCACTATGTTGATCTTCGAGACCTGCCGCCTTACCTACATTTGCTCGGTTCTGGATTATGCGACGGCTGAGGCTGCGCGGGATGCGCGGGTGCAGTTGAAGAAGAACCCGAAGCTTAATGAGTACAACAAGCCTGGCTTTGATTGTACTGACGATAAGCTTTCAGATAAACAGAAGCATGAATGCGAGAAAGTTCAGTCTTTTAAAGGTGATGAATTTCAGATTTGGTTCTATTCATTTATAGAGAGGACGAGAGCGGGGGCATTAGGAAAAATTCTGAGTTTTGACAGCAATATGGCTATCAATGGCAAGCACTATAAAAACCTCAAAACACTGATTGATGATACTCCAAACTTAGCAACTTGGAAGAAAAATGCGTTCTCAGTTTTTGAAGTTACCTATTTTTACAAACCTGTGTTCTTCCCTGTTCCACTTTTTAGTACTGATATAAAACGACATGTCCTGGTTATCGATGAGTTTGAGAGGCTCCCCCGTGACAAGAAGTAAGCAATCTGGTGTGTTTGCGATTGAACTGGCATTTGTCTTGATTGGGATGGCTGCCGCTCTTTATTTTTGTTTTGATCTCGGTTATCAACAGATAAGAAAGAGCCAACTGGAAAGAATTTCATATTCATTAGTGAGTGTTCTTAAAGAAAGAAAACTCTATTTTTCATCAAATGAATTGAGTGATGGCAGTGAAGCAAAAGAACTAAGGACTCTGGGTGCAAGGTTACTTAACGTTGATGAAAAAAAAGTATCGGTTGTGATTGAGAGGCGGGTAGGAGTTAAAGGTAAGCGACAAAGTATCCAGGAGAGGTCGGGGGACATCGCTTGCTCAGTCAAAAATAAGTTCGATTCGAGTTTTGATATTCCTTTGGAAAAAAGTAAAAAGATAGCCCCTGTTTATCAGGTTACTGTCTGTCAGAGTGTACCAGCATGGTTTGAGCGTGTGATTGGTAATGATGACAAAAAAACGGAACGGATACTAGCGGCGAGCTCAGCTTTTTTAGGCAGATAAAATTATGCATACAAAACGATTACAACGTGGTGTTGCTGCGATATGGTATGTTTTTCTTATTGGAGCAATTATGTCTCTGGGCGCTCTTGGTATAGAGGGCTCAAGATATATAAGCAAAAAAGCAAGGTTGGGTGATGCTCTCGAAGCCGCGTCTATTGCTGTCGCTTCAAATGACAGGGTGAAAAATGCCTTTAAGGCGGAAGAAAAACAGGCGAGCGGTTATAGTGCTAAGGAAGTGGCTACGAATTGGATTCATTTTTTCTTGCAGGATGATAAGAAAGTAGAGTTGACAGAAATAAAGCGAACAGATGTTAACAACCGGTTTGGGAAAAATGAGCTAATTACTCCCTACAACGTTAATTATGTTCGCTATGACGTAAATGTAAAAACAACACATGAATCCTGGATGAATTTTCCAACTTGGGCAAGTTTTGATGAAAAACTAACCGTAACAAATAAAGGAACATCAGGACGAATAAAAGGTAACCACGAACCTGCGGATGTGGTTTTTGTAGCCGATTACTCAGGATCCATGGACTTTTGTTATGACTCTAAAAGTAAAAAAGAAGATCGCTGGTGTCGGGGTCGAAATAAAAGGAAGAAAATTGAATATCTGAGAGAGGCTATCGACCAGGTTACCAAGGCTTTGTTTGATGTGAATAAGAAATCCACTTTTGGATATATTCCGTTCAATAGAAGGATCGTTGTGCAAAGGGAATTACCAGGAGTTGGAAGTAAGTTTTATTGTGTGTCCCCTTTGTTAGCACCTAAAGCAAAATATCCAGGGGACGAAAGTGGTGATTTTGACTTTGTCAGAAGTAATCCTAACTTTATGTCAGTTTACAAGAAGTATTTTGATGGTGACCGTAAAACATGGTATGACGAAAATAAAATATCTAAACGTCAGAGAGCGATATTTGAGTCTTATTTTATATGGCTTTCAAATGGCTCTCGCTATACGAAAGGATTTTATAAATATGTAGACTACCCTCACAACTGGTTAAAGTCAGAGAAGCGAGGTAAGTTAAAGAAAGGTTTGGTTAACTTTTCCAGTCATATTAGTTTTGAGCGAAGTGCTAGTGAAATCTCAGTTAAGAACAAGCCTATGTTATCTACACCAATGGAGTATAATGCTCAGGGGTATACAGATAATTACAGACCAAACCCTGGATCTTATTGTGGAGGTCAGGGTAGAAACAATAAAGGTAATCGAGTTCCTCTCTATTATAATGTAGAGAGGAAAGGATTTAGTACGGAGTCTGACAGGGTAGATTTTGTAAATAAAATAAAGCAGATGAAGCCATATAGTGGTACGCATGTCTACCAGGGGATTCTTGCTGCACCGCACCAGTTTTATAACGCAAAGAACAAGAACAGGTACATTATTGTATTGTCTGATGGTGTGGAAAGCTCAAATACGTTTTCAAAGCTTGAAAAGTACAAGATGTGTGAAAATATAAGAGAGAAGCTGTCCAACCCTGGTGACGGTAATAAGTATGATGTAAAAATGTTTGTTGTTGGCATCGGTTTTGATCCTGGAAAGGGAGCTGGAGGTAATGCCTATTACAGCTGTTTTGGGAAGGAAAATATTTATCCAGTTAATGATCTTGAGAAGCTGAAAGATGTAATCCTAGGTTTGTTTGCTGATGAAACTGGGCATAATTTTGACCGTTTAAGCCATTGACTATCATAGTGCCCGCTGATGCGGGCTTTCTTATATTTGCTGTTAACTTCAATTTCTTACCTTTCATTCCTTGGGAGGATAAGCGGTCGACATTGGACTTCAGCCGCTACTTTGTTAAACGCAGGTTTGCGTTATCGGATTTGCTTGAATCTGTGGGTGCAGTGTCAATTTAATGGCATGCAGTCTGGGTATGATGTCATGATCTCTGTTTATTGGTTGAGTTATTCGAGGTGTTGTGGTTAATCAAAATCTATAAAAACCAATAACTTAAAACTGGATTTTATACTCTAAGTTGTTGTTTTTGCAGTCTTTGTCAGGTCTGTGTTAAAAAGCGTCCGATGTAAAACAAACTGCTTGTAATGTGACCTTGATCCAGTAAACTAGCCCGTGTCAAAAATACGTTGCTAGTTAAAACTTTAGTCCTTTTCTTTTGGCTGGCTTGTTGTCAAACCTCTTAATAAGAGAATTTAATAATGAAAAAACTGATTAACGATTTCATCAAGAACGAAGACGGTGTAACTGCAATTGAGTACGCAATGCTTGGCGTTGCAATGGCTGTTGGTTTGACTGCCATCATGGGTAACAAATCTGATGAAAGTACCTTTTTGGGCTCTCTAAACAAAGCTTTTAAAAATATCGCAACTGTAATTAATGCGGGTGGTGCAACCCCAACCACCTAATGAAAGAGCTTATTCTAGTTTCAATATTGACCGTCCTGGCGGTCAATATTTTTATCTCAGACTGGAAAGAAAGACGGATCAGTAACCAACTGGTCGGCCTTAACTTTGTAGTTTGCTTAATTTTAGCGTTGCTGCTGGATGCGTCGAATATCTGGCAAGGGATTGTGATCTCATTAATTACTTTTGTACTGGGCCTGTTTCTTTTTCGTTTTAAAGTCTTTGGTGCCGGGGATATTAAGCTGTTAATGGGATATTCGCTCTGTTTTACCTTTCCATTGGCACTGGATAACCTGATTGGTTTTCTTATGGCTGGCGGATTAGTGGTGATGGTTCAGTTTGGCTGGGCGTATCTAACCGCTGGGTATAAAGAGCTTAAGGAAAGGGGCGTCCCGTACGGGATCGCCATAGCCGGCGTCAGCACATTTAATATTGTTTGCTTAGTACTGGACCCTGCCCGCCTATGAAACAAAGACTCACCCACCTTATAGCTATTATTGCGTTAGGTGTAGGTGCTTATGGCCTCTTCAATGAGGTATTTGCTACCAAACCTGAACCTGCACCTGTCGCTCAGACCGAAGCGCCCGAAAATAAGCTCCGCGTTTGGCGCGTTGCTTCAAACATTCAACGTGGCCAAAACTTCAATCCGGATCTACTGGAAGCAGAGATGCTGCCTGAGAGCGAATCTGGTTATGCACTTTTAGACTTGCCTTATGGTAAAGGTGCGGTTTACCGCCATAACCTTAAACCTGGAGCAATCCTTAGTCCTGAAGATCTGGTTACACCGGATGACAATGATTACGTTGATACCATCATTAAGCCTGGTATGACTCCGTTTCCACTTGCAATGGAACAGCGCCACATCATTGCTGCTGGCGTAAAAGCCGGTGACTTTATTGATGTGCTTTCCCTCACGTCATTGCAGCAGAACATGGCACAGCGCGACAGCGTAGAGTCTCCACGCGCTGCCAATATTGACGTGAAGCCTCTTCTGAACCAGGTTCGCGTACTGGCTGTGCAGGGCAAAACCTACGATAACCAGGAGCTGGCTCACTATGGCGCAGATGAAGCGTCCACTCTGGTAACCCTGGTGCTGGAGATCCCTCACACTTTTATCAGTAAGATGACTCTGGCCCGCCGCCTGTCGGCACTGGAAATCTACAAATCCCGTCAGCAGATGTATCTGCCGGAAGCCCAAACCAAAGATATTCTGCCGGGTTATCAGGGTATCGTTGAACTGCGCGGCTCCCGTCGCGGATAAGGTAATCGCTATGCAAGAACTATTACTACGATGGAGCCGCATGGCTCTGCTTGCGGCTGCCTGCGCCTCGGCGCCAGCCTGGAGTGCCGGTCTGACTATTGCTTTGGGAGATGCAACCAGCGTTTCCACTCAGCAGGAGATCGGCACTATTTTCGTTTCGTCTCCGGATGTGGCCGACTATCAAATTCTCGACAGCCACAAGTTTGTCGTGTTTGGTAAACAGCGAGGCGACACCCGCATTATGGTGTTTGGCAAAGACAACACTAAAATTTACGACCGTAAGGTAAACGTAGTGCGTGATGTCAGCCTGGTGAACCGTCAGCTTAAACTGCACTACCCGGACTTAAAGGTGAAGGTTGAGGCTGTTGATGAGCAGGTACTGGTAACCGGTGAGATCATTAATCAAACTCAGCACCTTGAAGTGATCAAACTGATCGGTGAACTGCTGAAACTTGAGAAAGTCGAGCAGAAGCAGGATAAACAAAAAGATGACAAAAACTCCAAGGCGACAGAAATTAAGCCAGTTGTAGCCGATTTTAACAAGAAAGTTGAGTACAAGGGTCTGGTTGACAAGCTGAAGATTGCATCTGCTGATCAAATCAACGTAAAGCTGTCGATTGCTGATGTAAGCAGCACATTAAATGAGGAGTTGGGCTTTAAGTGGGCATCGGGTGGAACTAATGCTGCCGGTCAGTTTCTGTTGACCGACTTTGATGCAGGCAAACTTAGCACCCTGATTTCAGCGATAAATGACACTACTCTGGGTCAGATGCTGGCTGAGCCTAATCTGTCAGTTATTTCTGGTGAGTCTGCAACCTTCCTGGTTGGTGGAGAGTTGCCTACTGAGACCCGAAGCAGTAATGGAACAAATGTCACCTATAAAGAGTACGGTATTAAGCTGGCCTTTGCCGCCAAGACACTTGAGAGTGGACGTATTCGTTTGAAGCTTAAGCCAGAAGTCAGCTCAGTAGACCCGACTCATAAGACGGAAAGTGGTGCAATGGCACTGCGCACCCGCAAAGCCGAAACCACCCTCGAACTCAAAGACGGCGAGAGCTTCGTCATCGGTGGCCTGATGAGCAGCGAAGACGTAGAAGGCATGTCCAAGATCCCTGGCGCGGGTGATATCCCGGTACTGGGCGCTCTGTTCCGCAGCGCTGCGACCAAACGTGAGAAGCGTGAGCTGGTCATTGTTGCAACAGTAAACCGCGTTAAGCCTCAGCACGCTTCGGAAATTCAGTTACCGCACATGCAGCCGACCGGTACGCTTAAACGCCTGTTTGGCATGAGCGAGACACCGAAATACCGCGTGACTTACGATCTGCTGTCTCAAGGGGGCTTTAAGAAATGATCAAATCTTCATTAAAAATAGCGAGCCTTTCTGTGGCTCTGGCAAGTGTGGTGTTGAGTGGCTGTTCAAACCAGCCGATTACAGGCACTGAGGCTGTATTGGTTCCGGTTAAGACTGAACTCAAGCTGGATTACAAGTCAAATAAAGGCAGCGAGAAGCAAAAGCTGGATGAAAAAGCCCATGACTTTATTGTTAGTCAGTTTGAAGCGGATGCTGAGCGGGTAGCGGTTATAGCTTACAGCCAGAAAGGTCAGCGCCTGCAGGCCAAACTGCAAAAGCAGCTGGGCAAGTTCCGCCCGTGGATGAGCTATCACAGCGAGCTGAAAGCCAGGCCAGTAAATGACCTGGTGATACGTGCTGAACGTACTCAGGTGATCATGCCACCGTGTCAGGCGCTGGGTGGTTACAACGCCTGGAGCGTGCAGGATGGCTGCTTTGTCGATCGCGCCCGTAACAAGTCACTGGCGACACCATCGACACTCAGGCCTGTGGTTTCTGAACTCTCAATAGCTGAGGAGAAGTAAATGCTGGATTTAACAGAAGCGCTTAAAGCGACGGAATCCCTGTCAGAAACAAAAGAAGGTCTCAACTCCGTTTTGTTCTATCAGTCTGAGCACTGCCACGAACTCGTTGCAGAAGTGTTCAGTTTTGATTCGCTTGGTGTTCCGGATATGCAGGTGATGAAACCTGCCAACTGGGATGAGTTTTTCTCTAAAAATGCACAGCGGCTGGATCTGGTTCTTATCGAGCTGACTAACTGTGATGATGTGATCGCCAAAATCAACGAACTGGCACCGCAGATCCCAAATACGGCTTCTGTCGTGGTCATTGGTAAAGAAGATGCGATTTCAACCATTCGTTCTCTGAAGGAAATGGGCTTCTATTACGTTTTCTGGCCGGTAGTAAAAGCAGAGCTGAGTGACTTTATGCGCCACGTGGTGAGAAACCACCATGGTGGTAAGGGCCTCGGCAGAGAGCGTAAAGCCAAGCGCATTGCCGTTGTGGGCGCAAAAGGGGGCGTAGGCGCTTCACTTATCGCCTGTGAGCTGGCGAGCTTCCTGCGTCGTGAGACGCACTCCAAAGTTATGCTGGTGGATCACAACTACTGTGATTCCAACCTGGACGTTTTACTGGGTATTGAAGAGTACCAAAAGCTGGATATAAACAAGTCTGCTGTGCAGGTATCCCAATTGGATGAAGACTCAGCTCAGTCACTGCTGCAAAGTGTATGTGACGGTATTGCACTGCTGGCCGCAGATGGCCTCAAGGCATCAATTGATGACTGTAATAAGCAGACCGATGCCATGGTCTCTATGCTGCTTCGTCGCTACAACCTGGTGGTGGAAGATTTCTCATGCTCGCGTGAGTTCCCGCTGGATTATATAGCGTTGTGTGAACATTACGACTCGGTAGTGGTGGTGGCTGACCCAACAGTTTCTGCTGTGCGCTCTGCGAAACGTATCCTGCATAACCTGGATGTGGCGGCGCGCAACAGTCTCAAAACACCGCGTTCTATTGTCGTGCTGAACCAGCACCGTACGTTCCGTGACGGCGTACTGTATGCCAAAGAAATTGAGCAACAACTAAAACGTAAAATTGATGTAGAAGTAGGATACGAGAAATCTATTCCTTCTGTCTTGCTGTCTGGTAAACGCTTTACCGGTATTCGTGGCCGCTTCTCTTCAAAAATGCTCGATCTGGCAGCATTGGTGCTGGGCAGAAAGATTGGCAAAAAAGCCAATCCACTGGCTGAACTGCTCGCAGAACTGCGCAGCAAACTGAATAAGGGGTAAGGCGATGAGTGCAGCTAAATCCCTTTATTTGGATATTCGTAACCGCATTTACGAAGCGCTGGATACCAGTGCGGTAGAGAACGCCAGCCGTGACCAGCTGCGCAATCAGCTGACCAACGGTGTCGACATGCTGGTTGAGCAGATGGAGCAGCCTGTTCCGGCGATTATGCGCCGTCAGTTTGTTTCTAACCTGATAGATGAACTGACCGGCCTTGGCCCGCTTCAGTCGCTGATGGATGATGAAGATATCACCGACATCATGGTGAACGGCCCGGATGCAGTGTTTGTTGAACGCCACGGCCTGGTAGAAAAGAGTGATGTGTCCTTTGTTGATGACAATCAGCTACGCCAAATCGCCCAGCGCATCGTATCCCGTGTTGGACGCCGCGTAGATGAAGCCACGCCGCTGGCCGATGCCCGTCTGCCGGACGGCAGCCGTGTCAACGTGGTGATCAGCCCAATCAGTATCGATGGTACGGCTATCTCAATCCGTAAGTTCAAAAAGCAGAGTATTGGTCTGCCGGAGCTGGTGGAGTTTGGTGCCATGAGCCCGCAAATGGCCAAGGTACTGATGATCGCATCGCGCTGTCGTTGCAACATCCTGATCTCAGGTGGTACCGGTTCGGGTAAGACGACGCTGCTGAACGGCCTTTCTCAGTACATCTCTGAGAAGGAGCGTATCCTGACCATTGAAGATGCAGCTGAGCTGCGTCTTCAGCAGCCGCACGTACTTCGTCTTGAAACACGTGTAGCGGGTACTGAAGGCACCGGTCAGATCAACCAGCGCGATCTGGTGATCAACGCCCTGCGTATGCGCCCGGACCGCATCATCATTGGTGAGTGTCGTGGCTCAGAAGCGTTTGAGATGCTGCAGGCGATGAACACCGGCCACGATGGCTCGATGTCTACTTTGCACGCCAACACCCCGCGCGATGCGCTGGCCCGTGTGGAGAGCATGATTATGATGGCTAACCTGGCGCTGCCGCTGGAGGCGATTCGTCGTACCATCGTCAGTGCGGTGAACATCGTGATCCAGGCAAACCGTCTGCACGATGGCTCACGTAAGGTGACCTCTATTTCTGAAGTCGTGGGCCTTGAAGGCGAGAACGTGGTTATGGAAGAGATCTTCCGCTTTGAACCGGACGAGCGCCAGGGAGAAGGGGAGAAAATCTCCGGCCGCTTTATGACACCAGGCCTGATGCAACGCTCAGAGCTGGCAAAAAAAGCGCGCTACTTTGGCCTGTATGAAGAGCTGATGGCAGCGTTCAGGTAAAACTATGAGTCTCTATATTTATCTGATGCTTATCGGTGGTGTGGCCTGGTATTACAGCTGCAGCCTGAAAAAGCAGAAGACCGCACTGCTGAACAAAGACAGCCATACCAACAGCGAAGATGAGCTGAACCTGGTGAACCTTTCTTCCCTGAAGGGAGAGAGCTTTAAAGACCAGCTTCTGATCCGCTTTAATGGTGTGGCCAAACAGCTGGGTAAGAAAGGCCTGATGCAGGCGGCTGCGGGTATTGCCGCTGTCAGCTTTGCCATGAGCTATGTGGTTGGCGTTTATCTGGCGCTGGGCTTTATGTCTGGCATGGCCGCGCTGGCTGCGACGCCATTTGTTGCCGCTATTCTGCTGTTTCGTTTTCTGCTTAATCGCCGTCAGAAGAAGTTTGAAGAGTCCTTCCCGGACGCCATCAACCTGATGACCAGTGCGGTCAGCTCTGGTGAGAGTGTGATGCAGGCGATTCAGTTCGTGGGCGACAAGCTCGATACCATCGTGGGTCAGGAATTTAAGTGGGTGGGGCAGCGACTGCAGATCGGTGAGTCACCGGATGAGGTGTTTCGCCGCTCGTGCCAGAACTGCCCGTATAAGAGCTACCGCTTCTTTATCATAACCCTGCGCGCCAACATGATCCGTGGTGGTCAGCTGAAAGAGGTGATGACCCGGCTGAACCGCGTGTTGTTTGATGCCCGTTCGGTAGAAAAGAAAACTAAGGCGATGACTTCGGAAGCCCGGCTGTCGGCCAAAATTGTAGGTGCTATCCCGTTTCTGTTTCTGTTTGGCATGCAGTACATGAGCCCGGAGAACTTCCAGTTTGTGATTCATGATCCGGGCGGTCGTATGATCCTTTACTACCTGATCGGCAGTGAAGCGATTGGCATGGGCATTATCTGGTTTCTGATCAGGGGGATCCGCTGATGGCCTCTATGATTATTTCGCTGGTTACTTTTCTGCTTGGGGTAATCGCGTTCAGCCTGCTGCGCAGCTCATCGCAGGCAAAGCAGCGCACCCGGATGCACAAACTGCTTCAGACAGAAGAAGTTGAGTCGGAAGCGAAGAAGAAATTCCGCCTGGCGATGAAGAAAATCAGCGCCGAGAACAAGGTGGAGTTTGAGCAGAAGCTGGAGCAGGCCGGTATCTATAACAAAGGGCTGGCGATTTACTATCTTCCGGCTAAGTTCGGCACCATTATTGTCACTTTTGTTGCTGCGGCGTTCATGGTGATGAGTGAAGGCTGGGTGCTGGAAGACGTGATTCTGCCGGTGTTTGGTGTGCTGGTAGCGGTTATTGTGCTGCCGGATATGATTCTGGCATCGAAGAAGAAAACCGTTGAGCGCAACGTTGGCCGTGAGTTGCCGTATCTGATTGATCTGATGGCGGTGTGCGTGCAAACCGGTATGACACTGGAATCGGCACTGGCTTATCTGGCGGAGGAGCTGCAGGGCTTTGATAAGCACCTTGCTTATCATATTAAGCGAACTGCAGAACGTGCCCGTTTAACCGGGCTGGAAAGCGCGCTGACCGAGCTTGCAGTGCGAATTAACACCCAGGAAGTGCGCAGCTTTACCTTTACGTTGCTGCAGAGCCTGCAACACGGCAGCTCGATCTATCAGGTGTTGATCACCCTTTCAAAGGACATTCGTGAAGTGCAGATGCTGGAGACCGAAGAGAAGATCGGCTCCCTGTCGGCCAAAATGAGTGTTCCCCTAATCATCTTTATTATGATGCCTATCGTGATCCTGATTATCGCGCCGGGCGTAATGAGGCTAATGCAATGAGATTTTTATCTGTTGTGCTGGTGGCTTTGCTGGCTGGCTGTTCGTCTGCCCCAAAAACCATCAGTGATGAACAACGAATGGAGATCACCGAAAACTTCCAGGGATTGCAGGAAAACTATCGTGAGCGTTTACAGAAGAACCCGCAGGACCATCCTGCAGCGGTTAAGCTGGCGCGTGTTTATTTTAAAGCGGGCGATCTGGAAGCGGCTACTTACTATCTTGATCAGATCCCGGATGATACCTGCAGCACCCTTGATGGCTGCTGGCTGACCCGTGCCGATATCGCCTACGCCAACGAAGATTACGATAACGCCAAGTACTGTATCGATTACAGCCTGGCGGTGCAGAAAGATGTGTACGCAGTTAAGAACCTTTACGGCATCATTATGGCGACTGAAGGGGACTTTGAGACCGCGAAGCGCTACTTCTTCGAAGCCCGTCTGGGATTTAAAGATGAGAATGCCATCCGTAACAATCTGGCGATGACAGAGATGATGGAAGGCCGCTATGCAGAAGCTGCCGAGCGCCTGATGCCGCTGTATAAACAGGGCACCACAGACCCAACTATCCGGGCCAACCTGATTGTCAGCCTGATGCGCTCGAAGCAGGAACATGTAGTGAAACAGATCCTGCTGCAGGAAAACAGCGAAGAGCAGGCACTGCTGATGTTTGCCCAGCTGAAAGATGATTTACACACCTGGCCGGAGGTTTCTGGACAGGCACCAACAGACGAGGAAATATAATGAATAAATGGCTGCTTGGCGCCCTGTTCGCCGTATCCGGCGCGGCGTGTGCACAACCAACCCTGCTGCAACAGATGTGTGAAACCACTGCGTTCAATCAGGAACTGACCGTAACCATGGAAACGCCTGTGATCATTGCCCATCACCGCAATGGCCGTATGGTCTCTGGTGAAGAAAACCCGGACATTGATGTAAGCCGTTTTGCACAGCTGCTGGTTGGGGAAAACCAGATTTCAGACGATTGCCTGGCTTACCTTCAGCATAAGAGTGTACTGAAAGTGACGACCACTAAATCTGAAGTGACGGAAAAGGGCGAGCCAATCCTGGCACGCGTGTTCTTCCGCTTTGACCGTTCTGAGCTGAGTGAAACTTCGGTGCGTATTCTTGACCATATCGCGCTTGAGCTGAAGAACAGCCCGAACCTGATCACCCTTGAAGGTCACACGGATGCAAAAGGAAGCGAAACTTATAACATGGCTCTTGGCCTGCGCCGCAGTAAGGAAGTAGAGCAGTATCTGATTAGCAAAGGTATCAACCCACAGAGCCTGAAAGCCACCTCAAAAGGTGAAATGGCTCCAATTGCGGACAACGCAACTTCACAGGGCAGGGAGAAAAACCGCCGCGTTGAGGTCAAAATATAAGTAGTGACTATACTGTTACTAATGTCTCCGGCTTCTCTCAAAGCCGCAAACGGGTCCGAAAGGGCCCGTTTTTTTGCGTGTTAATCAGATGGCTTATTGGGTGACTCATTAATAAGCAATTGGTTAAGTTATTTGTCATCCCGGAAATTCTGCCCACTGTTGCTGCGGTAAGGCACACAGCCAGTTCAGAATTATCCGGGATCTCGTGGAGCGATCTGTATTCCTGCCTAAAGCTAAGTACGGGAGTTACTGAGCTATCCACAGGTGCACAACGCTTTTGTTTTCTTTTCACCTAACCACTCGCACCGTGTCATCCTGAATTCATTTCAGGATCTGCTCACAGAGTGTCGTAAACTCAAAAGCTGCCTGCAGCTATCCGGAGTCGCCACCGCGAGGAAAGTATCGCCCCTGCTGAAACCAGATCCTGAATCGCGCTTAACCTTCTTCGCGTGTGGCGGGTTAACGGGAGCGCGCCCAGGATGACACGGTGGGCGTGGTGAGTGAATGATACTCTGTGCATTCATAGGGCTGTGATGGTTTGGTAGTGGCGTTTTGGGTGGGATGGTTTATCTGGCTTAACTGATCGCTTCACGAGGTCCCGGGTCGCGCCTGGCTGTGGGGGGAGGGTAAGTTCAGTGGAGTGCGCCCGGGATGACGAAGTGTTTGAATAACAATGGTTTACTTACCCTTGCCATCCCGGAAATTCTGCCCGCTGAAGTTATGTAGGCCACGCTGCCAAACCAGATCTATCCGGGATCTCACGGAGCGATCTGTATGCCTGCCTTTGGCTCTGTACGGCAGTTACGGAGCTATCCGCTGGCACACAACAACCGGTCTTCTTTTCACCTAACAACCTACACTGTGTCATCCTGAATTCAGTTCAGGATCTGCTCACAAAGTGTCGTAAATCAAAAAGCTGCCCGCAGCTCTCGGGAGTCGCTACCGCGAAATGAGTCTAACTTTTGCTGAAACCAGATCCTGAATCGCGCTTAACCTTCTTCGCGTGTGGCAGGTTAACGGGAGCGCGCTCAGGATGACACGGTGGGCGTGGTGAGTGAATGATACTCTGTGCATTCATAGGGCTGTGATGGTTTGGTAGTGGCGTTTTGGGTGGGGTGGTTTGTCTGGCTTAACTAAACACTTCACGAGGTCCCGGGTCGCGCCTGCCTGTGGGGGGATGGTAGGTTCAGTGGAGCGCGCCCGGGATGACGAAATATCAAATTAACAATGACTTATATGACCCTGTCATCCCGGAAGTTCTGCTCACCCGAACTCATGTAAGGCGCGATATCAAAACAGAACTATCCGGGATCTCACGAAGCGAACTGTATACCCGCGTCAAGCCTGGTTCCGCGCCTACTGTGCTATCCGCTGGTGCCTAACATCTGGTTTTCTTTTCACCTTGCCACCTGCACTATGTCATCCTGAATTCATTTCAGGATCTGCTCACAGAGTGTCGTAAGTTCAAAAGCTGCCTGCAGTTCTCGGGTGTCGCTAACGCGAAATGAGTCTAACCCTTGCTGAAACCAGATCCTGAATCGCGCCCAACCTCCTCTGCACGGGGCGGGTTAACGGGAGCGCGTTCAGGATGACCCGGTGGGCGTGGTGAGTGAATGGTAATATGTTAGTTCTGAGGGTTGTGATGGTTTGGTAGTGATGCTTTGGGTGGGTTGTTTTGCTTATCTTAACGGATCGCTTCACGAGGTCCCGGGTCGCGCCTGGCTGTGGGGGTATGGTAAGTTCAGTGGAACGCGCCCGGGATGACGAAGTGTTTGAATAACAATGGTTTACTTACCCGTGTCATCCCGGAAGTTCTGCTCACCTGAACTCATGTAAGGCACATAGTTAAACCAGAGCTATCCGGGATCTCACAAAGCGCTTCAGAAACTTAAAATAAGCACAAAAAAAACGGGAGCCAAAAGGCCCCCGTCTATTATCATTTCGTACCACGTACCACGTACCACGTACCACGTACCACGTACCACGTACCGCTTATCCAATCACCGAAATATATGCCTGAAGGATAATCAGGTTCACAATATCAATAAAGAAAGCGCCCACAATCGGTACCACCATAAATGCCTGTGGTGACGGGCCGAAGCGGGTGACCAGTGAGCCCATGTTCATGACAGCCGTTGGGGTAGCGCCCAGACCGAATCCACAGTGGCCGCCAGCAATAACTGCAGCGTCGTAGTTGCCGCCCATCGCTTTAAAGGTTACGAAGTAGCTGAACAGGCCCAGAACCAGCGACTGAACGCCCAGGATCACCAGGAACGGGATAGCGAGATCAAAGATGTTCCACAGTTTCAGGCTCATCAGGGCCATAGAAAGGAACAGCGACAGGGAAACCGTACCCAGCACGTCCACCGTCTCTGCGTGAAGCTGACGGACTTTGGTTACTTCCATCACGTTGGTGATGAACACACCGATAAACAGCGCGTATACGAAATCAGGGATGCGCAGCCAGCTGATTTCCAGTGATGCTATGGCCTGCTCCAGGTATTTGGCACCGGTTACACAGATCAGCAGTACAAACAGAGTCTCGATAACGATTCTGGCGGTAACTTTGTCCTCTTCCAGTTCGTTATAGGTCACCAGCTCAGGAAAGCGCTCGTGCGCGTGAGCATCGGTACCGTACTCGGACTCAATGTTGTTTTTGGTGATTAGCCTCTGGGCGACCGGGCTGCCGATGATACCACCGATGATAAGACCAAAGGTCGCCGACGCCATGGCGATTTCCAGGGTGTTGCTCATGCCATAGTTTTCAGCAAACGTCTGAGACCAGGCTGCACCGGTACCGTGTCCGCCGGACAGGGTAATTGAACCTGCGATGAGACCCATCAGTGGGTCAAGGCCCATAGAGGTAGCCAGAGAGACACCAACACCATTCTGAATGATGATGTATACCGATGCGATGGCCAGGAACCAGAATACTTTGGCTCCGCCTTTCAGCAGTTGCTTGTAGTTAGCCGCCAGGCCAACGGTACTGAAGAACATCAACATAAAGGTGTGCTGCAGGGGCAGGGAAAATTCTAAGTCGATGTTATTAAAGTGAAGACCAGTGATGATCAACGCGACGATCAGGCCACCAACGATAGGTTCAGGAATATTGTACTTCTTCAGGGCCGGGATTTGTCCGTTAACGATATGGCCGATAAAAAGCACACTGATGGCGATCAGGAACGATTCCAGCGCTCCAATTGATATGGTTTCAATCATATAACCTCTTTTCTGGATTTACTTCGGCGCTCCGGCCAACTCCTTGTCGTTAATGTGAATAAATATTCTTATTAACAGACGAAACGCGCAATTCCATTCGCGAGCAAACATGAAAGACAAGGCGGGGAGGGTACTAAGAGGTAAGATGAGTAATGTTAGGGCAATGTCAGGAAGTTGGTTAATAAAATAGCGGCGTGTTTATTAAATAAAATTAAAATTCAATAAAAACAACCCGATAAAACATGAAAAACGTTTGCGCTTATTCTGCATCATTTTGTGAGGTCTGGAGGTTAAAATGGCCAGGAAGTGAGCACTGAACTGCCTGCGTAACACTTTTTAAACGTGTTATTGGTATCTGTTTGTTATAACGACAAATTACGTGATAGCGTGAATTTTGATTCATTGACAAACGGCAGTATTCGTCAACACTTATAATATGGTTAATAGCCGTTCGATGAATTAGTTGCATATAAATGCAGTTAAGTGACCGGAGAGTTACGTGATTTATCAACACGGCTGGCTACCTGTTTTTTTGTAATAAAGGCTGTTCATAAGAAGGATGTCCTATGAGTCTGACAATAAAAAGCCGTTTATATATCTTGTCGATTGCGCCTCTGGTGATTATTGCTCTGAGCCTGATGTTGCTCACCAATTCCAAAACCCATGACCTTTCTAACGAGCAAATGGGTGAGACGCACGCCAAGATGATGGAGATGAAGCAGGCGGAACTTCGCTCCTACCTCGGCATAGCTAAGACTGCGTTGATTCCACTGGAAAAACGCAATGCAACCCGCGAAGAAGCGCTCGAAGTATTGCGTGAGATTAAGTTTGGTAAAAATGGTTACTTTTTTGGGTATGATCAGAGAGGTACCCGTTTGTTGCTGGGTGACATGAACAAAGAGATCGGGGCTAACCACTGGAACCTGAAAGATGCTGAAGGAAACTACTTTATTCAGGACCTGATCAACAACGCCAAGTCTGACAGCTTCTCTACTTACTACTTTCCAAAACCAGGAGAGTCAGCGCCGCTGCCTAAGCTGAGTTTGTCTGCTTACTTCCCCCAATGGGATTTGATGATAGGTACCGGTTTCTATACCGATGATGTGGACGCAGCGATTGATGCGATGAAAGAACGCGCTAACGAGAATGTGAGACAGGCGATGGTAAGTACCGCCATCATCGCCCTGATCATTGTGGCCATTGTTCTTGGTATGGCGATAGCGGTGAACCGCAGTATTCTGAATCCACTGGAGAAATTTGATGAATCAATTCGCTCTTTTGCCAGTGGTGATGCTGATCTGACCGCGCGCATGGAGAAGTTCAAAGTGCCGGAGTTTGGTGCCTTGAGTGATAATTTCAATGCGTTTGTGGACACCCTGCAGAAGCTGATTATTAACGTTACGGATGTCAGCCATGATGTTGTGAATGAAACCGACAGTATGGCTCAGCGTGCTTCCCAGGTTGACCAGCTTGCGATGGGCCAGCGTGAAGAGACCGAGCAGGTGGCAACTGCGATGACGGAGATGACTACCACAGCGAATGATATTTCCAACAGTGCAAGTCAGGCGGCAGCGTCAGCCAAGAGTGCGGATGATAATGCCCAGCATGCTAACTCTATTGTGGTCTCTGCTGCGACTTCTGTAGAAGCACTGGCGCAGGAAATTGCCGAAGCCAATACGGTGATTGGGGATCTGGAAGGTGATGTACAGAACATTTCGACGTCTCTGGGAGTTATCCAGGATATCGCAGAACAAACCAACCTGCTGGCACTGAACGCAGCAATCGAAGCCGCCCGTGCAGGTGAGCAGGGCAGGGGCTTTGCTGTAGTAGCGGATGAAGTGCGAAAACTGGCAAGCCGTACTCAGGAGAGTACCGGTGAAATTCATGCCATGATCCAGCAGCTTAAAGCTGCGTCGGATGCTGCGGTAAATGCAATGAATGCCAGTCAGGAGCGCAGTGTCAGTACCGTTGAAGAGGCCAATGCGGCAAGCGCAGCGCTGGAGCAGGTTCAGGAATCCATCCAGACTATCATGGATATGAACACCCTGATTGCAACAGCGACCGAAGAGCAGAGCCTTGTTGGTCAGGAGATCTCTCAGCGTATCGTGGTGATTTCTGATCAGAGCGCCAGCTCGGCTGAGCTCGCCAATGAAAACCGCTCAGGCAGCCAGAATCTGAATGGTAAAGCAAATGAACTGTCCGGTCTGGTAGGCCGTTTTAAAGTCTAGTGACAGAAGCAAACTAAAAAGGCGAACCAGATGGTTCGCCTTTTTTAAATCATGTGCGTGTCTGCCAGCGTTTATTTGTAGAACGCTTCCACTTCGCCTTTCAGTTTGATCAGCATTGGCTGACCCCAGCGGTCTTTAGCTTTAGGAGAAGCAATTTTCACCCAGCCTTCGCTGATGCAGTACTCTTCAACATCAGTACGCTCTTTGCCGTTCAGGCGGATACCAATGTGGTGTTCAAAACACTCAGCATTGTAGAATGGGCTGCGAGGGTTGCCTGCCAGATGATCCGGCAGAGCTGGTTTAGAGCTGTTGTCACTCATGTTTGTAAACCTGAATTAGATAATGAGATGCGCATTTTAGACAAAGTTCATCCGGGGCTCAACTAATACCAGTCAGCACAAGTATTAGTTGAGCCCCGGCAGGCTGGACCAGCTGTTTTCTGAGCATCTGTTTGGTGGTCTTGATTCAATTTACTACCTGAGAAGGAGTAGGGGCGAGAAGATTAAAGTTGATCTTGATCAATATGCGGTTTTTTTAGCATAGTGTTTTTTGACATTACTGTCAGTTGCACAATACTTGTAAACAAAAGGTTAAAAACTGTGTGGGTATAACCATTACTCACCACACATGCAATGTCAGGCTGGCTGGTGACCGATATATTGTGAGGACGCCAAGCCATGAACATGTCAATCCGTAGCCGCCTTTATGTGCTGGCTATTTTACCCCTTATCATCGTCGCTGTTTGTATGATGCTTCTGACTGATTACGAAACGCACGAGCTTAATCATCAGCAGATGGAGCTCACCCACGAAAGAATGATGCAAATGAAGAAAGCGGAGTTGAAATCCTATCTTCAGATCGCAGAGACCTCTCTAAAACCTGTAATTGATGCTAATGGAACCCGTGAAGAAGCAGTTGCTGTGCTGAAAAGCATTAAGTTTGGCAGCAGTGGTTATCTGTTTGCCTATGACTCAAAAGGTATCCGCGTAGTACAGGGACAGAGTGGTGCTGGTGTGGGTAACAGTTACTGGAATTTGCAGGATAGTCACGGCAATTACCTGATTCAGGATTTGCTGCGAAACGCCAGAACCGGGGACTTCACTACCTACTACTTCCCTAAACCCGGTCAGACTGAGCCTTTGCCTAAGCTGAGTTTTTCAGTTTTCTTCCCTCAGTGGGATTTGATGGTAGGGACCGGTTTTTATACCGATGATGTGGACGCAGTTATTGCAGATATGGAAGCCACGAGTGACGCCCAAGTTGCGTCGGCCATGGTTAACATGGCGATGTTTGAAGTGCTGATCGTTGTTATCGTGGCAGTGATGGCGATGTTCGTCAGCCGCAGTATTCTGACTCCGCTGGGTATGTTTGATAAATCTATTGAGAGCTTCGCCAGTGGTGATGCGGATCTGACCGCACGTATGCCTGAGTTCAAAATTCCTGAGTTTGCCCGCCTGAGCGGAAACTTCAATACCTTTGTCGGAAGCCTGCAATCTATCATCAAGAGTGTATCGGAAGTGAGCGAGCAGGTCTTGATGGAAACTGATCAGATGAACTCCCGCGCAACTCAGGTGGATGATATTGCCGCCGGACAGCGCAGTGAAACTGAGCAGGTTGCTACCGCGATGACAGAAATGACAACCACAGCGAATGACATTTCCAACAACGCAGCCCAGGCCGCGCAATCTGCCAAAGATGCCGATGACAATACCAAGCATGCCAATACCATCGTAGTAGCAGCGGCTGATTCAGTCGTGGCACTGGCCGGTGATATTTCACAGGCCAATGAAGTGATCTCGAAGCTGGAAGGCGATGTACAGAACATCTCGACTTCACTTGAAGTCATTCAGGATATCGCAGAGCAGACCAACCTGCTGGCACTGAATGCCGCGATTGAGGCAGCCCGCGCCGGTGAACAGGGTCGTGGATTTGCAGTGGTAGCGGATGAAGTCCGTAAACTGGCCAGCCGTACCCAGGACAGCACCGGTGAGATCCATACCATGATCGAGCAGCTGAAGAATGCGTCTGACGCCGCGGTTAACGCCATGAGTGCCAGTGAAAGCCGCAGCCAGTCCACTGTGGATGAAGCCAAGGCTGCAAGTATTGCCCTGGAACAGGTACAGGAACATATTCACAACATCATGGATATGAACTCGCTGATTGCGACCGCTACAGAAGAGCAAAGTACGGTCGGACAGGAGATTTCCCAGCGTATCGTGATTATTTCTGACCAGAGTGCCAGCTCTGCTGAACTGGCGAATGAAAACCGACTGGGTGGCCAGTCACTGAACGGAAGAGCACAAAAACTGGCACAGCTGGTAGCAAGGTTTACGGTGTAACATTGCCGTGCGTCCGCGCCCTGGCCGCCCGTTGGCCAGGGCTTTTTTGATCTAGTGGTTCAGCAGATATCGGAGGTGAGGGAACAGATCGCTTGCCAGCAGGCCAATTTCTCCGTCTTCTGCCGCGCAACGGTCAGCTGCCGCGCTGTGCAGCCAGACACCACAGCAGGCCGCGGTACTCAGTGGTAATCCCTGTGCCAGCATCGCGCCAAGCACGCCACTCAGTACATCGCCCATTCCCGCGCTGGCCATTCCCTGGTTTCCGGCGCTGCAAACCCATGTACGCTCACCATCGCAGATAAGGGTACCGGCCCCTTTGAGAACCACTACTCCTCCATATTTTTTTTGCAGCTGTTCAGCTGCTTTGTAGCGATCACTTTCGATTTCAGCCACCGTGCAGCCGAGCAGGCGGGAAGCTTCACCCGGGTGTGGGGTCAGGATACGTCCGCCATCTTCAAAAGGATGTTTGGCAAGCAGGTTCAGGCCGTCAGCATCGACGACTTTTGGCAGGTTCTGAGAGATAAAGTCATCAAACCAGTCCTGGGCATCCACTTCCTGGCCAAGGCCTGGTCCAATTACAAGGCAATCGGCCCAGGCAAACAGGGGCTGCGGGTCAATGCCCTCGTTTTGCCATCCGGAGACCATGACCTCCGGCCTCGCAACGACAATGGATTCCACATGTTCATGGTGAGTGACCACTTTTGTCATCCCCGCTCCGCAGCGGGCGCAGGCTTCACTGGCCAGGCGGATGGCACCAGGCATACCGTAACCGCCACCGAGCATCAGTACCCGGCCGTTATCGCCTTTATGAGCAGTCGCTTTACGCCGGATTATGGGGTAGGGCAGGCTGCTTTGGTCAAGCAGCTGAACGGTTGAGTGGGCAATACCCCCGAACTCCATTCCTACGCCCAGGTCAGCCAGCTGCAGCACACCACGATAGTGGCGGGCTTTGCCGGTATGCAGTCCTCGCTTGTGGCCAATAAAGGTTATAGTCAGGGTCGCTTTGACTGATTTACCCAGCACCCGGCCCGTATCGGCGCACAGGCCGGAAGGGGCATCGATGGCAACGACCGGAGCAGGGTAGTGGTTAACCATATCGATGGCGTGGCGGGCATCTTCCCTTACGTTTCCGCTCAGACCCGTGCCGAGCAGAGCATCAACCAACAAATCCACATCCAGTGGCATGGAGTCCGGCAGCGGATTGATTTCCCCCCCGGCTTCAAGCCAGGCCTGCTGAGCGGTTTTGGCATCCCCGCTGGTTTTGGACGGATCTCCAACATGCCAGAGTGACACCTGAATACCCGCTTTCAGCGCAAGAGTGGCGACCACATAGCCATCACCGCCATTATTGCCGCCTCCGCAAATCACACCCAGGTGGCGGGTATTGGGGTAGTGGCGGGCGATGGCATCAAACACCGCGTGCCCGGCACGCAGCATCAGTTGATACATTTCGATTCCGGCGAGTTTCGCGGCTTCGCGCTCACCATTACGGATCTGCTCTGCAGAGTAAAGAAAGATTGGGGACATAATCAAAGCCAACTGAGATAACGTCTTATAACGATAGCACTTTTGGTCAGAATTGGATTTGAACCAGGCTATACAATAGTCTCATTCATCCGGTAAATAGGAGTAAAAGTCCGTGGATACTCAAATGGCGATTTCGAATTATCTCGGCGTACTGCTGGTGGTGCTGCTGGTCTACCCGTTTGTTCTGGTCGGCCTGCAAATGGCTATTTATGATGTAAAAGTGCGCAGTAAAGCGACCCGTTGGTTCAATGTGATTTGCGCATTTCTGTTGGGAGTTATGCTTCTGCTGCACCTGCAAACAGAAGTGTTCTACGGAAAAGAACTGTTAGACGCCTGGTATGCGGCTAATCCTGAAGACAGGCCCCAGTAAGGTCAGTTTCTCAGAAGCTTAATATAACAAAGCCTCTGAAGAGCAGAGGCTTGTTATGCAGTTCTGGTCAGGAACGGGGCTGCTTATTACGCGCGTTACTTTTTACGGGCGTTGCCAAGGAATGTATGCCAGTCATCGCTGATTTTCTGGTAATTGTAGGCACAAAACTCCTGACGATCGCTCAGGTTTTCTTTACCCACTTCATCGAGCAGACCGGCGTATTTTTCCGGGTCACTGCCGTATACCAGGCACAGGGTCTGGAAGTAGCGCTGCATATTGAAACTGTGTTCATCAATATACTCAGCCATGTGGATCTCTTTTGGCATTTCCTCGCTTTCAAAGGCGAACATATCGGCCGCGCTGATGGCGCTGTCTGCCCCGTTTTCCAGGTAATCAATCATCACGATTGCCGCAAGATTATCTACTGCGTCTTCTTCTTTACCGAGGATAGGGATCTGCTTATCAACGATATAAGCGTGGCCTATTTCGTGGAACAGTGTGTGCAGAACGGTATCCAGCACACCTTCTTTGGCGGGCTTGCCATACTTCTCATCGTATTTATTCTTGGTGAAGTAGTAGTTGGCCTCTGCCATAAAGGAGTATGGCATCTGGATGGTATTGCTTTCCGGATTAAACAGCGGGCCGTCATCCGAGCCGTATTCAATAGTCAGCGGAGTAGTGAACGGGAACAGCTCTTCACCGAGCTGGAGCACAGTCTCGTTAACGCCGCTTTGTTTGATAAAGTCGCGGATGTCAGTTTGCTCTGCGTTTTCTGGTGGCAGATAAGTGACAGAAATCGGGTCAGCAGCGAGTGCAAAAGAGGAAGTTGCAGTTAACAGCGCCGCCAGTGCCAGCTTGTTCATAGATGGTCCTTTGTTGTTTTTATTCAGACGCTTCCGTGCCAGGAGAGGCCGGAACGATTACTGAAATTGTGCGCGGGATTTCGGATTTGTCAACGTGGACGCTCTGGTTTTGTGCCAGCGGGAGGGATGAAAAGCAGAAGCCACAGCTTTTGCTTTTCAGAAAGAAGAACATCAGAGAAGTACGATGGTCACCCAGGTGATACCGGCCAGAATCAGGGCGACAAAAACTGTGGCGGAGCCAATGTCCTTGGCGCGGCCGCTGAGTTCATGGCGTTCCGGGCCAATGCGGTCTACTACCGCTTCAATGGCGGAGTTGATTAGTTCAACGATCAGGATCAGTAACAGACTTGCGATCAGTGCCAGCCGTTCAAGTTTAGTGACCGGCAGAAAGAAAGTGACCGGTACCAGCACGGCGATCATAGCGATCTCCTGGCGGATGGCTGCTTCATTCTTCCACGCGGCTTTCAGCCCCTGGATGGAATAGCGGGTGGCGTGAAGAATCCGGGTGAGTCCGGTGGCTCCGGGTTTCATGTTTTGCTTACCTGTTGGCTCTGTATTGGATGGCTATTGTAATGAATTTACTTCTATTTCTCCAGATACCTCAGGCACGTGTGTTCCCGGTTACTGTTTTCTCAGCCGGGATGTGTAAATCCCTCTAAACTTATACAAATAAGCATGCAGTAATGGATCATTTCCCCATCTGGCCCGGATCCGAAGTGGAGTGAAGGGGGAAGTTTTTTTGTTTTTTGAGACTGGAACAGCAGCGTATGGCCCGAAATTTCATCATTTTTATTTTGCTTTGCGTAAGCGGTTTATTTTCTTCGCTGCTACAGGCGGAGGAAAAGCTGGTGGTTGCCAATTCAAAAGCCTGGAAACCTTTCTCATATCTTGATGAAAAGGGAGAACCACAGGGGATTTTAATTGAGTTGTGGCGTGAATATGGGCGGCGAAACGGTGTATCTGTAGAGTTTCGCCTTACTGACTGGAATGAGTCTCTGGAACTGGTAAAACACGGTGAGGCGGATGCTCATGCCGGGCTGCTTTGGTCAGAACCGAGGGAGGCTTTTCTGGATTACTCCGAACCGTTTTTTGATATCGAGGCGCATTTGTTTTTCAGCCAGGATCTAATCGGGACCCGGGTGGGTGATTATATTGCCTCCGGTAAAGGAAAGGTCGGCGTTGTAGCCGGCGGGTTTGAACAGCATTTTGCAGAACAGAAACTCCCGACGCTCACGCTGGTGGCGTTCGATAACAACCGCCAGTTAATGGACGCAGCGATAAGAGGAGAGGTCAACGCCTTCATCGCTGATCTTCAGGTGGCCAACTTCTATCTGTATGTGTCGTACGATCCTACCCATTTTGTGCCGGTTAAGCACCTGTATACGCATGCCATTCATCCTGCCGTCGCAGAGGGGAACAAAGTCATGCAAACCCGCTTAAACGAGGGATTTGCCAAATTGTCTGATGCGGATAAAGATCGGGTAATGCAACGCTGGATGCACATTGAAAAGGTCTATCCTCAATGGCTGCTGCCATTGACGGTGGCCGGACTGTCGTTGGTGGTGATTATTTATATTCTCAGCCTGCACCGCTTGGTTAAAATCCGCACCAGTGAACTTGAGGTGGCGAACGAGAACCTTGCGCTGCTTGCAACGACGGATCCGCTCACGGGGATTCATAACCGGCGTTACTTTGTTGATGAGCTGGATCAGTTTAAACCGGCCAGCAGGCAGATCACCGTGATGGTGTTTGATATTGATGACTTCAAAAAAATAAACGACAGCTTTGGTCATGCGGTAGGCGACGAGGTGATAAAAGCTGTGGCAGAAGTTATCTCCGGATCACTGCCTGAGGGGAGCCTGTTTGCCCGCGTAGGGGGGGAGGAATTTGCCGCTGTATTGAGGGGAGAAGAGTTCTCTGTCGTTGAAAGGCTGGGCAGTGAGATTTGCCAAAAGCTGGAAAGGATATCGGTCTCCGCACTGCCTGAGGGATATCCGGTTACCGTCAGTACCGGTGTTGCCTGGTATGAGTATATAAACCGGGTCCCTGAGTTGAGCGATGCAGATCAGTTGATGTATCGGGCAAAAAGTCAGGGGAAGAATCAGTCCGTCAGTCAAAAGATGTAACAGGATGAATCGTGACCGAATAGTACCCGGATTGCTCTTAAAATGAGCAAACAGTTGAGTTATAGAGAAAAAAGTGATTTCAGGGCTTCCAATTTCATCGCTCTGTGGCATTATGAATCCCGTAGCCGATACAAAGCGTGCATCGTATAATGGCTATTACCTCAGCCTTCCAAGCTGATGATGCGGGTTCGATTCCCGCTGCACGCTCCAGATTCTGTAAAAAGCCCGCTCAACTGAGCGGGCTTTTTCGTATGTGCGGTATCTGGCTCCGGAGAAGTGCTCCTGTTTCGTCTCTTTCTGTGGCGTTGACCGGGAACTGGTCAGTGTGAGAGACTCCGGAGCGTTATCTGGTATAAGTGAATCAGGTGAAAATCCTGGACTGTACCCGCAACTGTAAACGGTGTTCTTTACTCTCATTTTCTGAGTATGAAGATGCTCTCCCGGAGCAAAGCCGTGAGTCAGATCCTGCCAGCTAACACAACGTATTATCTGGGCGGGAGCACTCAGAGGTTTTTCAGCATGATTACCCCCCGGATTTGTTCCTGTCAGTTTTATGGCGTGGTATTGCGTCATCTCAACCGAATAAGGGGTGTTCATGCCTGCTGTTAATAAGGTACTAACGGTATCTGTTCCTTCTGCCGGCTTTTCTTATGTTGCCTGAAATACCTGAGTTGAGCAGTGATTCAATGCTGACCAGTGCCCTTATCCTGATCCTCGCCCTGTGGATGGATAAACTGCTGGGAGAACCCCAAAGATTTCATCCTCTTGTAGGGTTTGGCTGTTTGGCGAACGCGCTTGAAGAGCGATGCCGTAGGCTGACGGCTTTGAGTGATAAGCAGAAGGGAGTTCTGGCCTGGCTTATCGCGGTGGTTCCCCTTGTTGTCGTGACTTTTCTTTTATCAGAGGCAGTGAAAGCGCTGTCGCTGCCACTATGGTTCATACTGAACGCTGTTGTGCTGTACCTGACTATCGGTGGAAAAAGCCTGACCGATCACGCTAAAGCGATTTATACCCCGCTTCAGTCTGGCGATATTGAACAGGCCCGCTACGCCGTATCCATGATTGTCAGCCGCGATACAGACAAAATGAGTGAAAGGGAGATCGCATCCTCTGCGATTGAATCTGTGCTGGAAAACGGCAATGACGCCGTTTTTGCCCCCCTGTTCTGGTTTGTTGTTTTAGGCGCTTCTGGCGCTGTGTTGTTTCGCCTCGCTAATACGCTTGATGCGATGTGGGGTTATAAGAATGAACATTACCTGCACTTTGGCTGGTTTACTGCAAGAACGGATGATGTTCTTGGCTGGGTCCCGGCCCGCATTACGGCGTTAACCTACGCCTTTCAGGGGAATTTTAATACGGCGATCAAGTGCTGGCGAAAGCAGGCGAAAGAGTGCAGCAGCCCAAATGGTGGCGTGGTTATGACCACTGGTGCCGGCGCGTTGGGAGTGATCATCGGCGGGCCAACGTATTACCACGGTGTGCTTCATGACAAAAAGCCTATGGGGTGCGGAGAAGTCGCAGACTGGCGCGCCATTCCTCCGGCTAATCGGCTGGTTTCACGGGGCAGCTTTTGGCTGAGTTACCTTTGGCTGATTTGTGTTTTGGGGGCTGTATGATGCGTTTCAGAGAGGGCTCAATGGAGAGAGTGAGTTAATGGCGGTTAGACATGGCGGGAACCTGATAGAGATCGCCCGTGAGTATGGCGGTGAGCCTGAAGGGTGGGTTGACCTCTCTACCGGAGTCAGTCCGTTTTCGTATCCGGCAGACAGTATTCCTGTATCGGTGTGGAACAGGTTACCCGAAACCGGTGACGGACTGGAGCTGGCGGCACAGGCGTATTATGGCGCGGGTTCAGAACCCCTGGCAGTGGCTGGCTCTCAGGCGGCGATTATGGCGCTGCCGGGTGTGATCACCTCTGAGTGTGGACGCTGTGGAACGGTAGTTTTGCCCCGTGTGGGCTATAAAGAGCACCAGCATGCCTGGGCAGAGTTCCGGTCAGGTGGACAGCAGTGGCAACTGGACTTCTATGATGGTTTTCCCTCACCGCAGCAGATTGAAACAGGCGACGTGGTGCTGGTAATTAATCCAAACAACCCCAGTGGCAGATACACCAGGACTGACGAGCTGTTAAACATCAGGCGTGTTATGGCAGCAAAGTGTGGTTATCTCATCGTTGATGAAGCTTTTGCTGACTGCACGCCGGAGATCTCTGTGCTCAGTACCACAGGGGAGGACGGCTCCGGAGAGCGTTCTGACGATGGCGCGGGGCTGATTGTGCTCCGTTCCGTGGGGAAGTTTTTTGGGCTTGCCGGTGCCAGAGTCGGTTTTGTATTTGCAGAGCCGCCGATCAAAACGCGGTTGCAGGAATCGTTGGGGCCCTGGACCGTCGCAGGCCCGGCGCGCTGGGTGCTGAAAAAAGCACTGGCAGATCGCCTCTGGCAGCAGCAGGCAAAGAAAAAGATAACATCGGCGTCATCGCAGCTGAACCAGTTGCTTGATAAGTACCTTGGCGCAGAGAGGGCCGGAACTGCTCTGTTTACAACGGTGTACCTTGAGAACGCCCCGTATTGTCATGAGGTGCTTTGTCAGCACCAGGTGCTGACACGGCTGTGTGATGAAAAAAACGCGCTGCGTTTTGGATTACCTGCAGATAAGAACCAGTGGGAGAAGTTGGAGCACGCATTGGCAGAGCTGGCATACAGCCGCAATCAGCGGGTGGCAGAGGCTCAGTGAGGCTTTACTTAATTCGCCATGGTCAGACAGAGTGGAATGCAGAGTACCGGCTTCACGGCTGGCTGGACAGTCCGCTGACTCCTGAGGCAGTTTCCCTGCTGGAACAGACAGAGCTTCCTCAGTCAGACAAGCTGGTTATCTTCAGCAGTGACCTGGGCCGGGCGGTACACAGCGCCAGCATCATCGCCCAAAAGAGTGGGGAAGAAGTGGTGCAGGACAACAGGCTGCGGGAACGGAATTACGGAGCGCTGCAGGGAGAAGTTATCGATGAAGACGAGTTCCTGAAGCCTGTATGGCAAAGGTATCATCAGCGCTACCTGCAGAAGCTAGGTGGTGATTTTGATATTGAGTCAGAAAGCAGTTTTGAGCGGCGAATCGTCTCTTTCCTTTCGGATTTAAGTTCACTGGATGACAGTACAAATGTCGTCATTATTGGCCACGGAGAGTGGTTAAGGGCAGCGACAAATATCATTCAGGGCGTACCATCCTGGTATTATGGTGACGGGATTGCTGCAAATGGTTCACTGGTTATCCTCAACTGGACTCCAACGACGCTGACTAATCACGACTTAGCTGAATAACAGCAGATACAAAAAAAGGCCTGGTGTTCCCCTCCAGGCCTTTGGTCTTACATCATCACTATTTAATAGAGTGCCTCTGTTCCCAACCGGATCAGTTGGCTGCCAGTGGCTCAGCAGTAAAATTATCCTGTTTGCTGCCCGGTGCTTTGATGGTCAGCGAGATAGCCAGTGAAATTACCAGCAAACCCAGCATCAGGTAGAAGGTTGCGGCAAATCCGCCGAACAGTGAGGCCACCACAGAGCCGATAAAGCTGCCAATGCCGAAGTTCAGGTAGATAAAGCCGTAGTTCTTGGTCAGGTTGTTCAGGCCGAAGAAATCACTCACCAGAGAAGGGTAAACGGTAATGGTTCCGCCGAAACAAAACGCGATACACGCTACTGCGAAATAGAAGCTCATTGCCGTCGCTGGCGCAAAAAGCAGGGCAGCAACACCAGCCAGACAGGTCAGCAGCGCAATCGAGATAACGCGTACACGGGCAATACGGTCAGACAGTACACCCAGAACCAGACGTCCGCCCAGGTTACCGACTGCGATAATTGCAACAGAGGCTGCTGCTGTGGTCATGGAAAGGTGAACGTAGTTTTCGCCGATGTCTTTCGCAACACCAATCACGTACAGGCCGCTCATGCATACTGTCAGGAACATCGCTGCCAGCATCCAGAACTGAGAGTGTTTCATCGCTTCTGCCAGGCTGAAGTCACGGCTTGCGTTTTCGCCTGCGGTGCTGGTTTCCTGTTTAGGCGCGTCGGTCATCATCATGCCGCCAACGACAACCATGATCATGCACACCAGACCCCAGGTTTCGAACGTGATTTCGAGGCCGGTGGTAGTCAGCAGATACATCAGAATGTATTTAAACGCCAGCGCGCCCAGGCCGTACGCACCAATGGCGCAGGCAGATGCCAGTCCTTTGCGGTCCGGGAAGAACTTCACGCAGTTGGAAAGCACCATCAGATAACCGGTACCGTCGGCAAAACCTACCAGCAGGCCGGCAAACACGTACAGCATAATCAGGTTAGTGGCATGGCCGGTCAGGTACAGGCTGATGCCGATCATCAGGCCGGAAGCAATGGTCACTTTGCGAATGCCAAAACGCTCCTGCATTTTGCCTGAAAGGGAAGAGGCGACAGCCAGCGCCAGGCTCAGGATCCCGAAGGAAAAAGCAACGCGGCTGACAGGCTCAGAAAGTTTGTCGGCAAGCTGGGCGTTGAAAAGACTCCATGTATACACAGAGCCAAGGGCAAACTGAGTGATCACTGTTCCCAGCATGGTAAGGGCGCGGGTGCGGCCCGATACCGGATTGGCCATTTTGTTATCTCCACTGATTTAAAATCTTTCGGGCGGCTTGCGCCCTTTAATGACCCACAAAATACGGGGCTTTGCGGAGATAACAACAGGCTGGCGAAACTATAAAATGAGATGTATCAATAGCGGAATGAACTGCAATATAGCGGAATGAATTACAGCTCCATCCGCTCACGGAATGCTTTGATGTTCCCGCGGCTGACCGGGATCTGAGCCTCAGCATCGCTCAGTTTCAGTAGATAAGTGCTGTTTACCCAGGGGGTGATCTCCTGAATTTTCTCAAGGTTTACCAGGTAAGAGCGGTGGGTTTTGAAAAACTGCTCTGGCGGCAATTTATCCATCAGCTCGCTGATGCTGCACTGGGCGATAAGCTCGCCTTCACCGGTGAACACCTTTGTCACTTTCTCGCTCGCTTCGGCGTAAATCACCTCTTCTGCCCGGGTAACCCGGATCCGGTTTCCGCAGTGCAGGTTGAGCGTCTTCGGCTTGTTTGATACAGCGGCCGGAGCCGGTTGTGGCTGACACTCAACACTGGCTTCGAGTTTCGCCAGCAGCCCTTTTACCCGCTCTTCGCTCAGCGGTTTAAGCAGGTAGTCAAACGCTTCCAGCTCAAAGGCATCAACGGCAAACTCTTTGTATGCGGTGGTAAACACGATATGCGGCTTCTGGGCAAACTGGCTGATGTTGCGCGCCAGCAGCATACCGTCAATCGACGGCACCTGAATATCCAGAAACGCGATATCCACCCGGTTACTCTGCAGGTACTTAAACGCCTCCAGGCCATCATCAAAGGTGGCGACGATTTCGATGTTGCTGAAACTCTGAATAAGGTAGGTCAGCTCTTCGCGGGCCAGGTATTCATCTTCAACGATCAGGGCTTTTAGCATGCTTGCTCCTGCTGATTTGCTGACTGGGTTGGCTGGACAGTAAACGACATTCGGGTTCCCTGCTCAAGGCGTTCGATAGTCAGGCCCTTTCCATATAGCATAGTCAGGCGCTGGTGAACGTTGCTCAGGCCGATATGGCCTGTAGCCATCGCGCCGCTGTGGAGGTCATCGATCACCTGTTGGCTGATCCCGACGCCACTGTCTTCAATGGTTACGTTCACCATCTCACCGGCCTGTTTTACCGAAATACTTACCACGCCCGGAGAGCGGGACGGTTGGATACCGTGCAGAATCGCATTCTCCACCAGTGGCTGGATCAGCAGACAGGGGATGGTGGACTCAACCGGGTCAATATCAAACACTACGCTGAGTTTATTGCCGAAGCGCGCCTGCTCGATAGCGACGTAATCTCTGACCTGCTGCAGCGCGACATGGATATCGATCAGCTCCTCGGTACGTTCCAGGTTATAACGCAGGATATCGGCCAGTTTGGCGATAAGCTGGCGGGCTTTGTCCGGCTGGATACGCACCAGGGTGGAGATGGCGTTCAGGGCGTTAAAAAGAAAATGCGGATTGATCCGGCTCTGCAGCGCGCTGAACTCGGCTTTACTGGCCATGGTTTTAAGCTGTTCGACCCGGCCTACTTCCATCTGGGTGGAGATAAGCTGAGAAAGACCAATCGCCATTTCTCGCAGCGCCGGACGGATCTGATGTGGTTTATGGTAGAAGATCTTCAGTGTGCCGCTGACTTTGCCGTTTTCCCACAGCGGGATGATCAGCAGCGAATGAAAGTCGTGGACGTTAAGGTTGTTGCTGATGATCTGCTGTCCGGTGCGCACCGCCTGCTGTGCCATTTCGCATATCTGACTGGCATTGAGATACTTCTCTTCCCCGGCGCCGACATAGGCCAGTACATCTTTGGTATCGGTAATGGCAACGGCGTCAGCCTGAGTCTCTTCGCCGATGATCCGGCATACCTTCGCCAGGGATTCACGGCTGTTTTTGCGAAAGTGGGGCAGGGTCCGGTTGGCGATATCCAGCACCAGCTTTGCCTGACCGGCAGCGACCAGGTCTTTCTCTTTTTCCAGCCCCTGAACCAGACGAATGATAAGCCCGATACAGACGGTGCCGGAGATCATCGGCACGCTGATATGAGAGACGATCTGCCAGGCGTGCGCTTTGTCATCAGAGAGCGCCACAATCAGCACCATGGTCAGCATCTCACAGAAAGCACCGGCCAGAATGCCCAGCAGTACATAGTGACGGCGGTGACACTTCTGGTGGATCCAGGTCGCCAGCAGACCGGCAATAATACTGGTGATCAGACAGGCGACAGAAGTCGGCCCGTCGATATCGATAAGGTAACGGTGGACACCGGCGATAAGCCCGGCAGGAATGCCGATCCAGGGCCCGAACAGAATACCACCGGCGATAACGGCGATAATGCGCACGTTAACCAGTGAGCCATCCACTTCGATACCGGTATAGGTACTGAAAACTGCAAACAGCACAAACAGCAGAGAAATCGCGGCGGTTTCTGCAGGGCGGCGGTGGCGTTTATTAACGATATGCTGAAAAGGGTGGGTCAGCGTCAGAAAAAACAGCGCCATCAGCAGCAGCGCGGCCCGTTCAAACACGGCCAGCAGCATCATGAGTTGTTCGGTGTACACGGTGTACCTTGTTCAGGTCTGAAAAAGGTCACCGATTGTACGCCTGTGATTTAAAAATTACACCCCTTTGATGTACTGGGCGTTGCGTGTTGGCTGAACAGCTTCTCCGATCAGCGTGCCTTTCTCTTTATCCTCAATCGTTTGCAGGAACAGGGCGATAAGCTCCTGCTCAGAAGCAGAGACACGGGTCTCGGTCCGGATATCACGCAGGTCGATCAACACGTCGGTCAACAGCTCCGGCAGATCGGCCAGGATATCCAGGTTCAGCACATTGTGCTCAGCGAAGATGCTGTTATGGCTGCCGCGCTGTTTCTGTACCACATACGGGTTATCTTTCAGATTGATAATTGAGGTACGCTTCTCACAGCGGCGCAGACAGCCCTTGTTGACCTTGATCTTACGGCAGCCCTCGGTCTGCTGGAACAGACACTGGCGGCTGGTCAGCAGGGTGTTCGGGTGGTAGACACTGTAAAACGTTCTGAATCCGGCCGGGCGCTTAACATGGCGCAGCTGCTTTTTATTCAGTTCACCAGAGAGAAACGCACCGGATGCCGCGTACTCTTCTTTCAGGCACAGCAGCGAGTATGAGTTGGCACTGTTCATCTGCGGGCCTGCGATCCACTCAAGGCCCAGAGATTTGGCGATGTAGCCGACACCGGAGTTATTGGTGATAAACCGCTGCGGACGAACCTGCTCCAGAAACGCTTTTGCGGCGTTAAAGTCATCCCCGATAAGAATCGCCGGGAACCATGGTTTCAGCTTTGGATTGGCGGTAAACAGCTCAATCATCGCACCCAGTTCAGCGTTAAGACCCATCGGAAGCTGGTAGTACACTTCGCACTCATCCAGCTCGCACAGCGCAACATCAGAAGCTGAAGAGATCAGCACAGAAAGCGCAGGCTTGCCCGCCGGGTTAGCTTCCAGAGCAGGGAGCTTTGGCGTTTCCATCGCACCTTTCAGGCTGCTGCGCTGGCTGTTTTCAAAAAAGGATTCAAATGGAGCTGTTTTCTCAGCAACTTCTTCGATGATGCCGGTTTTGGTATCAAACAGGTTTTTCTTAACCCGTTTGAACTCCTCTTCGCTGTTGCAGTTTTCCAGTTTGGCAAAGTGGTACGGCGCATGGTCACGGGGATTATCGATGTACATGCTTTTGCCGTATTCGCTTTTCAGGAAGGCATTGGAGAAGTCGCGGTTAAATACGGTGTAGAGTCCGGTGGTATCTTCAGACAGGGCGACGCCGTCACACAGGCGGTCGATCTGTTTGCGCCAGGTATCGACCACGGTATAGACGTAGTGAGATTTCTTGATCCGGCCTTCGACTTTAAGCGAGTAAACCCCGGCTTCCGCCAGTTCCTGCAGGTTACCAAACGCTGAGTTGTCTTTCAGGTTGAGCGGATAGCTGTGTCCGGTACGTGTGGTTTCATATTGCTCACGACAGGGCTGGCTGCAGCGTCCACGGTTACCGGATGCGCCGTTACGCGCCGAGCTGATATAACACAGCCCGGAAAAGCCGATGCAGTAAGAGCCGTGCACGAACACTTCCATCAGTACGTTATGCTGATGGCCAAACTGCGCCAGATGGCGGATCTCATCAATATTCAGCTCACGGGAGAGGTTCACCCGGCTGGAACCCAGCAGGCTCAGGAAAAGGATTTGCCCTTCGTTATGAGTATTAAGCTGGGTAGAGGCATGCACATCCAGCTCAGGGAAGTGGTGCTTAAGCAGGTACGCCAGCCCCAGATCCTGCACGATCACCCCATCAATCGCGGTATTACGCAGTTGCGCCAGCAGACGCATCACCGCTGGGATTTCGCTTTCCAGGATCATCACATTAAGCGTGAGGAAGATTTTACAGTTGTGCTCATGAGCAAGCGCAAGCACCCCATCGAGGTTCTCAAGGCTCAGGTTTGCCGCCCGGTTTCGCGCGTTAAAACGGTCCAGCCCGCAATAAACCGCATCCGCCCCGGCCGCAATCGCCGCTTTAATCGAGTCCAGATCGCCACCCGGCGCCAACAACTCAAACTGCTCTCGTTTCACAACTTCATCTCACACTTTAAAAACGAGGGCGTATCTTAGGAGGTTGGGGGGGAATGTGCCAGAAGTTTTGGGGTGGTGTTCACCTGCGTGGGATTACATACCGAGTATAAAGTACTCACTCTGGCCTGAAGGAAATGGGGAGATATCTGGAGTTTGGAAACAAGCTGTTGCCCCGAAATGAGTTTTGCAACCTGTACCTCTTGTTGGGCTGATGTGCTTACTGGCATACTTTTGCTAATGTTATCCACTTATTTGTCGTGATACACCAATGGAGGGGGATAAGTTGCCAGTTGAACTGTTCAAATATCGTGCTTTTGACAAATACACCATTCTCAACCTTTTGAATCAAACTGTTTGGCTTCCTAGAGTTGAACAGTTAAATGATCCTTTTGATGGTCAATTCAAGCTAACTGATACTGTTCCTAACACCGATAATTTCATCGAGTACTGCACTAGATTCCCCAAATGGTTTGGGCAACATGAAGGTGGACTAACGATCAATAAAGAGAACATCCGCAATGAAATGTTCTTACCCGATGGAACTCCAAGCAATGAGCTAAGAGAATACGCCCAAAGCTTCAAAGAGTTTTTTGAGAACAAATGCAAGGATACTGGTGTCTTATCTCTTTCATCAACTGCTGAAAATACTACGATGTGGTCTCATTATGGTGATGAGCATACTGGCATCTGCATAGGATATGATCCTACGAAGTTGTTTAATAAATCATATGGCAATGGCCTGCCATGGTTGAAAGAAGTTAAGTATCTAGACGAATCTCTTATATCAAGGAACAGTTACCTCCTATTTGCAGAAAGTGGATTTGGTAGTTCCTCAAAAGCGACAAAAGAGTTTTTCAAGAGAATGCTTTCTGTTAAAGCAATAGACTGGGCCTATGAAAAGGAGTGGCGATTCATCTTCCCCGAGTGTGGTGGGCGAATTTTCTCTATTAATAAGAGTGCTATTACTAGTATAACGTTTGGTTTGAGAACTACGGTTGATTCCAAGCATGCACTTGTTAACCTAGTTCGAAACTTAGGGATACATCCCAAAACCTACCAAATAGTTCGAAATACAGAGACACTTGGGCTAAAGAAGGTTGAGTTGACCAGTAAGTCAAAGTACTGGACAAAGGTAGCTGAAGAGTAGGTCAATGTTGCCCCAAAGTGATTTTGAGCTACAGTCGGTGACTGAGCCTCGTCACTAGATTGACCTATTCTTCCTAATGACTAACATTAACGTGTTTTATGGAAGTATATGAGGGTAAACTGAATGCCAATCACGGGATCTGAACGACATACATTTTCATTCGACGGCGGCGATAAACTCACCACCATTGGCGCGACCTTTTTTGTATCGTATCTTTACTATCTGCACGTGGACACAACCCACAGAAATTGGGCTTCAATTAAAACGCAACGTTCACGTATTAGTGCTATAAACAACTCTGAGAATTATTATCGAGCTTGGTTATCGCAAGTTCAGAATATGAGCGACGTAAATCTGAATCGCAACACTCTTGGTTTGAAAGGGCCTACTATCAAACAAATGGCACTGGCAGTACAACAAAATCTGTGAAATGGTTGTTAGTCGCTACGAATTATGAATGGGCTCCAAAGTTTGCTTAAATACCAAAAGAGTCTGATGATCCAGCCTCTTGATTGATACAGACGAAAGTGCAAGCAACGAGGTTTATGTTCAACTTCGTACAAGAATTTACTTAACGCTAATTTTTTGCGGCACTACGTTAGGTTCTGGGTTTCCTTTGCAACGATACACAGCCATAGTAATTCCCCAACCATTAGTTATGGTTGAATCATTTTCATAACCTTTCCCATAAGCAGCACAGTGTGCCGCTACTTCTCCAAGCATATGAGGATAATTTATAACAGATGAGTCATAGTTAACTTGAACAACATCCTTATCAGCAAAATCAATATTGTATGAGCCGCCCCAAACAGCAATACAGCCACTAAGCATCAAAGTTGTTACAATTACAATAGAACAGAACAGTTTTTTCATCTTTAAATCTCTGATAAATACATTAAAAACATCATACTATAAGTGGCTTTTAGGCTGTAAAGTTTTTGTCCAAAAGTGTGCCTGCAAGACATGACCACAAGTACCGACTAGGGCAAGCAGCCCAAGTCTGTTAAAATCCTCCGCCTCCCTGCCTTCTCTTCATGACAAATTACAACAGTCTTGTTTAGAACGGATACCACACAACTTACCATTTCGGTAAGTAAGATACCTGAGAACTCGTTATGATGACTGATGAAGAAAGAATTGAACTGCAACAAAACAATCCATTGCACGGCCTGAAGCTGGAGACAATGCTGAAAGAGCTGGTGGATTACTATGGCTGGGACATTCTGGACACAGCGATGCGTTTTAACTGCTTCAATACAAACCCGTCGATTGCGAGCAGTGTTAAGTATCTGAAGAAAACCAAATGGGCGAGAGAGAAGCTGGAGAACTTCTATCTGTACCGCTTTAAGCGTATGCCCCGCGCTTCGGCTGAAGAGTATGAGCTGACTCCACGGGCCCGCACCTTCCCACATGGCCTGGAGCCCAAAGAGCCAATGCAGCTGACGGTTGAATCCATCCTGAAGTCACAGGCAAAGGCGGCGTCTGCTCACAAGCAGCGTTCATCGCGTAACCGTAATTTTCGCCGTTAAGTCCGCGGATTAGCCGGAACAACGGTAAACCGGGCCAGTGCCTGCACTTCGCCAGTAAGATGCAGGGCTGATCCGGTTCACGAGTTCTTTCCTGAATTATCTTTCCGAAGTACAAGCATGCTGTCAGGCACTTGTCCCCGGTTGTTGCTCTCCTTTCTTCCTGTTGTACCGCTCAATCAGCGAAACCAGATACTTAGACTTAAACTGTTGACTAGCCAGTGCCTGTTTGATCGGTGGCAGCCTCAGGATCACTCCCAGTATCGCAGCCATGACTCTGTGGTTCAGGTGCGCCTGATTATCAAAGATCAGGTTGTGCAGGGTGCCGCGTTCAATCGCCATTAATACCGCTTTGTGGGTGGAGTCTACCGGGGTGATCACCCGTGTCTCTCTCGATTTCAGGGTGATGCCATCTTTGGTACATACCCGCGCACAAACACCGCAACCCAGGCAGGTATCCTCATCCAGCAGGGCAACCCTGGCCCGTTTGTGTTTTGGGTCGTGTTTGGAGCTCAGTGTCATGGCGTCTACCGGGCATACATCAACGCATTTGCTGCAGCCGTTACAGTTATCGAAGTCGATCACCGGCAGGAAGTTGGTAGTGTGGATAGCCTGGGTGGAGCCGACTCTTCTGGCGGCCACCAGCGCTTCGCAACAACAGCTGCAACAGTTACAGATAAAGTTAACTTTGTTCTGAATGTTTTCGCCAAACTGCACCAGGTTGTGTTCGTAGGCCTCATCGAGAAGATCCAGGCACTCATCTTCTGTGATCTGCCGTGCGTAGCCATGCTTAATTAATGACCTTGCGGTGTTATTGAAGGTCATGCAGATATCCATAGGCGCATCACAGGCCTCGCCGATATGCTCTTTCTTGTGGCGGCAATAGCACATTCCCACACCGATATGGCTGGCGGTTTTGATCACCTCGCTGGCCCGCTCGTAGTCCAGCACATGCAGGGCGTTGTCCTCGCTAAGCACCTTTTCATTCACAAAGGCACGGCCCAGCGGGGTCTCTCCGCTGCCGAAAAGGTGGGTGACAAACTCATCTTCCACGTTGATGTACTGATGGAACAGCTCACTCAGGACTTTCTGGTCCAGCTCTCCGCCGGTACGCATCAATGAGAACTCAAAAAAGCCAGCCATGGGAGGGGGCAGAACGTAGGTTTGAGCGCCATTGGTATCTTCCAGATCCAGTAACAGGGCTTTTGAGGCCAGGGCATCCAGCTGTTTGGCGGTCGTTTCCAGGTCCAGATCCCAGGCTGCGGCAGCTGTCTCTACGGTGAAGGGTTTAATGGGAAGCAGGGAAACCAGCCGGGCTTCCTCTTCACTGAACATGACATTAAGGATTTTAAAAAGCGTTTCGCTGGGGGGAACGCCCTGGGGGAATTTGTTCAGTCGCTCCGTCAGCTTTTCATAGTTACCCTTGATCGTGTTATGCGCCATCTGGTCACCCTCTCGTTACGTCTTATATGGTTCTGACAGCCTTTGCTTTCCTGTTGCATGACTTCTGTTGAGTATAGGCTCTACATTTGGCGCAGATGTGCGCTGTATCCAGGAAAGGGAAGAAGGTCATGGGGTTTGAGAGATCCTCGCTGGGTGCTGAGAGGTTATTGCTTTGAGGGAGGAGTACTGCTGACTTGAGTGGAGGGCTGTATCAATAACATTTTTATGATTTGGTGTGGTACCATTTGTGCAGGTACATCAGATTGAAAGGTCTACATGTTTAAGTTTCTAATTCGGACAACCGTTGTTCTGGCTCTTTGCCTGCTTTTCAGCACTTTTGCAGCGGTACTGACATACACGCGGTTAAGCTACGAAGAACCTATTGCAGAGATCCAGTTTACCAAAGCGCCAGATGATCGTTCTGTTGCGATTATTAACAGCCCGGACTTGCATGACAAAGCACTGGTGATAAGTGGTGACCAATGGCGGATTGACGCCAGCTTCATCAAGATTAAGCCAGTGTTTAATGTGTTGGGAGTTGATGCTCAATATCGGCTGGATCGCTTTGAAGGCCGGTATAAAGATATTGAACAACAGCGAAATTCAGACATGTTTTACCATGACCTTTCTGAAGGAAAGGTGTTTTCCGTCCCTGAGTTTCTCGTGAAGTACAACTTTGTTGTCGATGCGGTGTATGGAAGCTCTGCCTACTATGATATCAAATATGATACTAACTTCATTTTGCTCAAGACACAGAGCGGGCTGATTGTTCGTGAAGAAGCAGCGGGTGAGAGTGAGTCACTGAAACATAAAGTGCTTAACTGGCTTTCATAGTATCAGGCACTGATCTTTCGCAAGCTTTCAATGTCAAACCAAGATAGTCTCCCTGCCATAATCCCCTCCAACAAAGGAGGCCATCATGACAACCCTCAATCAATTTATTCCTAAAGCCAAAGGCGCACTGCTGGGTCTTGCGCTGGGCGATGCCCTTGGCACTACGCTTGAGTTTCAGAGCAAAGATACTTATCAGTCATTAACCGATATGGTCGGCGGTGGGCCGTTTGGGCTTGAGGCGGGGCAGTGGACGGATGATACCTCCATGGCACTGTGTCTGGCGGACTCGCTGCTTCACTGTAAAGGGCATGATCCCAGAGACCAGATGGAGCGATATCTGCGTTGGCGCGATGAAGGCTACAACTCGGTTACTGGCGGTTGCTTTGATATCGGTAATACCGTGTCACAGGCACTGAAAAAGTTTGAGAAAACCGGTGAACCCTATGTTGGTTCGGATGACCCTTACAGCGCTGGTAATGGCAGCCTGATGCGTCTGGCTCCGGTTGTAATTTTCTATGCGATGAACCGCGATCTCAGCCGGGATCAGGTACTTGAGTTTGCGGCGCTGAGTTCAAAAACCACTCATGGTGAAGCGCGTTGTTTGAAAGCCTGTCAGATGATGGCGTATCTGCTGGCGGATATCTTCAATGGTGAAACCTGTAAACAGCAACTGGCAGACAATCTTAAAGACCGTTTCTCAATTGATAACGGTGGCATACCAGAGCTGGATAAAGCCCTGCATTACGCAGTCAGCCCGGATGCCCGCAGGGATAACATTACCGGCAATGGTTATGTGGTTAACTCCTTTCAGGCGGCGCTGTGGTGCTTTATGAATTCAGAGACGTTCCGCGATGGCGCACTTCTGGCAGCGAACCTGGGGGATGATGCCGATACCACCGCAGCGATTTACGGCCAGATTGCCGGGGCTTTCTACGGTGAAGAAGGTCTGCCGCAGGAGTGGCTGGAAATACTGGCATGGCGTGAAGTAATTGAGCAGAAAGCGTTTGATTTAGCAGTCAAAGGCTTTGGAGAGAATCAGTTCAACCTGTTCAGGGTGCAGATGCGCGAGCCGGTTCAGGTTGAGCCACTGGAACCACAGGAACTGCCGCAGGAAGAGCTAAAGGAACTGGCCAAACAGTGCCCGATACTGGATTTACGTCAGCCGCAAACCCGTGAGGGTCTGCTTGAGCATTTTCAGACCTTCTTCCGTTTTACTCTTGGCATGCCTGAGCTGGTGATCAGCGAGTCGACTCATATTATTGATGAGGTTGAACGCGGCTATTACGCCTGGCTGGATGGGATTGACCCAGATGATGTTGAATATGGTTCATTTATCGGCGCTCTGTCTGACCGGGGGATGGTGGCCTATTTGTTGCTCAGTCATGACCTGCCGGACACTATTGGGCTGGATGCCACCACCGGTGAACCGGATTTCGAGCCGCAGTTTGAGATTGAAATCGACAAGGATAACAACTGGGATACTGTGGGTGATTACATTGATTGCTGCCTGCAGATCAATCAGCACTATCTGAAACTTAAAGAGGGTGGAGAATGAGCCAGAGTGACTTGTATCAGCGCTTTGTCCGTGAAATCAGTGGCTACTATGAGAAGTTGATTGAAAAGTGGGAGGGGCGGTTATCACTGGAGCAGTTCAAAATCTGCCTTTATCACGAGCTGAAACGTCATTGTGCTATCACCGGATCGCCCGGCCACACATTGCAGCAGTCTTTGCTGGCAGAGTTTGAAGCAGAGATCCCGGCTATTAATCAGAGTAAGCCGGGTCACTGGTTTGACTTTGCCTGGGATGTGCAGGAGTGGGTGTGTGGTGAAACCGGGGATTATGGGTTTGGTATCAGCAGCGATCAGGATAGGGCACAGTGCAAAGTCCCCGAAACATTGTCGGTTGCCGAAAGTGCTCTTTATGTGCCAGACACGCCGGACGGTTTGGGCTCTCAGGCAATTAACCGCGCTCTTTTCGCCCTCATGCCCCGGCCAAAGCTATACCGGCCGGAGGTGAATCACGAGCATGAGTTGTGGCGCCGTCTGGAGGCTTACCTGAGAGAAACATTCTGGAACCCGCGGCCACAGCTTGATGTTCCGGGTGTGGCGGATGCGTTTAAACAACTGGTCAATGAAGTCTACAGCTTTTGTCTGGTCCGTACGGAACCGGCAACCTTTGCGGCCTGGCTTTACCTGTGGCAGGACATTGAACTGGGCAGGCCATACAGCAAAGAGTACTGCGCCAGCATCGGTTATCATCTGCGCCTTATACATGAGGGAATGGGCTGCGTAATGAACGCGCACAGATTGTTTGACGGCGCATTCTATGAGCTGATGGAAGCACCAGAAAAACTGGCGGCTTATAAAACTTTGTTGCCTTCACTGCCACTGCTGGAGGTCAGCGCAGAGCGTATCGCTGATGACAGTGCTTTCCGTGTCGCTCTGTGGTGTTACCCAAATGAAGCGCAAAGCCGTATTGAGCTGACATTTGAAGAAGATGAACAGGTTGTACTGTATCAGCCACTGGATAATCGTCAGCATCACTGCACCCTGGAGCAGGCCGCGAGAACCCTGCGTGAACACTTCAGCCACTTTTCTGAGGAGCAATAATGAACGCGAATCCCCGATATACCGATTTGGTCAATGAAGATGGCTCTCCTTTGCGAGGCTCTTACGCGATGGGATTGCATCCGAACCCGAAGTTTTACAAGTATGTGTGGCGCGTGTTTCATCGCGGGATGCCGGAGGGGAAAGCCTTTTTCGATATGCCTCAGCTCTCGACTCATGCCTGCATGACTCTTCTGAATGAACTGCGTGCTAAAGGAGAGGGCTATCTGATTTACAACACCCTGCGCCCGCGTCGTGGTGATGTGCCTTTTGATTTCAGCCACGAACGCTGGCAGGGCTATATCATTGCACCTGTTCTGGAAGACGACACCGACCCGGAATGGGAAGGCTTTAAGTAATCCTGACGAGGTACAGACGATGAGCAGTAAGAAGAAAGCCAATAAGGCTCTGTTAAAGCAAATTGAGCAACGTGACGCCCCACTGAGAGCGTTGCATGCAGAGCTGTTCCCCGAAGAGTATGACGAGCTCTGCGACAGCATTGAAGAAGCAAGAGCCCGTGCCCGGGGTGAAAATCCTATGAGTAAGGAGTACCAGCAAAAAGTGAATCAGCGCAGGCTGGAGATGGGCGTGGAGCCATTTGGTGGTGTGGGATCAGACGGCCAGGATGGCCTGATATCAAGCTGGGAGTATTGCCGGGGTCGTCTTCAATAATCCTCCGGGTGGGTGAGAGCTTAGTCTGAACTGGCCCGGCAGGGTCAGGCCAGTTCAGACAGTATCAATTGATGGCTCTTATCACCCGCGCCGGATTTCCGCCAATAACCACATTATCCCCAAAGCTTCTGGTCACCACCGCTCCAGAGCCGACTACCACATTGTCACCCAGCGTTACCCCGGGATTAATGACCGCGTGGCCACCAATCCAGCAGCTGTTGCCTATGGTGACCGGGCGGGCGAACTCCACTCCGCCGTTTCGCTCCTGCGGATCGAGAGGGTGGCAGGCGGTATAGATGCCAACCTGAGGCCCGATAAAGCAGTTATCTCCAATGGCGACTCTGGCGCAGTCGAGGATTACTCCTCCGTAGTTCATATAGAAGTTTTCACCCACAGAGATGTTGCTTCCGTAGTCACAGTGAAAACCGGGCTGAACAGAGAGAGTACCTGCCACCGAGCCAAACAGTTCATTTAAGATCCCGATCCGTTTACCGCCCTGTTCCGGTGTTGTTTGATTGTACTTATGGGTAAGGGAGCGTGCCCTGGCGCGCATGTCAGATAAGGCTTTGTCTGCGGGATTGTACCTCTCTCCTGATAGCATCAATTCAAGTTCGGTCATGGCTGTCTTGTTCAATCTGTTCACAAAAATGGGGCTGAAAAGTCCGGTACACAGCAGGCCGCGTACCGGGTTGTGGATTTTTATACGGTCAGTTCGAGCCGGTTTCCTTCAGGGTCAAGTATCACGCTTTCATAGTAACCGTCACCTGTCCGGCGCGGGCCATCCATGACTTTGTATCCGTCAGTGCGGAACTTCTCAGTCATCTGATCCACTTTATCTTCCGAGCCCAGAGAGAAAGCCAGGTGCGCCAGGCCGGTGAACTGGATGTAAGGGTCGGCAGGCAGGACATCAAACGAGTCCATATGCATCAGTTCAAGTCTGGCGCCTTCCGGCAGCGTCAGAAAATAGGAAGAGAACTTGACGCTTTGGTTTTCATATTTCTCATTACTCTCTGCGTTGAAGTAGTGCTGGTAAAAGCGCTTCATGCTTTCCAGGCAGTTACACCAGATTGCGACATGTTCAATTTTCATTTCGGTTCCTCGTTATCCTGAATGTTCCAGAGACACAGCGACAGCAGGGATGACATATAGACAATTGCTTCTGCCTCAATGGCGCTGCGGGTTGCGGACAGCCGGAAACGGTAGTAATTGGCCAGTCTCCCTGTCGCTGCGCTGCTGTTAATTTGTTGCGGAAGATTTGTTTTCATCTTTGTCATGGTCACATCTTCATGCGTTGCTATGGAGCTATTATTGATGGAAATGCGGCAGGTAAAAACAGAGTAAGATCTTTTGTTTTCTTCCTTATATTTGCGAATTTAAGGCGAGGAAGGGTGCTTTCTGCCTGATCTTGGTTAAAATGAGGAAGTGATGAACAAAAATAGGTGCGGATTTTGTCGCGGGATAAGCTGATCATGTATTACTTACGTCTGACTCCGTTAGGTGTGAGAGCAGACGTACTTATTGCATTGTCTGATGTTGCTCAGGCGATGTTTACCAGTGTCAGGCATTGCCGGACTTTGCTTAAGGAGATGCATGAGGCCAGCTGGCTGGAGTGGACTCCGAGGGTTGGCCGGAATCAGCGCTCAACGCTGCACCTGAAGTTTCGCCCTGATGAGATAAAGGCTGAGCTGGCTAATGAGATGATCTGTGAAGGGCGCTACGAAAAGGCGCTGGAGCTGGTTGATAACGATCAGGCGCTGTTTGGTCAGCTGTTGCAACAGACCTCAGGCGCAATCCGGCGCGAGGGCCGTTTGCATATTCAGCTGACTTACGCCAGACCATTCTCAGAACTGCTGCCGCATATTCCACTCAGAAACAGCGAGCGCTTTCTGCTTCGTCAGGTCTACTCTTGTCTGACCCGGTGTGACGATAAAGGAAATGTTACCCCGGAGCTGGCGCATCACTGGAGTTACGATGAGCAGAGCTATAAGTGGCGTTTTTATCTTCGTCCTGAACTCAGTTTTCATGACGGCATCCAGATTAACGCAGAGGAAATCGCCGGACTGTTTAACGGGCTGAGAGCGCTTGCCGGATATCGTGAGGAACTGGCACACCTGGTTGCTGTCAGGGCGGTAAACCTGCATTGTGTGGAGTTTCAGCTGAACGAGCCAGACCCAGGTTTTGCCGGATTGCTGGCAGATGGGCGGTACTCCATCCAGCCTGTATCTCAGCTCTCTTCAAGGGTGGGGCCGGTCGGTTGTGGTGCGTTTCAGGTGCAGGAGCATTCGCAGCGAAGAATACAGCTTAAAGCGTTCAGTCAGTATTACGGATGCAGGGCGATTGCCGATACTTTTACTGTCTGGCAGGTGGCCCCTGAGGAAACAGATTCGTTTGGTCAGACGACGATTCAGACTGACGTAGCAAAGAAAAAGCAGCCCTTGTGCTCACATCATCTGGCGAAAAGTGACAGCTCTGAGCAATCCCGGGAAGGTCTGCATACAGGCGTTGAAGACGGCTGCATGTACATTCTTTTCAATCACCGGGCAGGGCTTGGATTGCAGCAGCGTAAGCATCTGAGTCAGATTCTGTCTTCCGGTCAGTTTGTTGAGGAGCTGAGCAGGGAGAATAAGACCATTGAGGCTGTGCCCGCGCGCAATCTGTTACCTGGCTGGATTCCCGTATCCGGTGTGCCATCGCCGCCGAAACTGTTGTCGGGTGATCTGCTGCCAGATGAGCTCAGCATCGCGCTGTTTAAACATCAGGCGCTGATGGACAGTGTTCAGCCAATTACCTCTTTGCTGCAAAGGGCAGGCATAACATGCAGGTTTAACCTCTATTCATTTGAAGAGTTCAACTCCAGGGCGTTGGCTGGCAATCTGAATGAGGATCTTATCCTGAGCTGCATGAATCTGGATGATAACCTGCCAGTTTCGGCTTATCGCTGGCTGCTGTCAGATCCTGCGTTACACCAGAGTCTGGCTCCGGAAAACAGCCAGTGGCTGAAAGCTGAGCTGAGGCGCATCCGGCAGACAAGCACCTTAACTGAATACATGCCCGGGCTGGAGGCGCTTTCCGTTGCTATGCTCGGTGATTCCTGGCTGCTGCCACTGTTCCACCAAAAACAGACCCTGCATTTTGAAGGGGTGCTGAAAGGCGTTTCTATTACCCCATGGGGCTGGCCTTCGATTCAGGAAGTCTGGGCTGAGGATTAGCCTGCTGTCGGTTGCTAAATAGCAGTAATTATCAATGGCTCTTTCACTCAACAAATTTATTTTGTGAAAAGAGCCAATGTCTCTGATATTTGGTTAGAAAAGCACCAGCTGGCAACTATGATGTAAGTGTATCCGGTTGGTTTGAAAACTGGTCCAGATTATTTCCCATTCAGCCTGATACGTTAATAACAGCGAGCAATATCATTGCTTTTGCGGCGAGCTGTCACCATTGGGCGATAAAAATAAGAAGGGACTTGTTATGCCTGATTCAACTGATGATAAATTCTGTCGTGGTGTCAAAGTTTTGCATGATCCGGTTCGTAATAAAGGAACCGCGTTTACGGACGCTGAACGTGAACGGTTAGGGTTAAGAGGCTTGCTTCCTCCCCGCATTCATTCCAGTGCGGAGCAGGAGTTGCGGGTGTTGGGCAATATTCGCAACAAAACAACGGATCTGGAGAAGTATCTTTTTCTGATAGCACTTCAGGACCGTAATGAGACATTGTTCTACCGCGTGGTGATGAACAACATCGAAGAGATAATTCCCCTGATATACACCCCAACAGTGGGTAAGGCGTGCCAGGAGTTTGGGCATATATTCCGCCGCCCCAGAGGGCTGTTTATCTCAATTAATGATCGTGGCCGGGTGGCTGAGATTTTGGATAACTGGCCCCATGACCAGGCCAGGGTCATAGTCGTTACTGACGGTGAGCGGATTTTGGGCCTGGGCGATCAGGGCGCCGACGGGATGGGCATTCCGATAGGTAAGCTTGCTTTGTATTCTGCCTGTGCGGGAATTGATCCTACTCAGTGCCTGCCGATAACTATTGATGTCGGCACGAACAACGAGGCCCTGCTTAATGATCCGCTTTATATTGGCCTTGAGCGGCGGAGGGTGCGCGGCAGTGAATACTATGAGCTGATTGAGGAGTTTATTACTGCGGCAGAAAAGCGTTTCCCCGGTGTGCTGATACAGTTAGAGGACTTCGGTAACGTCAATGCCTTCAGGTTGCTCAGGTACTACCGTGATAAGAGCTGCCTGTTTGATGATGATATTCAGGGTACGGGCGCTGTAGGGCTGGCAGGTATACTGAGTGCGCTGCGTATTACCGGCGGCAAGCTTGAAGACCAGCGTATCCTGTTCTTTGGTGCAGGCCAGGCCGCAATCGGTATAGGTAACACTGTGGTTGCTGCTCTTACCGCCAGAGGCGTTCCTTTGGAAAAAGCCAAACAGTGCTGCTGGTATTTCGATACCCAGGGGCTGCTTACCGATAAGCGGGAAAATGTGCCTTCGCCAAAGCAGCCGTTTGTCCACAGCGGCAGCCCGGTGACCAGTTTTACTGACGCTATCCGTCAGGTTAAACCGACTGCCATCATTGGCGCATCAGGCCAGCCAAGTGAGTTCTCAGAGCCGGTAATAAAAGCCATGCTGGAGCTCAACAGCCAGCCGATCATCTTTGCACTTTCCAATCCTACTTCAAAAGCGGAGTGTACCGCCGAGCAGTGTTATCGCTGGACTGATGGCAGGGCAGTGTTTGCCAGCGGCAGTCCTTTTCAGCCGGTTCAGCTTGGTAACAGAACTTTTGTTTCAGGGCAGGGGAACAACGCCTATATTTTCCCCGGCGTCGGACTTGGGATTGTCGCAAGCGGTGCTACACGGGTAACCGATGAGATGTTCCTGGTGGCTGCGCAGGCCCTGGCGGACACGGTAACAGAAGAGGATTTAGCCCTTGGCAGGATTTATCCCGCCCTGTCCCGGATACGCGAAGTGTCAACGCTGATTGCGGCTGAGGTTGCCAGGGTAGTGTATGAGCGGGGGCTGACCAGCAGGGAGCGGCCGGATGATATTCTTGCTGATATTCACCAGCAGATGTATCAGCCGGTTTATCCGCATTATGCTTAATCTTTAATGAGGCTCAGGAAAACCAACGTTTTTTTCTGGCCGGTCAGCTAACTCACCTCTGCTGGCTGGCCCTTTTTATACGGCATCGGTTCAACGGCAGCACCAAAGCCAACTGGTTGCTGGCAGGCCTTACCGGCTGCTCTGTAATTGCTTCATCAGGTCATCCACTGACAGCATATGGATTTTGTCGTTGACCTCAATCTCAATGCAGTCTGACATCTCATGAATACCTTCTATTGTCAGGTGGGGAAACAGTTTTGCAATATCAGACAGGACAGCTTCAGGTACCCGTATAGTCATGCTCTGCTTTGTGTTCCATTTTTGAATACTTCTGTGGACCATACTGCTGATAAGCGCAGCTTCATCAATGTTGGGGAGCATTGAGGCCAGTCCATCTGCCAGTGTGCTTTCGAGCTGCGTCTGAAAATTGTTAAGCGTTTTCTGCCAGTATCGGCGTTGATGTTCTTCCAGCTGAAGCTCTTCCAGCCGGGCCTGGCACAATGCGGCTTGTTTGGCCTCTTCAAGTATTCGCGAACTCTCGGTACGCGCCTGCTCCAGTATTTCCTGTGCCTTCTGGTGTGCCTGTTCTGATGCGGACTGAGCTGACTGGAAGAGCGCTTCCAGTTGTTCGTCAGCTCTGCTCAGGCGCAGAACCGTATCCGACGGTACGATGAGACTCTGCTCAAACTGAATGCCGTCCTGAGTGCTCAGGAAGGGTAGAATTTTGCGTACCATTTTGGGGATATCCTTTTCAGACAATGAGAAGTGGAGTGCTCAAGTTCGCTCCGGTTTAAGGGAAAACGGTTTGTTGGTTTATCAAGCGTCCGGCCCGGTTTTGCGAGTTTAAGCAGCAAGAGATGTCTGGCCAGAGAGGGCCATCCTCTTGAGATCATTTCTGCACCGACAAAGGCGGTTTGGGTAATATGATTTTTAAGAAAGTAACTTACCGGGATAGAGTGCGAGTGGTTAGGCAGAGCCATATACAACATGACCGGTTTCAGGTGGTTCCTGGGGTGCCCAGGGTCGCAAAGGGCTGAGGTTGTCAGCCAGTTGTAGTGCTGGGAGAAGTGCCTTTTTAACGCTTCTATATCTTTTGGGGCGATATATTTGTTTATCTGCCCGGCATAAACACAGGCTGCCCATAGTTCGAAGATTGCGGTCAGTTGCTTACCTGGCATCAGCGACATGAACAGTAGCGGCCAGGTATGTGAATCTGCTGAAGTGGTGATCCATCCAAAATCTGCGTTGAGATCAATGTTGAAGAACTCAATCAGAGCCTGGTTGAGAAGGCCGCCTTGTCTGCCAGCCGAACAAACCGGTATAGAGGAAATGCCCATGGTTTTGGTAAAGAAATCTTCAACATGTGAAATATGAGCATGTTGTTTTATGTTCAGTATTTGCTGCGTTATTTCATTGCATAGTGACATTTTCCAAGACCTCCTGTTGCTGCTTCCTGTACTTGCGGTTAATCAACACAAACGTGACAGCCATGGCGATTGAGATAACGGTTAAGAGAATGACCAGGCCATACAGATAGATAGTCTGGTTATTTTGTGTTTTGTCCGGAGTGAGCAGTTCCGGGGGAGGGGAGTCAGATTCGACCAGGACGACTTTAACATCATCGTACTCCAGTCCTTCAATACTGCTCTGTATCAGGCTTTTTATCTCCGGTTTTAACTGAGATATATCGTTGTTTTGAGTGTGTTTGACGAATACAGCGGCAGAAGAAGGCAGAGCTTTCTGGCTGGCGCTGCTTTCAGGGATAACGAGGTGTACCCTGGCTGTGATCACCCCGTCGATCTGATTCAGCGTTTCTGCCAGTGACTGAGACAATGAGTACTCTAAGCGGGCTTTCTCCTGCGTTGGAGTGGCTACTAATCCATCCTGGGGAAACAGTTGCTCTACCGTAGCGAAGTGCTTACGGGGAAAGCCGTTCTGTTTGAGCAGCTCTACTGCTGCGGGGAACTGGCTCTCTTCTACCTTAATAATGACGTTATCTCCGCTCCCTCCAGGAGTTTTCTTTGAGGCATCAATATTGTGACGTAACAGCAGAGAGAGCATCTGGTTCGCTTCTTCTTCCGGCAAATTGGAATACATGTTCTCTTTACAGCCGGAAAGCAGAATAAGAATCAGAAATACAAGCAGTGACAGGCTTCGAACTGGAGCAGGCATGATGTTCTCCGGCTTACTGGCTTTTCAGCAGGGTATCAATATTCTGGGTCGACTTGCTTACGGTTCTGGCAAGTGTCTCTTCAGCCAGCATCAGCCGTGATAAATCCATCTGAACCTGCATCAGATCAGAGAGAGTCATCTCACTTTCTGTTGTTACTTTGGTTTCAATGGCGCTGGATTGCTGCTGAAAATCAGAGCGGATATTCTGAACGCCCTCCAGAAAAACCTTGCCCAGAGGCTGAAGTGGCTTAGCCATTTCCTGACTAAACATTGACTCCAGTCCGATATCGAAGACAGCCGAAGAAGAGGTCAGCTCTGAAAGTGTGTTGGTTAAAGGTGAAACGGGCTCAATCATTGTTCAGCTCTCTGGTAAGTTGTTGGTAAAGAGGGTAGAAAGAGGAACCGGGAGCAATTTCGCTGCTCTCCAGTTTCTGGCTCGCTTTGTATGGTTTTCCTGACAGCAGGTGTGTGAAAGCAGAAAACAGTTTACCCGCGTCAGACTGGTCACTTTCCAGTGTCAGGAGTGCTTTCTGGTATTGCTCAAGCCGGCTCTGGCAAAGTGAAAATATCAGCCTGGCTACCTGCTCCTGATAACACGCAGCGGGTGAGTCGCTGCTGCGTTTCAGCATGGGGGCTAAGATTGCCAGGGTTGCCTCAGCATCGCCTTTCTGTGCGGCAGAGAGTGCGACCTGAGCAAGTGCCTGAGCTACATTTTTTGAACTATCCCCTGCAAAGTATCCCGGACTATCTTGATCGTCGCGCTCTGCAGGGATACCAGTGCGGACCATTCTCCCATCAGCTGTTGAAACTGAACCATGTCCGCTGAACTGTCCGGATCCATGCCTTGGGAAAAGTTGTCCATCTCGGCAGTCTTGGCATCGAGTGCTGAGCCGATGGTTAGGTTGATGGAATCGAAATCCATGGTTTTTCTCCTGTGGGCTTTCTGTAAGGGTTTTCAGAGCCTGCCTGATCGCTTTCATCCAGCTCTCTGTATGGTCAAATTCATCCTGTCGCAGGGGCTGCGACATTGTTTTCTCAGCCCGGCGGAGTGCATTGCTTAGCACGGTCTTTGCCCGGGCCAGTTGGGTACTGTCAGTTAGCATTCGGGCCTCCGGCTGAGATCCAGATTCTCTGGCCGTTTTTAGAAAGCGCTATTCCCTGCTCACCGATCGACTGTATGGTGAAGCCGCTGCCAATAACCGCATCCTCCAGGTATTTCTGTCCGTTAGTGAGTTCAATGTAAGGGGTCCGGCTTGTGATCACTGCTCTCAGGTTCGGCAGTACACCATCCGGGTGAACGGTCGGTTGGTAGCTCATCATCACCTGATCGCCAAACTGGCTGGCCGCCTGGTGGATAAGCGTATATATCTGCTGACGCTGCTCCCCGGTTGCCTGACCGGTCAGCAGGATCTGGTGGTCATATTCTGAAACACCGATCTGCCCGAGTCCTTCCTTTTTGAGCGACTTAGTCAGCCACTGAGTCAGCGCCGAAATAGTGATGACGTTAAATGAGACTTTTTTTACGCCCGGGATCTCTGTCCTGATCGCTTTGCTCAGGTTTGGCGTTGTCAGTTGATCCGGGACTACGCCAGAGATAATGGCATTGCCTGTTGAGCTGACAGTGACCTGATAATCTTTTAAATTGTGTTCGCTCAACCAGGTCCGGACTGACCCTGCCAGCTTGTCCTGCCGGTAAACACGCCAGACAATGGGTTTGCCATATTGCGCTCTCGCCTGGCTGAGGGTTTGCCGGGATGATTTCCGGTCAGGCAGATAGCCGGAAATCAGCACTTGTTTGTCCTGTTGGCTTATGTTTATGGATTCAGCAAAGCCCGAGCCGTATAGCAGAGGTTGCCCGTTTCTGTTGTTGTCCCGATCACTTGCTGCAAAGTAGAGTGAGGCATTAAGGCTTCCGACGCATAACAGGCCGGAAATGAGCAGGCCTGATCTGGGAAGGCGAAATCTCTTAATCGGTGGAGCCTGAACAGCAGGCCAGGGCTGATCCTGCAGGCCTAAAGTGAAGGCGACGGTACCGATTTGAACCACATCAAATGGTGATATCTTCGATATTGATGATGACTGCTTTCGTCCGTTAAGATACCAGGGGTTTTTAGACAGCATTTTTAGCACCAACAGAGACTCGGTTACGGTTATCTGAAGGGATTGCTCATTAAGTCCCGAGTCACTGATCACACAATCGGCCTGCGTTGGGCTGGAGCCGACAACAAAATGCTTCTTGTCGATTTCCAGTTCTGCTCCCGAATGCTTTCCACTGAGGACTTTGATTACCCAGGTCATTTTGTTTTCCTCGTGTTGTCTACTGCCCACTTAAGTGCAGCAAGTTCAGGAAGTGCATCGAAGTTCAGTTCTTTACGAACAGTGCTTTCATCAACATTGACTGGTTGATCGGGAAGTATCCGGGGCCTGATAAGAAACATCCGCACTGCACGGTGCTCGTCTTCACTATTGAACCGGAACAGGCGTCCCAGATAGGGGATATCCCCTAGAAGCGGGACTTTTGAGTTTCCATCGACCTGTCTCTCGGTATAAAAGCCACCGATTAAAAGACTCTGGCCTTTGTAAACCGTTGCCTGAGTTACAATTGTGCTCGCCTTAACTACAGGCAGGTCTGAGATTGTCTCCTTTTCCCTTGAGCCATCGGTTAAAGAAATATCCATACTGATAGCTTCACCTTTCGCTGACGGAACAATACGCGGTATGACCACAAGCTCGGTGCCTGAATAAAGAGTAATTAGCTGAGCATCCTCTTTTGCCTCGACTTTGGCATAAAACTGCTCTTTATTACTGATGATTGCGCGGCTGTTTTCTTTTGCCAGCAGAGTAGGCCGGGAAAGGGTCCTTGCTTTATTTTCCTGCTCCAGTGCTTTCAGGGTCAGGTAGAAACTGTTGGACTGTGGCTCTTCGAGAGTTGTTGAACTTGAGCTGGTGACACCGTTGCTGCTGTCGAAATTGAACGCAAAATGATTGCCATGAATTGTCCAGTTGACGCCTATCTCTTTGAGTGCACCCTCAGTGATGTCGACAATGGAGACAGAAATCTCGATCTGACGCCGGGCACTATCAAGAGTTTTGATCAGTTCCAGGGCTTTCAGATAGGCCGGCTCTGTATCATAGATGAGTACGGAATTACTTACGCTGTCAGCAACGAGGTGACCCTGAGCATTTTCTTTATCGTACCCAAGCAGTTCCTGCAGACGCGTTACCATGCCTGCCTCGACAGTGCCGTCTGTCAACTGTCGGTCATCGACACTGGTATGCTTTAGTGCAACCACATAAGGCCGGAGCTGGTGATTAGGTGTTTGAGAGGCAATAGCGTCCAGTCCCCTGGCTGCTTCTTCCGCAATTTCAAGAAACTTAGGCGGGCCGGACACCAGTATCAGACCGCTTTCAGGAAGACTCTTAAGGCCGAACTGGTTAAGGTTTAATCCAATCGCCTGCATCTTCTGGATAAAACGTTCTGGTGAGATGCTGATCAGAGTAATTAGTCTGGTCTGTATTTCCTGCGGACAGTTGAAATAGATGGCGGTATCAAGCTTAAACCACACCACATCGTAGGCGGATGATAGCTTTAAAAGAAATGCATCACCGGAGTTGGCTTTCAGATAGCCGTTGAAGTCCTCATTCAGGCACTCACTGATCACAGCCGAAAGGCCGTAGTGACTGGAGAAAGCCTTCAGTACTTCAGATACCGGTGTGTTGTGCGCCCGGTAGCTGAACTGAGATTGTTCAAATACTGTTTTTGCCTGTGCCTGCAGGCATAGCCCGGACAATAAAGCCAGCAGCAGAACAGAGCAGGCAAAGCGTAATGTGCGAGATATGACCATACCTACACCATTATCATATGCGGAGTATTGGCGGTGTAAGGAGCCGTATTGTGCTTTTGCTCCATTGATGTGAATTTTTCTCTCGCCCATATTAAATCGCTTACCGCTTCTGTATATCCTTCCAGATTCTGGCTGCGGGAGGACAGTCTTATCTTCAGCCAGTAACTGTTTTCTTTTTCTCTGAAGTAAATTTCAGTCTCAGTGTTCGGAATAATGCACAGCATGGTTTTCAGTACTTTTCGTACAAGTAAGTTGTTTTGGTTGGCTGAGTCCCTGGTATCCAGAGTAATAATGCATGTCCTCAATTCATTTAACTCTGTGTCTTCCTGGATGACAGTGTTTTTGATGAAGAAGGTTAGCCCGGAATCATTGGTTAAATGACCGGTGATATTGTGTTTTTTTAGAAACTTGCGGGTGACTTCGTTCATTCTTTTTATCCAGTTCTAATGCTTCGTATATCCTATTTGTTTTTTGGGTAAGAATCTCAATAAAACAATAAAATGATTATTAACTCGTTTTTTGTTTGATACGTTAGAAGGTTTTGATTTAACTTTTGCTAATTTATATTTCTTGTGTAAGTCGTTGTTATGGAGGTGTTTTGTGTCTTTTGGGGTTTTTATTAAAGGATTGGTATTTTTCAGGCTTAATAAATTTGTGAATTAGTTTCTGCTGAGTGTTAATCCTGCTTGGTCGGGTGTAGAGTCTGGATTGTTTAGTCACTTCTTTGCTTCTGGTTTTCAATCGATGGCAGAGATATCACGTTTGTTATGAGGTGTAAAAATGCCGATTGATGCCAAGCTCAATATTGATCCGCTGGTTCTGGCTATTCGTGAAAATCACGAGCTATATCAACAAGCACTGCATTTGCTCGATGCTTCCAGAATTACGATGGAAGAAACTCCCCAGCATTGGATTTTGAAATCTGAACATCTTAAGGAAGCGGTGGGTGTAGTGAGTAGAAATAATCTTGTTGACCAGGATGAACTGAACTTAATTGATGGTAAGGCTTCACTGTCTGCCCCGGGAAAGGGTATTGATAAAGTGTCTGGACCCAGGGTCGCTTATAAGAGTGGCCGAATGTTTGTTTAATCGAAATTCAATCGTAAAAAACAGGAGACAACATTATGTCTGATGTAACAGGTGTATCGAATATTAATGCCGGTAATGCAGGAGAGCTATCCAGTATGTCCCTGGACGCTGCTTATGCGGCAGTGATGGTACACAGAAACGTATTACTTGATAACCAGGTGCGTGAAAGTCTTGACGAAGTTAATTCTCAGAACCAGGCAATGGAAGACGCTCAGAAATATCTGGCGGAGGCCCGTGAAGCGGCGATGAACTCCGGCGACATAGTGGATGAAGCAACCTGGAAAGTTGAAGGCAACACGATCCAGTTGGACGGTGGTTATTCCATTACTTTTAATGATGACCAGACCGCATCCTGGACCATTAACGGCCCGGATGGTGAAAGCACCACAGTTTGGGGAGACCCACACGTCAATGAAAGTGATGAGTCTGGTAACAGAAACTGGGACTTCAAGGAAGACGTCACCTTTGTACTTGGGGACGGAACCAAGATAACAGTAGGTACCGAGGACTACGGTAATGGTATGACCGTAACGGATTCCCTGACCATTACCAAAGGGAACCAGTGTATCCAGGTAACCGGCATTATGGACGGTAATGTCCAGATTAAAGGTCCGACTTTAGACGGGATCGCAGTCGATGAAGCGACCAATGACGGAACCATTATCCATATGGGGGACAATGCGGCTGACTGGCTCACAGAAGGTGGCGACGAAATCGACAGTGATCAGGCTATGAGTGATACGCAGACCATTAATGAAATGGAAACCGATATCCCTGAAATGAGCGATGAAATGCGTCAATGGATGGATGCTAACGGTATCGCTTATCCACCAAGTGAAGACGGTACCTATTCACCTGAAGAGTGGCAGACGATTATCAAAAACATCGAAGGTTTCAATGACAGTCAGTCTTCAATCTCACAGTTGAGCATGGTTGAACTCCAGTCTCTGATGGGCAAATTGCAGCAGGGAATCGAATGGCAGTCTAACGAAATCAGCAAGTTCCAGGGCACCAGTTCCAGCGTTGTTCGTAACATGGCTTAAGGAGTTGATGATGCTTGAAGAGCATAGCGTCTTTGATGTTTTGGATGAGCACACGCAGCGTCTGCAACTGCTGAGCTCAAGGTTTCAGGATCTGGTGGATACGGCCACCCAGCTTGGTTTCAGCGACCTTGCGGAGAGCTTTCGTTCACAAATTGGCCTGGATCAACTGCGGGAGGTCGATCAGTTACGTGATCAGTATCTGGCTGATCTTGATCCCGCAGCACCATATCGTCCGGAATCTGCCCTGCCGGGCTCAGGGCACCACTATTAAGGAGAACAAGTAATGGACAGTGCAACATTTGTATCGCCGGTCACTTTCAATGAGATGAACAATATTCAGCAACTCCCGTTGGAAGGCCTGGTCGCGATCGTAATGAGTGAGCGTTCTGCGCTGCTGGAAAACAAGGTGCGCGACCACCTGGAAGCCGTAGAGTCAAACAATAATCAGCTTGAAGAGCTCAACGGAGTAATGGCGACGCTGCGTAACGATATGTCTCAGATGGGAACCGAAGCGGATGACGAGGGGACGATGTCACCGGAAGTCGAAGCGTACCTCCAGGCCAACTTCCCTGACTTTGAAGTGAGTGGTGATCATAAGTACACACGAGCGACGATGGAGCTTCAACTGGAGAACATGAAAGGTAAAGCCGACTCGTTATCCTCTGTCTCTCAGCTGGACATGGTTGAGCTTCAGTCTGTTATGGGGAAATACGAGCAGAGCATTGAATGGATGTCGAACCTGGTCAGCAAGATTCAGGGAACCAGCGGTTCGGTTATCCGGAATATGGCGTAATAAATAGGGTGTTTTCTATGCTAAATGCAGCGATCGACAGCGAGTTATCAGATGAAATCCTGAACTTTCTGAGTGGAGGTGGAACACTGGCAGAGATTTATGATCTCAGTCCGTCAATGATTGAAACGGTCTATCAGGTTGGTTACCGGTATTACAGCGCCGGAAGCTATTCAGATGCTGAGTCCATATTCCGTTTTCTGTGCACATTTGACCACTTTTCAGCCAGAAATTTTCTCGCGCTCGGGTCCTGCTTGCAGATGCAGTCACAGTTTCAGGCAGCGCTGGATGCATACAGTTTTGCCGGAGTACTGGATTGCAACGATCCAAGACCTCCTTACCATGCCGCTCAGTGCCATTTAAGACTGGGTGCCAGACAGGAGGCCGCAAGCGGATTTTACGCTGCCAGTCGGCTGAAAGGAAAACAGAGTAAACACGATAGATTATGTGCAGATGCGGCGGTGCGCTATAAGCAGCTCAGCTCTGTACTAAAGGTGAATGATGATGGAAATCATAAATAACCTGTCGTTTTCAGCACTTGATGACAGCTCAGGTATCTCATTTAACGAGGTGGAAAAGCTGATACGCAACGTGCCGGGGAAAAATCAGGCCGTTCAGGTCAGCCAGGCTCCCTCTACCGGGCCCAAGCCAGGCCAGGTTCCTGTTCTGGATCAGCCGGATATGGGACTGGTCGATTTGACTACTGCACTGTTAGAAGCGCAGAGCAAACTTGAGCAGGAACAACTGGGATTTACAAAAAACGACATTGAAGCAACAAGCATAAAAAATGAAGCGGCGCACAAAGAGCGTATCTCTTCACTTGAAGAATCAATAAAAGAAATGGAAAAGGCGCAAAAAGGCGGTCTTTTCGGCAAGATTTTTGGCTGGATCGCTACTATTGCCACCTGCATTGCGGCAGTAGCGACGGCTGTAGTGACAGGTGGCGCAGCAGCAGCGCCACTTATGGTGGCGGCAGGGTTGATGCTGGCACAACAGATTTCTTCAGAGTGTGGGACGTCGTTGACGGAATTTATAGCGAAAGCGCTGGAGCCGATAATGGGGGAGCAGGCGGCGCAGTGGGTAGCCGATATCGCCTTTGCGGTGGCTGTGATTGCCCTGACGCTGGGAGCCGGAGCCGGGGCTGCTGCAAACACAGCGTCCAAGGCTGTGAAAATAGCGACTCAGATTGGCCAGGCGGCGAGGGTGACAGGCGGAGTCTCGACTGTCGCCCAGGGGGCCAGCCAGGGAGTTGCGACAGAGGCAAATTATCAGGCCACCATGTATCAGGCAGATGCGAAAGAGATAGCCGCATTTATTGCCAAAATGCAGGCGATGATGAGTGAGAACACAGACCGGGTGCAGGAGCTCCTGCTGAGTATTCAAAATTGCACGTCAAAAGTGATGGCAATAATGAACAGCAGCCATAGCACAGGGCAGTCAATTTCTCAGAATATTCTGGCCTAAGGAGTAATTATGGATATTCAGACGATATCTGGAAACCCTGTTTCGGCCGGGTCAGGTCCGGATGGGCCACTCGATCTTGTGGTACGTCAGTCAGTTACGGAGAAACAGGCTGTAGCCGTGCATAATCAGGTTCCAGGCGAGGCTTTCGGGAAAATTCCGCCTCCTGAATTGGAGGGAAGCACTTCTCCTGTTTCCACCGCCTCAACCAGAGAAGCCGTGAATGACATCGGCCGGATGAGCGGTTCAGGAAATGTTGCGCTGGATTTGGCCGAAATCCTTAAAGAGCTGCACAAGTTTGGACTTACTCAGTATAAGTATGCCAAAGAGGCGCGGCACGCGGAGCGTGACTCTGTAATGGCAGCATGTGAAGGACAGGCTGACAAAATGCGTGAGCAGGCGAAAGACGAACGTATCTCTGGCTGGGTTTCTGCTGGTTTTTCAATGGCAAGCGGCATTGTACAAACCGGTATTGGAGCCTGGGGTTCTTATAAGGCCAGCACTGTGGGTACTAAATCCATCAACCCGAACAAGGTCTCGATGGAAACGCGTATTCAGAGTGCAAACCATCTGGCTGAAGGAGGAAGTCATGTGCTGGAAGCAACCGGGCAGCTTATTTCAGCCCAGTTCAACTACCTGGCCAAGAACAAGGAGGCAGATGCAAAACTGTTAGAAGGAGAACAGAAACTGCATGAGTCTGCTATGGATGACGAAAAAGCCAGGGTGGATTATTACAGGGACATGATGAATGACTGTAAAGAAAAGCTGGAAAAAATCCTCACTGGCTCGATCGAAACAAGTAAGAAAATAACAGCCAGAGCATAAATATCAGGAACAGCACCTGCAGGGATGTGGGTGCTTTTTTTGTCCGATCGTTAAAGTAATATGGTGAAATTATGAATAATATCAGTGCGTTGCTAAAAGAGTTATGCGCATACTTCAGGCTGCCTTTTAACGGGCAACAGGAAGTAATGTTCCAGGATGACAATGGTGGAGTGTGGAAGATTGAAGTTGAAAGTGAATTTAATCTTATCGCGATATCTTCTGAACTGGAGGAACTGGAACATACTACCGAACTTCCATTGAAGCTGCTTGCCCTTAATAACCGTAAAGACCTTACCTGGGGGGCAATGTTTTCTTATAACGCAGAGCCGGGGATATATAACCTCAGCTATTGTATTCCTGCTGCTTTATGTGACTTTGTTTTAATAAAAAACGTTACAGAAAACCTGATAGTACTAAGGTCTTCCGTTATCAGCGAAATTAAGCAGGAGAAGGTGGAATTATGAGCCCGGTAATTCACAGAAGTACCAGCACGGTTTCATCTGTTAGTGCTGCAGAGCAACACAGGCAGCCTTCCCAGAGCCAAACCCTGAAACGCTCCCAGAGCCTGCTGTCACCAGCTAAAGAAGGTGCCCGTGTTGAGCCTGTAACCAGTTCAGTACAGGATGTTCGCTTTTCTCCTTACAGCACGAAATCAATCAATACTGACAACTTTGTGGATCTGAGGGCGCTGTCGTTAAAAACTAACCTGTCTTTGATGGCTGAAGTTACCGGAGACGGAGACTTAAGGCTCATAACCGGTAAGAGCAAGGGTTTATTAAGAGAGGCGGCTCACCAGGCGAAGCGAGCACTTGGTAAAGATGGGGCGAACAGTCACCGTTTATCTGGTGTGGTATCAGTACCGGATCTCTATCAGGGCCATGGCAAGAAACTGAACCTGGAAAAGTTGTGGGTTTCTGAGGGAAGAACACTACTCGCCAGGCAAAAAGACAGCAATGATGTTTATGAAATCTCCCTGAGGCCAGAAAAAACCAAGGTAGTGCTGAAAGGAGAGGGTGAGGGCAGTGACAGCGAGTCGTTTAAAATTAATGTCGTAGCGAAAAAGCATACTCAGAGCCAGCCAGATGCCGTTTCAGCGGACACTAAAGCGCAGACTGTTAAAAAAGGCGAAGACACAGTCCGGGTATCTCTGCCGAGGCAAGGCTTAAAGGCAGTAACGTTTACGGATATCAAGCCCTGTGGCGATGACTACCAGCTGTCGGTCGTCGACAGTAATGGAAAGAAAGGAGTGCTTTATACGGCGCCGGAAGGACGCGGGAAAGAGTTAAAACAGCAATTTGCTCACTTTACTGATCAGGTCCCCGTTCATCCGCTTAAGAAAGGTCAGACTCCATGGACATCGATGGATCCATTTGAAAGAAAACACACCATAGGAAACAACTATTCTCTGATTTCTGCGCTTCAGAACAATGTCGCGCACAGGGTGGAATCGGCACGGAAGAAATGGCATCAGGGAAGGCATCTTGCGGCGGTAGGCTCTGCCGTGAAAGTGCTGGACCCTGGCTTGTGTGCTGCCACCAGGGTGATCAGAAAAATGGTCAGTTCCAATTGCGTCTCTTCGAAATGCCGGGGTGAACTGTCTCAGTTACGCGCGGATGACAAGACGCTTCAAAAAGAAGCCAGGATGATTGCAACCCTGTCCAGAAATGTCTACCGGGGTAGCGACGACAGGCAGACCAACGCAGTGTCCCAGGCATTTCCGGGTGTGCTTACCGATTACGGGAAGAAAAATACTACCGGGCCGGGTGAGGTCGCGCAGTTGACTGAAACAGAGATTGGCGCACTGGAAAAGAGCATTGAAAAATGCAGTAAGTTTGCTGACTTTATAAAGGGAGCGAGTTTTAGTAAAAGTGACAAGAAGTCCGGTCAATCGGGTGACTCTGAAGGCGGGCTGGATATTTCCGCTCTGAACGATCTGGTAAAAGAGTGTCGTCATCAGGTCAGGTTTATTCCAGAGCCGCGCAGCGAGAGTGTGGACGCTCTGGTCAGAGCGATGGATACCCTTTGCAGCAAAGTGGAGGACCTGAACAACAACAGTCTGGTTGACAGTAAAAAACTGCATTTACTAATCGATTATATTTCTGAGCAGGCAATTAATGTCGGCCTGTATGGAATCTCTCGTTGTGCCCGTGACCAGTCCCGGCCAGATTTTCGGACCGAGGTTTTTGATACTCATGCAAAGAATGCTGCGGTTTCATTGCATGAGCGCCTTGAAAAACAAGCCAGCTCTCCGTTACACCGGGCAATTGCCAGTGGGGCTCCCAGTGAGGCCGCTTACAACTCCTATTTAAAAGTGACGGAGGAGCTAAACCATGATACTGACGATCTGGGAAAAATCCTGGAGCTGGATGAAAGTGCTACCCGGGAAAGTGTGGAGTCGCGAAGAGCGAACATCTGCAGGCAAGTGGCTCAGGACGTAATCAGCCTGCCAAAAGACAGCAGTATTTCGCTTAAAGGTGATGATAGCGCGGGGCTTGATTTTGGTATTTTGAAAACAGGTACTCCTTTTACTGAAGGTTTCTCTGCCGGGGTTAAAGTTCAGCACAGCCAGAAGCACTCGGTTAAGTTCACCGCTAAGGATGGAGATAAAACGGAGATCACTCTTAAACGTCAGTCAGAGTCGTCAGTGGAGGGCTCGCTCGGTACAGGTAAAGGGCTTGAGCAAAAACTGATAGCCAATAATGTCGGTCTGGTGCCGGCAGAGGCCAAAATTGTGGCGGGGTACGCCCTGCTGACAGGCAGTGAGTTTAAGTTTCAGCTGGAAAATGGAGAGCAGGGCGAAAATATTAGTTCGTTTATTGAAACGCTTTCTGCTCCGGTATCAGAAAAAGCGATTGATGAGTACCTGGAATCTGAGAGTAAGTATTCTGAATCCCGTGAAACCGTGAAGCGTATTGCCCTGGAACTCAAAGCATTACAGATGCGTATGAAGACCGGGCCGGGCAATGCATACCGGAACGACATTGGTCCTTCCGCTCAGGGGGAACTTGCTTTTAAGACTAAGTCAGAGCTGAAAGTTGGTAAGGACGGCTATATAAGAGAAGAAAGTAGTGTGGCTGCAAGCGGGAAGGTTGGTGTATCGCACAGCCATGACATAACCAATAAACTGACTATAGCTTCGTATGGTGATGAGGCAGAGGGCTCAGTCAGTAAGCTTGCTGTAGCTCAGCCATTCGGGAAAAAGAGTCAGGATATTTCACACTCTGCAGAGAAGGTTCTTACCCACAATACTCTTCAGTCCGACCAGAATGCCTCGTTGCTTAAGAAGCTGAAAGAGGAGATAGAGGCGGATAAAAAAGAAGACAAAAACACGGATGATAAGGACAGCAACCTCAGGTTATGTGAACAGCTGCAAGCAAAACGGGAGGCAATAACCAGTCAGTATCCTCAGAGCCGTCAGAGGAATGTGCTGACAGAAGGGATTGACACTTTGATTAGCGGTCTCGCAGCGGGAGGTGCAACAATCGAAGTAGAGAAGGACGCCAATAATCTGACCAGCCGCCTGAATGGATTCCGGGTTAACTATGGCGACCCTAACCGGTTTGAATCGCAGAAGCCATCGGTTCGTAAGGAGTTTAAGAACTGGCTGAAGGGCAGTTCAACTTTAGGACATACCCTGGACTTAAAAACCAACGCTAAAAATGATGATTATCTGAAAAGTCTGCTCTCTTCGGTACAGAGTCAGACTCAGCTTGAAAGCTATGGAAAATCGTCATCCGTGATCGGAAAACTCAGCTATGAACTTGATCAAAGTGATCTGCGTGCAAAAGCAGAACAGCTTTTAACGAGTTTAGGTAATGATACTTCTGTCTCCAGAGAGACTCTCACTAAGGCTTCGAAAGAGGCCTTAAAGCTGGGAGAGGACATAAGCAGCCTTCGCAAAGGTTTATACCACCTGAAGTCCGTTAAGTTCAGCCACCGTGCTATGAACAAGCGCCAGGTTGAAACATTTCTGCCATGGCTGAAGTGCAAAGACTCTGTCGGGATAGAGACCGAAGTCCCGCTGGGGAAACTGGAACTTGAGTACTCAGAGGAGAGCGGCAGGATTGCAGCGACTCCGAAGACAGTCACTGCTGATATGAGCTCCGGCAGCTTCTCAACTCCGGTTAACTACAGACATCGGGCTGCTCAGAGTTAGTACGCTGATTCATCCTGAATCTGACAGCCGCCTGATTCTCAGGTGTCTGTCAGACCCTCTCCCTTCCCCGGCTGGTTTTCTGTTAGTTTATTCACTTTGTCTGTCAACTCATGTCACTGCTGATGTTTGGCCCTGCCACAGTTTTCTCTGACGAACATGATGGGGGGGGGATATACCTTGAATTGTGTGGGCTTGTATCCGGCGGGGCAAAGTTAGCTAAGGCTGTTCAGCCATTTTAATGCCTGGGCGACAGCCTCAAAATGTTCTCTTGGTATTGGCTCTGCAGTTTTGGCTGAACCGAAAAGGCCACGGGCCAGAGGGACATTTTCCAGAACGGGTACTCCCTGTTTTTCTGCCAGCTTCTTTAAGGTCCGGGCTTGCTCCCCTGAGTATTTCAGGGAAATGACCGGGACAGGGGCATGCAGCCTGTCATAATAGAGTCCTACAACCAGATGGGTCGGGTTGGCGACGACCATGGTTGTGTTTTCAAGCTGCTTCGGCATTCCTCCTGCCTGAAGTTCCTTGTGAAAGTCGCGGCGCTTTTGTTTAATTTCCGGACTGCCGTCATTATCTTTATGCTCCCTTTTTACTTCATCCTTGCTCATTTTCAGTTCTTTTTCATGGTTATGTTTTTGAAACAGAAAATCCAGAATGGCGATAATGGCAAGCGGTGTTGTCAGATACAGTGTCAGCAGAATAAACAGGTCTGAGGCGACCGGGAGTATTGCATTAACGTTTGCATAGGGCAGCCGTGCCAGGGGTGGGATATCAAAGTAGATAACGCAGGAAACCGTAATTCCGAAAATCAGCACTTTTAGTACAGACATCATGAAAGCGATGAGATTCTTTTTAGAGAAGATCTTTTTTGCTCCGGATAAGGGGTCGATCTTCTTTATATCCGGCTTTACAGACTCCGGGGCGAAAAGGGGGCCAGTTTGAAGCAGGTGAGAGAACACACCAATACAGGCAACCAGCAATAAGAACGGCAGTACAATCTGGCCGATCAGAAGGAGCGACTGTGTTATGGCTGCTTCGGCAGACTGAGGAAAGCCGGCTGTCTGCAACTGGGCAGCGATGTCGAACAGAGCGGTCAGTTTTTCGCCTGCCCGCTTACTATCGAGAAGCAGCCAGAACAGGGCGGTAAGCATCAGCGCCAGAGATGGTATCTCTTTGCTTTTAGCTACTTGCCCTTTTTTGCGGGCGTCCCGGATTTTTTTTGGGGTGGGTTTTTCGGTTTTCTCACTCATGTCCTTACCCTATAAGCAATTTCAGCTGCTCGCCAAACCGGATAAAAGGCTCCATTTCTTCTGCGAAGACGTGAAAAAGAAGTGTCAGGTAAATCAGCAATATGAATAGTGCAATTCCACTTTTGATCGGCATAGATAATATGAAGACGTTCATCTGAGGAACAAAACGGTTCATCAAACCCAGCCCGAACTCCGCCAGGAACATGGTGATAACGGCAGGAGCAGCCAGACGCCACGCAATTTCGAGTAAGTGGCGGAATATCTGAAACAGCTGATACGGCGCATCCGGAGAAATCTGAGGGAACATTTCGGTGACCGGCCAGAGCAGATAAGACTGATACACTCCGTGCAGCCAGATGGTAATGTAACCGAGAACAAAGAACAGGGTGCCTGCAGCCTGATTAAGCAGGATGCCAAGAGGAGAGGTCTGCTCACTGGAAAGGGGGTTGAGGGTAGTTGCCATTGAGGCTCCCCGGTGGTTGTCAATAATGAAGCCCGCGCTTTCGATAGCCTGAAATGGAATGGCAGTAACAAAGCCGATTAATAACCCGATAAATGCTTCTTTAAGGATAATTGGCAGCAGCCAGGCGCCCGGTACCATATCGGGGTACTGGTGCATAATACCCGGCAGGAGCGGCAGGGCAAACGCAGCCGCAATGGTGTTTCTGATCATTGCTCCTCCCAACAGCTGAGAAGAGAACCCCGGCACGAGCAGCATGGCCACGACCAGCCTTGGAAGGCATAAGCTGAAGCAGATCAGCAGTGGGTTAAGGAAGTCAGCGTTCATTCAGAGCGTGCCTGACAGGGAGTCGAACATCAGCAACCCAAAGCTATAGAGCTGGCTCCCAAACCAGTGCCCGGTTGCAAACAGCACCCCGATAACCGAGATCAGCTTGATCACAAAAGACAGGGTCTGTTCCTGTATCTGAGTGAGCGCCTGAACCAGGGCAATCAGCGTTCCTACCAGTGCAGCGGTAACTATGGTTGGCAGCGACAGCAACAGAACCAGCTGCAGGGCCTGGGCTGTGACTGCAATAAGCTGTGTGTCTCTCACCTTTCTCCTCCTACTGATAGCTAAGGACAATGCCATGAGTGAGCCGCGTCCAGCCATCTAACAGAACAAAGAGCAACAGCTTAAATGGCAGTGAAATGGTCATCGGTGAGACCATCATCATGCCCATGGCCAGCAATATGTTGGACACAATAAGATCAATGGCGATAAACGGAAGGTAGAGCAGAAAACCGGCTTCAAAAGCAGAGGTGAGCTCGCCCACGGTATAGGCTGGTATCAGAACCAGAAAACTGTCGGCATCAATGAGGTTCGCCTGATCGGCAGGCCAGAGTGTTTTAGCGGCATCTGCAAAAAAAGATACTTCGGATGGGGTGACCTTGTTGAGCAGAAAGGCGCGGTATGGCTCCATGATGAGGCCAAGCCCGTCGAGTGCCTGCCCGGTGTCTTCCCAGTTAACGCTAATTTCCTGTGCTATCTGAAAGCACTGATATGCCGTCGGTGCCATGATAAATATACTTAAGATCAGCGCCAGGCCATGGAGCGCCATATTTGGCGGTATTTGCTGAACACCAAGGGCATTTCTTATCAACGCAAATATTACGGCAAGTTTTACAAATGATGTCGCCATAATGGCTACAAAGGGGACCAGACCAATTAATGAGAGGCCAGCGATCAGGGTAAAGGCGTCAGTATCATTAAACATGTGATTCTCCTTCCCCGGCAATGGGTTGCCAGTGATGTACTTCTACGGCGTACCTGCCCATCAGCTCAACAATTTCACCTTCACCCTGGTAGCGGTATCTCTCTGTATCTGTCATAAGGTAGATGTTGACTGACTCACTCTGAAGCTGCTCCGTCAGTGAACCCTGCTCCGCGCCTGACCTGATTATCTTCAGGCACCGGCTTTCGGTATCGCGGATGTTCAATACTTCATAGGCCAGCCAGGTTCCGGTCTGCGGCTCCGCTGGCATAGTAAACTCTTCATCCGGTTGGCAGTTTCCTTCACTATTGATGGTTAGCGCTGTAAATGACTTAAAATCAATAACGCTTTTGGAGGGCAGTTGTAGTGCACAGGCCAGTTTTTCCGGGTAGAACAGATGACCGGAGCGTATAATGCAGCCGGTATGGATTTGCTGTAAGACTTCTCTGGAAACTGGTTGAACGCCTGCCAGAAATCTCAGGGTAGCTGGTGGCCTGGGATAGTCTGTACCTGTTATTTTTGGCCATTTAGCGAGCAGAGCGGTGAGAATGGGCTGGCTTTGTGGATCAGACTCGCTGAAAAACCAGCGGTAAGCCGGGCTTCCGGCCTGTTCTCCTGCTGGTTCACATTCAAGGACACCGGTTAATGATAGTGGCGAATGCAGTGTCACTCCTGTTACGACTGGTTTTTCAATACCAAGAGACTCCCACCACTTGTCACACAAAGATTGAACCAGGAACAACCGCATAGCTTCATTCAGACTGTTAAATGTTTCTGAGGTTACCGGTGGCTCAGTCTGGCTGAGCAGTAGGCCGGAACAGCAGTGAAGTCGCTGTTGCTTGCCCCCGGAGATGAGCGTGATGGTTAGGTCCGAAGGAAGCAGATTCTGCTCTGCCCTGGTTTCCAGAGTCCACATGGCAGTGTCCGTATGGTAGTTACGGCAGAGCTTCCTGAGACCGGAGTCGGGAGTGTTATAAGTCATATTCAGAGCACGTATCGGTTGGCTGAGAGTTGATGCCAGGGTGGACACCCTGCACTGAGGATGCCGGATAAATATCAATACTGGTATCCGGGAGTACGAGCTCAAGCTCCTGACGATGTCGCTTCAGTTTCTCCATAAAAACAGCGTCACTACAGGCGATAGTAAGGGTCAGGAGTCCGTTGGCCAGCGTCGAATTGATTTCGAGCGGGACACCTTTAACGCAGCCCTTGATTTGAAACTGGTTGGTGTGTTGGCTCCAGTGATGCTGTGCCCAGGATTGAACCGTATCAATATGGCGGGCGCTGGGTGGGGCAGCAGAGGCTATTTCATGAGTTTTAGAACAAGTGCTGTCAAGCAGGGCTGTAAAAATGATAGCGGAAGAACCTGCCGGCGTAGCTTTATCATCTGCCGGTTTTGGTTTCTTTTTTGAATGGCTGTCTGGATGAGACTGTGCTCCGGGAGTCGCGCTTTCACGTGAAATGCTGTGCACCTGCAATTCCTCTGTACTGGCAGATTTATGTATTAGGTTATCAGTAGCATAGTTCCGGGCCTAAAAGGGTGAATCATCAGCTATTGAGATTTTTTTTATATCCAGAGGAAGCTAACTGATTGAAATAAATGGCTTCCTGGTTGTGGCTGAACACCGGTGACGTTGTCAGAAGGTGCTGCCTGATCTGATACAGTGGCGGTGATTGTCAGATCCTTGCAGTTCACACTAACCTGTCAAAAGTCGTCTGGTTCAGGAGGAGAGGTGCGGGGGAAGGGAGCTCGTCAAGCTCCTTTTCTTCCTGTCTTACCTGTATACGTTTGTCTGTCTCATTCTCATGCGCAGCGACTTCCTGCCATTTTTCCAGGTTACGCTGGGTATGGCGCCATGTCTGAACCGTTGCTGTGAGGGCTTGTTCCAGATCTTCTAACTGGCTGGCAGACTGCTGAACGGCAAGGAAGGCCTGCTCCTTCCTGAGGCAGGTGTTCGCGATCTGTTTTCGCCACAAATCCAGAGCTGCTTTATCCAACTGAGCTGGCGTACCGGATCCCTGGAAAGGCTGCCTGCTGATTTGTTCAAGAGACAGAGCGAGCTGTTCCAAAACCGCCTGTTTTTCATCCAGCTCACGCCTTCCATTCCGGCAGGCTTCTCTGGCACTTAGCATTTCCCGTTCGGCTTTTTTTAACCGGTGTTTTTTGACTTCAATAACATCATCCAGCGTCATGGCCGGTCACCCAGAGAGAGGAGCTGTTCAATACTGCTGGCATAGTTACAGCTGTCAGATAACGGCTGTTTAAGCAGCGAAGCAATGTCAGCCTGTTTCGTGATGGCGGTGTCCAGTTCCGGGTCACTGTCTGGTTGGTATTCTCCCATGCGAATCAGGAGTTCATTCTTTTTGTACAGTGCCATCCAGTTCCGGACATTGTTGGCTGCACACTGGTGGGAGTGAGGTGTTATCTGTCCCATAACCCGGCTGGTGCTCTGCAGAATATCGATGGCCGGGTAGTGCGCCGCGGCTGCCAGTTCCCGGGAAAGAATGATGTGGCCGTCGAGTATCGAGCGGGTTTCATCGGCAACTGGCTCTGTCATATCATCACCCTCGACAAGTACGGTGTACAGCGCGCTTACCGACCCTTTTTCTGTTGCGCCAGGCCTCTCAAGTAACAAAGGGAGCTGCTCAAAAACGGAAGGAGGGAATCCCCGGCGTGTAGGTGGTTCCCCTGCAGCAAGGCCCATCTCTCTGAGTGCGCGGGCGTACCTTGTCAGTGAGTCAACCATGAGCAGAACACTGAGACCCTGTTCTCTGAAATGTTCCGCTACGGTAGTTGCAACCATAGCGGCCCGGGCTCGTTCCATTGAAGGCCGGTCAGAAGTGGCGATGACCAGTACTGATTTCTTTCTTGTCCGCTCATCCATATGGTGTTCGAGAAATTCGCGGACTTCCCGGCCCCGCTCTCCAACCAGAGCCAGAACGATGACGTCTGCTTCTGTATTCGCAATGATCATCGACAGCAGGGTACTTTTCCCGCCCCCTGCGGCGGCGAATATGCCCATTCGCTGGCCTTCTCCCATCGTCAGCATGGTGTCGATAGCCCGCACTCCAAGGCTGAGAGGTTTGGATATTACCGGTCTGCTCATTGGGTCTGGGGCAAGCTGAAAAACATTCCTCAGCGTAACATTCTCCTTTTCTCGCGGATTCTCCAGAGCGGTTTGGCCGAGTGGGGCTCCAAGGCCATCGAGGATGCTTCCCAGAAGAAAGTCGCCCACTTCAATTTGGTGTTGACGGCCGGAGTTGATGATACGGGTTTGAGCGGAGAGTCCCCGTGCTTCGCCGAGCGGCACTAAGAGCGTATATGGGGTTTGAATTGCGATAACTTCGGCGTACAGGTCCGGCTTTGCCGGCGTTTTTAACTGGCACAGGTCACCGATAGCGGCTCCCGGCAGGACCGCTTTAACCATGTTGCCCGTGATACCGGTTACCTTTCCTCCGGTTTGAAACTGAAGAGGCTGGTTACACAGTGTTGAAATCCGGTTAAGGGTGCGATCGAGGTTTGCAAGGTCAAGTGATGCAAATGGTGGGGGAAGAAGGTGGTCCATCGTTTTATGCAACCAGGTCACTAAGTGTTGTTCTGATTCTGCCAGTATCTGAGCTCTGATGTCTCAATAAAGGCCAAATAAAACAATGAAGTTTTCCTGGTTCCAGAAAGGTGGGAGAGAACAGATTTGATTCAGAAAAGTTTGAGTTTTTTTTTGTTTTTATTTCTGCCGTTCATTTTAGGCTAGCAGGGTTGCCTGTACTCCGGCTTTGGAGCTGCAACTATCACTTTCTTCAAACTACTGATGGAATGGGAGCACATCCAAAGTGTCAGAATCGTTTGCCATAAACAGCAGCCCTTTTAGCTCAGAGGTCCGTGACCGTTCAGGCAGTAGCGCGGTACAGGTGAACTTTTCACCAAAAAGTGAGCTTGCAAACGCGCTGGAGGAGTTAGGCAGCGCTGTATCCGAAAGACGGACAAGAAGCCTGGACGAAGCCAGAGGAAAGGATAAGGCTGACAAAGACCGCATACACTGGATAGAGCAGGTACAACAATATCTTGAAAAGGTCCCGGATTTAGAAAAGCAGCAAAAACTGCTGAGCTTTGTATCTGCCAACCTGGGTAAACCCGCTACTGGTGAGCAGTTTATTCAGAGCCTTAGCCAGTTTAGCCAGGACCCCGCTGCTCAGTACCTTGCCGGAAAGGTGCTGATTGAATCCAGCGAGCCATCAGACCAACGTTGCTTTAGTGAAGCGCTGGAGGCTTTTGCCGCCGGACATCAAACGGCAATATCGGTGATGCTAAATACCAGCCGTACCTATGCTGCAAATCTTCCCGGGAAAGAAATTGCCCGGGCCCGCGATGAGTACCGGAATATCACTGCTTGCAAGAGCTGCAGCCAGCTGTGGCGGCAACTTGCTCAGGTGGCCAGGCAGTATGGCTCGGTGGATTCTGCTATCACCCTGCATCAGCAGGCTCTTTCGGCAGACTACCATTCACTCACCCCGAGCCATGATCATGCGATTCTTGGACAGGTAATGAGAAACCTGGGGCAGCTAAAGCAGCTTAATACCCTTAGTCAGTTAGCTGAAAGTGTCGTCAGTCTGTTAAAAAGCCAGTTTCTGATCGCTGTCGATCAGGCGGCTCTGGTTGAGAGAGTCCTGACATTCCCCGAAAGCCAGATTGTTTCCAGGAGTATGCTTACTACGGCTTTGAAGCGTTTAGGTGTTAACTCACTGGATGCCAAAGTAGTGACTACACAAGAGCTCAGGAAGATGGCAGTTGCACTGCCTGACTCCCTGTATCCTTCAGAGAACCACCGTAACCGGGTTTTATCCAGCTTGCAGGAGCGGATAGATGAAGCAGTTTCAATGGAAGAGGCCCAGGCAGATGATAAACGCTAGGCAGGAAGTGGTGGCAGAGTTTGTCCGTTTAGTAGGGGGGAGATTTACGCCGGGCTCTGAGCAGGTAGTGGCCTGTGAGTCGGGCTGTCTGAGCATCAGTCTGATGCATCAACCCCTGCAGCAGTTTGAAATATGCTGGTGTGCCCGCTGGATATCGGTTTCGGTGTTGCTGTGTGATGAGCACACAGAGTCAGGCCGTCTGTTCAGCTTACTGGGTGAGCATCCGCTTCCGTTGCAATGTGCTCTGGACAGGCGCGGGCAACTGCATCTGGTGTCCAAACTGCCGGCAGAACAGGCCAGAGCCGAAGATTTATACCTCAGGTATGAGTTTCTGAGACAAAAAGCCAGTGAGGTGAAATGGAATGGTTGAGTCAGTAAGCACAGTAGTTGCCCGTTCTTCCATAAAGCCTTCATCAGGCCCGGTTACGCAAACACAGCGACAGGAGCCTTTGACTGACGGGCTGTCCGTCTGTGAACGCAATCGGCCCGGGCTGGTGGGTCAGTCTGAACACCGGCCATGGCTGCTCTCTGTAAAGCAGCAGGGTTTACTGGACTGGACCCGTGACCGCTGGAAGTTGCAACCCAGATATGTTGCGGAGGCTGAACTGCGGGCTCTGGGGCTTTCCCTGCATGAGTGTGACGAAGACAATAACGCGTCTCTGTACTCACTGGTGGAAGTGCTTTGGTCTTTAAGCCGTGAGGCCCGGGTAGTCCGTAGCCTGGTGAGCAGTGCATGACAACACTTAAGATTTCTGCCGGGCCGGATGAGGTCGCCAGACAATTGCTTTTTGTGCAGTTAGATCAGAAACAATGGAAGCAGTGTTTGCTGGTTTCAGAATGGCTGACATTACGCGGGGATGAAGTCGCGGCGGTGATCAGAGTTGAGTCTCTCTGCAGGCTTGAGCGGTGGGATGAAGCACTGGAGGCGCTGTGCCATTTGCCGGTTGGGATCAGAAGGGAAAAAGAAGTTCGGCGAATTGAGGCGAACCTTCTCTATGCCCTGGGTTACCACCAGTACGCCAGACAAGTGTACCGGTTAAGTTAATACAGCAGATTATAAGGACTGAAATTGAAAGGTTGGCTTCAAAAACTCTCTGGTCGTAATGACCTTGTGCTGGCAATGTTGCTTATCGCTGTTGTCTTTATGATGATTCTGCCTATGCCGACAGAGCTGGTGGATGGCCTGATAGCGATCAACCTGATGGTTGCGGTCATTCTGCTGATGATGGCTATCTATATCCACTCTCCGCTGGAATTTACCGCTTTTCCATCCCTGCTTCTTCTGACTACATTGTTCCGGCTTTCGCTGTCGATCACCACGACGCGCCTGATCCTTCTTCAGGCTGATGCGGGGAAAATCGTATATACATTCGGTGAGTTTGTGGTTGGCGGTAACCTGGTCGTCGGGGCAGTGATTTTCCTGATCATTACCATAGTGCAGTTCCTGGTTATTACCAAAGGGGCAGAAAGGGTCGCCGAAGTTTCTGCCCGGTTTAGTCTGGATGCGATGCCGGGAAAACAGATGAGTATCGATGGCGATATGCGGGCCGGAACAATTGATATGGAAGAAGCGCAGGCCCGTCGCAGCAAAATCGAAAAGGAGTCTCAGCTCTACGGCGCAATGGATGGAGCGATGAAGTTTGTAAAAGGAGATGCGATTGCCGGGCTGATCATCATAGTAGTGAACCTGTTGGGAGGGATAACCATAGGTATGGTGCAGCGGGGAATGAGCGCAGGAGAAGCGCTGTCTGTCTATTCCCTGCTCACCATAGGTGACGGGCTTATTTCTCAGATTCCGGCTCTTTTTATTGCGATAACGTCCGGAATGATAGTCACACGGGTTTCCACTGATAAAAGTGAGGATCTCGGTAAGGACATTGGCGTTCAGGTCCGGCAGAAACCATACGCTCTGCTTATCGCCGGAGTTATTCTGTTGCTGTTCTCTATGTTACCCGGCTTTCCAACCATAATCTTCCTTGTACTCTCTGGGTTACTGCTGGCTGGGTCGAGGTGGCTTATCAGAAGCGCCAGGCAAGAGGGTGATAATGATATGAGTATGGTTCAGGAGGGGCATGGGCCCGGTCAACCCGTTCAGAAAGGTTTCAGCTTAACTCAGCCCTTGTCCCTGTCCGTTTCCGCTTCGCAGGATATGTCTCTCAGCGTGGAAACCCTGGTTCCGGTACTAACAGAGTTGCGTCAGGGACTGATTACTGAGCTTGGCGTTCCGTATCCCACAATTCATCTGTACTGTCAGCCTGAAACAGAAACTGATGGCCAGTTATCTCTCGTTCCCTATCAGTTATTTGTGCATGAAGTGCCTGTCCTGTCCGGGAGTCTGCTGAAAAATGCGTTGCTTGTCAGGTGCGATGAACAGCAGCTCCAAATCCTGGACCTGGAATATGAAGTGTCCGATTTCAAGTCTGGAAGTTTGTTTTGGGTGAAAGGGACTGATACAGGAGAAATGGAAGGGGTAGGTATTGAAGTTATTGAGCCATTGAATGCACTGAGTTATGAGCTTTATACACTGCTCGCCAGACAGGCAGGAGAGTTCTTGGGTGTGCAGGAAACCAAACAGCTGCTGGAACATGTGGAAACTGAGTATGAAGAACTGGTGAGAGAAGTTCAGCGCCAGTTACCGGTTTATAAACTGACGGAAGTACTTCAGAGATTAGTGTCAGAGCAGGTACCGGTGAGGAACCTCAGGGTCATACTTGAGTCTGTTGTCGAGTGGAGTCAGAAAGAAAGCTCTACGGTTCAGTTGGCAGAGTACGTCCGCGTCGCCCTTAGCCGCTATATAAGCTTTAAGTACAGTAATGATCAAAACATGGTAATGGCGTTTATGTTATCCCAGGAGACAGAGGAGACGATTCGCGCCGCCATCCGTCAGACGTCATCAGGCAGTTATCTGGCGATGGAACCAGAGCAGTCAGAGCTCTTGATAAACCGGTTCTCAGAAGTAATCGGTGACATTAGTGAAAGGGCCAGTCAGCCGGTTCTCATTACCGCGATGGATATCCGGCGCTATGTTAAGAAGATGCTGGACAGCCGCTTTCCTGAGTTAGCGGTAATGTCTTTTCAGGAGTTGCATGACAGCGTCAACATTCAGCCTCTGAACCAGATAGGCATAGAGCAATAGCATGGGTATGCTATTGCTCCGGTAGTTTTAGTGCTTTGTAAGGGCCAGCAGCTGACCACCGTTTAGTGAGGAAGCGACAATCATATATGCATCGGTTTCTTTGATTACTTTTATATTATTTTTACGTGGAACCCGCTTCTCTGTGCTTAGTGAAGCCTGACTTTCAGTATGCTGGTATAAACTACTCAGTCCGCTAATACTTTTGAATCGGATATCCCGGCTTTCCACTTTGAGATGGTAAGTGTTATCATCTATTTTTATCAGCTCTCCGCTGTCATATATTTCGTAACTGCTGCTGTGGCCCTGGTTGTCGTACTCCTCAGAAATAATACTCCCGTCATAAGTGCTGCCATTGATAAATACTTCTACTGTGCCGGTAGCGTGATAGGAACCGTCCTCCCGGCTCAACGTATATTTCGATGACATGGCCGTATAGTCGTGGTTTTCAGTCTGGCTAATGGCAAAGACAAGACACATGTTAAGCAGTAAAACGATCGCAATTTTAGTCGACATCATTACTTAACTCCCTTGTGATATAAGATGGAATATCCGAAGAGGGGCTGGCATTTTCTGAGATACTTAGCCTGTTAATAATCTCTCCGTTGGTCTTGACTACTGAAAGTGAGATACTTGTTCCGGATATCATTACGGACAAAAACTGGATGTCATACCTTTCAACCAGGGCATCCAACCTGGACTGACTTACTATTTGTGGTGTGTCAGATAATATTTTAATCTTGTTGCCAGCGTATACTTCAGGTGGGAACTCTGAATGTTGCTTGATTTGTTGGCGATTGGTATATATGCGCAACGATAGCATTGCAGCCAGAATTACCATGGAGAATACCGAAAACCACAGGAAAGTAAGTTTTATCATGCACTTGTGGTTGTAGATGCTTTGAGGAAGAAGGGTAGTGCCTCCCATATTGTGAGTGACTTCTGTTTTTTTCATCGTTTTTTCAGGGGGGGAGTCAAAAACCCCTGTATTGCTGCAAATAACCTCTGCGTCAGAGTGGGGGATGTCCGGGTACTGCTGAACAATCTCAAGATCCAGGCTATAGCCTACCTTTGATATGGTCTTCAGCCATAACTGCTCCTTTCCATTATCTCCGATTATGCCTCGTACGTTACTGATAGCCTGTGTGATTGAGCTGTCTGCAACAATTTTTCCCGGCCAGGCTTTTTCCAGCAATTGCTCTTTGGTAACAATATCTCCCGCATTCCTACATAGCTCAAAAAGCGCGAGAAAATCATGAGTACCAATTCGTCTCTTCTTACCTGACTTAGTATCTTGTATAGAATATGTATGTTGATCCAGGATCAAATGTCTTACTTTATATGATGTAGACACAAGTAATACTCCTTTTTTAATTTTATTCACTTAATTTTAACTTGTGGTATTTTTTCTAGATCATTGATGCAACTTTTATTGTTTGGTTGTTTATCATGACTTCTTAATGCTGTTGCTGCACCGGGTAATAATATCAACATATGCTCTTAGTGAACCCGGATAAAGATCTAATAAAAATGTGAAACGGTCATTTTTTAGGATTTTAGGTAGAGGTTTATCGTCAGCTTTCAGATATTTAGAGTCGCCACTCTAAATAAAACTGTAAGCTGAGTTGGGTGATTATGGAATACCGGAGAATAAAGTCCGCTTTCCGGAAGGCTAGGTTTGATATGGTGTGTCTGTTATTTAGAATTTTATTATATTAGTTTGACAGGGCTGTTTTTCGATATTTAGATGCCTTTTTCCTTAAATTTCCAGGAAATTCACTAAAGAAATGTAATAAAAACGAAGCAGGTAATTGTCTGTTTGTTAAACGGGTTGAATGTGGTAGCTCCTGAATTTATGCCTGTTGAACGTAAATACATAATAAAACCAATATCATTTTGATCTTTCTTTTCGATAGTGTTTGGGCTGGCGACTCAGCCTTTCGTCAGGGGCTCAATTATTTTTGGATGGAAAGCTAATGGTTTCATTTTCAGAGGTTAAAAGGTTCACGTGCAGCGGTTTACCATGCTCATCTAACTTCAGTTCCCCAATCGCACTCTGATTGACCAGGCGGCAGAACTTCTGATTATCTGGGTCACGCTTTTTGATTTTCAGGCGTTTACGCTTGGTAAACCAGTTAAGCGGGGAACGCGGGCTGTAGAGCAGGGTGTCCATGGTGTCACAAAACGTCAGCAGCCTGGCCGGGAACTGGTTTTTGATTCCGCTGCAGGTTATCTGATAAATATTGGGGCTGCATTTGCGGTAGCGCAGCTTGATATCGTAGGCAAACGAGTAGTGGACATCGCCTGAGAGGATCACGAAGTTGGTTGGCGTTTTGGTATGGGTGAAGATACTGATAAGCGTATTGGCACTGCCCGGGTGAGCCATCCAGTTTTCCGCATCGATTAAAAGCGGCTGTCCGGCAATGGTCATCGCCCGCTGCAGCATCTCGATAAACTTCACCCCAAATATCGGTGCGGCGGAGACGATGATCACCTTGTCCTGATGTAACAGCTCCTGCTGAAACTCAATCAGCCCTTCCCAGTCCAGCAGGCCGGATGGTTTGTTCATACGTGACTCTGAGCGCCAGCGGCGGGTTCGGGTATCGAGTACCACCACTTTGGGAGAGGTATGAATTGTGTAGTGCCACTCTTCAAAGCGCTGCAGGTGACGGATCAAAAGATCCTGATTCTCGCTGGTGGGCTCGCTGAAGTAGGCATTGATACGGGCCATAAACTCAGGGCCGAACTTCTCCGGCGCATTTCCCCATCCCTGGCAAAGAAAGTAGGCGATAAGGCCGTTGCCGATCACCCGGCGGGAGAAAAGGTTATCAAACGCGGCTTTCTCCCAGCCGACGGTCAGGTTCCAGTCATCGGTGATATCGTGATCGTCAAAGATCATATAGGTTGGGATATGCGCCAGCAGCCGCTGAACCTGAGGCAGGCCTTCCACAAACTTATCGATATGGACTTTTTCATCCCGCCACTGCTGCTGCCATTTGGGTGACAGTGAAACACCGCCGGTTTCAAATCCCCGCTCTGCCAGCCTTTCCCGGTTGATAAGTTGCCACAAAGCCGGTGACCAGACTAAAAGATACATGGCAAAGTACTCAGCAAAACTGACCAGGTGGTTTTCAGCTTCACGGGAACTGAATATCGGCGTTCCACGATGGGGGAAGAACTTGCTCAGCAGGGATCCATCGTCCACATAGTGGGGCAGCAGCTTATCCCGGCCGTAGTAGCAGTCAGGGTGGTTATAGAGTGCCAGGGTATCTTTGACCGGAGCCTGTTCAAACTCTTCATCCGGCAGGCCGAGAAGCGAGATGGTCTGTTCAATTGCATCCAGCATCGGCCCGGCAACATGGTCGGCGTAGATTTGGTCGCCACTCATGATCAGCATGTCCGGACGCTCAGCGGCAGCCTGCTGCTTAAGTTTGTTGTCTGTTGCGACCAGGGTGTCATCGCTGAAGTGGTGTGGGTTACGGCACGAGCCATGCAGAACGTAATCCGCCTTATCGCTGATGATAAACTCAATCCCGTTCTGTTCTGAGTAGGTGAGGTGGGGCAGAAGATCGGTCAGCGGTCCCTGTTGGGTGTCAATCTGATAGCGAAGGGGCTGATTAAGCGGGAAGTTGCCTTTTAGGGAAAGCATCGCAACCCAGCACCGTTTTCCCGTCTGTAACTGCTGCTCAGAAGCAATGCTGCCGTCGAAAACCAGCTGCCCTGCAACAGAATCAGTGACGCTAACCCGCCCGGAGAGCGGCTCGCTGGAGACCAGCCACAGGTTGATTTCATCTTTGCTGACTTGACGCAGTATCGGACCTGCGAGAATGAGCGGCAGAGGCTTTGCGGTGAGGGCTTCGTTCAACGTTACTTCCTTGTTTTACGGCGACTGTTTCCAGCATATCGCGTGGCTTTGTTCTTTGCACGGCCGAAACCAGGGAAAGTGTGACGTTTTGTGAGCACAAAAAAGGCCCCGGACCGGGGCCAATACGCCTGATGCAAGAGAAGAGCTCAGGAAACTTATCTGTTCAGGATGAATCAATCCTTAAAGAAGGTACGCTTGAGTGCCATTTCAACGCCGCGTACTTCTGCCAGGCCTTTAAGACGGCCGATGGCTGAGTAGCCTGGGTTGGTGGTCTTTTTCAGGTCATCCAGCATCTGGTGGCCGTGATCCGGACGCATCGGGATGAGCTCGCCAACGCCTGAGTCTGCGCGGCGTTTCTCTTCTGCCAGCAGTGCCATGACCACTTCGTACATGTCCACATCACCGTCCAGGTGGGCGGCTTCGTGGAAGCTCATCTGGTTTTCTTCACGCTGGGTGGAGCGCAGGTGGGTGAAGTAAATGCGGTCACCGTATTCTTTGATCATGTTAACCAGGTCGTTGTCGCCACGTACGCCGTAAGAGCCGGTACACATGGTGATGCCGTTCATTTTGCTCGGCACTTCATTGGTCAGCCAGGCGATGTCATCAATGGTTGAGACGATGCGTGGCAGGCCAAGAATAGGGCGCGGTGGATCGTCCGGGTGAACGGCCATCTTCACATTGTTTTCATCACATACCGGCATCAGCTCTTTGAGGAAGTACGCCATGTGCTGGCGAAGCTGATCTTTGTTGATGCCGTTGTAGCGGTCCAGCTGAGCCTGGAACTCTTCCAGGGTGTAGCCTTCTTCTGCGCCAGGCAGACCAGCGATGATGTTAGAAGTCAGCTTGGCGATCTCCTCCCCACTCATCGCTTCAAAGTAATCACGTGCCTGGGTTTGCTCGGCTTCGCTGTAGTCGTTTTGCGCACCAGGGCGCTTGAGAATGTGAAGCTCAAATGCTGCAAACGCGATCTGGTCAAAGCGCAGCGCTTTGGAGCCGTCCGGCATTTCAAATTCAAGGTCGGTACGGGTCCAGTCCAGAACCGGCATGAAGTTGTAGCAAACGGTATGAATGCCGCATTCCGCGAGATTTTTCAGGGTCTGCTTGTAGTTGTCGATCCAGGTCTGGTAGTTACCGGTCTGAGTCTTGATCTCCTCATGCACCGGCACGCTTTCAACTACCGACCAGGTCAGGCCCTTGCTTTCAATAAGCGTTTTGCGCTTCATGATCTCTTCAACGGTCCAGATTTCACCGTTCGGGATATGGTGGAGTGCATTCACTACACCGGTTGCGCCAGCCTGACGCACATCATCCAGAGATACCGGGTCATTTGGCCCGTACCAACGCCATGTTTGTTCCATAACAGTCACCTTTTAGACGTGCTTAACCCGCCGGAATTGACCGGATTAAGCGAACAACGATACACATATTCGATAGCCACAAGGGTCGTGGCGAAAAGGGCTCTGCAAAGAGAGGGGATTAAGCCTCAGTACTGTTTAGCAGAACCACTGGGTTTGAGCTGAACAGGTAACCGTCAAAATTCGGGTCATCCATGTCCGAGAGCTCAAGCAGGCGTTGTTTTACGTTTTCAAGGTGTTGCCACATGGCGTTTTTGGCCGCGACCGGGTCTTTACGCTGCATGGCAGTGAGGATGCGGGCGTGGTCTTCGAGCCACTCTTTGCGGTAGTCCTGACCCTGAATGTGAGAGTGCAGTTTTTTCCACATCGGGCTTTGCTCGCGTCGTGCCCATGATTGTTTCAGCATATCAACCAGAACGGTATTTTGCGTTGCTTCGGCAATGTGCAGGTGGAAGTGTTCATCCCCCACACAATCCTGAGTGCCGGCTGCCAGTTCATTGCGTTCCAGCTCCAGCGCAGCGCGCATTTTTGCGATGTCACCCGGGGTTACCTGCATGGCTGCAAATTCAGCAATGTTGCTTTCCAGCAGCTGTCTTGCCTGCAGCATTTCAAACGGGCCGGCGTCATCGCTGATCACCTGTTCGCGGTTATTGGGCGTATCGGGAATATTGAGGACATAAACGCCGGAGCCTTTTTTAACTTCTACCAGGTTCTCCAGTTCCAGCATGATGATGGCTTCACGTACTACGGTGCGGCTGACCTGCAGACGTTCTGCAATGTCGCGTTCCGGCGGAAGGCGGTCGCCCACTTTGTAGCGGCCATCGCTCAGCTCTTTTCTGAGAATTAATCCGAGTTCCTGATATGGTCGTTTTGGTTCAAAAGGCATCATAATGGAATTGTCGCTATATTCTAATACACTCATACGTCATCATAATGACCAAATACGATTGGTCAACCTCTTTATGATAAAGTGAAACAACACCTTGATTTAAGTTCTGTTTCGCCTGCTTATTGGGGCCGGGGAGATAAAAACCTTTTCGTATAGAGGGTTAAATATCACCGCCGGCTCCGGTCAGGGTTTACTGTACAGCCTTGATTTCGTTAACCAGGGTGTTCAGCTCAGGGTTAGATTTCTTCAGGTCAGCGTAAATTGGTTGAACCGCTTCAACAAATGCTGCCTTGTTTGGCTGAACAAATTTCACGCCCATTTTCTCTGCTTTCGCACGTTCTTTCTGCTCTGACTCAGCCCACAGCTTCTTCATCAGCTGAGAAGATTCCAGCGCAGCGGTTTTCAGTGCTTTTTGCTGTTCTTTGCTCAGGCCGTCAAATGTTTTGGTTGAGATAACCAGTACATCCGGAACCATGGTGTGCTCGTCCAGGCTGAAGTACTTCGATACTTCGCTGTGACGGCTCAGGCTGAACGACGGAATGTTGTTTTCCGCTGCGTCTACTACGCCCTGCTGAAGAGCAGTGTACAGCTCACCGTATGCCAGTGGAGTAGGGTTACCACCCAGCGCTTTTACCATGTTGATAGCTGACGGGCTTGGCTGAACGCGGATCTTCATACCTTTCAGATCAGCTGGTGTGTTGATTGGCTTGGAGGTGTAGAAAGAGCGTGCACCTGCGTTGTAGTAAGTCAGACCAATAAAGCCGCTGTCACGTGAAGAAGCCAGGATCTTTTCACCAATTTCACCTTCCTGCACATCAAAGTAATGCTGCTGATCACGGAACAGGTAAGGCAGGTTGAACGCAGAGTAGTCAGAAGCGAACGCTTCAAGCTCTGCTGCGTTCGATTTCACCATGTCCAGAGCGCCGTTTTGCATCAGCTCCATGGATTCACGCTGGGTACCCAGCTGCGCATCAGGGTAGATACGGATGCGAACTTCGCCGTCTGTCAGGCGTTTTACTTCTTTCGCCATAAAGTCCATTGCTTTATGTACAGCATGGTCACGCGGGTGGTTGTGGCTCAGTTTCAAAGTGGTTGCAGCAAAAGCAGAAGCACTGGCTCCAACAGTAAGCGCGGCGCCAATCAGGGTAGTCAGCACGGTTTTGCGGGTCATCATTATAGTGTCTCCGTGAAATTGGTTGTCCATTCAGTTTTTAATTCAGTATCCGGCATATTGCTTATTAAGGGCTACTGGTCTGAATCTGTAGGGTACGTTGTTGAGTACGGTTTGATTATTGAGCGGCATTGGTTCATCAGTCAAAGGGGAATGTTTAATTGGTTGACCGCTATCACAAGTTTTTCGCTAAAATTGGTCAACCAATGTTGTTGTGAGGTTGGTCACATGACTTTTGTGCGGGTTATTTATACTCTGTGCAGGTACCCGGCCCCGTGCTGCCACTTTTTTATAAACATTGGTTAACCACGTGGTGCATAACAGAACACAAGGATTCAAGATGAATAAATTAATTGGATATATAAACCGAGGGTTGGCCATCTTTACCGTATCACTCTCCAGCTTTCTGGTTTTCTGCGTGATCTGGCAGGTTTTCTCCCGCTACGTGATTGGTAAGCCAAGCACGGTGACTGATGAGCTGGCACGCTATCTGTTTATGTGGGTTGCTCTGGTCGGTGCGGCTTACACCACTGGCGTAAAGCGCCACCTGGCGATTGACCTGCTGACCATGAAGCTGACCGGCCGACGCAAACTGGTCAACGAAATCATTATCCAAATCGCTATTGCTGTATTCGCTGCGGTAGTTCTGGTTTACGGCGGCACTAACCTGGCGCTGAAAACCCTCGCTACAGGTCAGGTAACACCGGCTTTGGGACTGGAAATGGGCTATGTCTATTACTGCCTGCCAATCAGTGGCCTGCTGATGATTTTCTACTCGCTGGTGTTTATGACCGAAAAAGTCAAAGCGCTGCTGAAGCCGCAACTCTCCCTGAAACAAGAATCTGTTTAAAAGAAGGATGCCCCTCATGGAATGGCAAGTAATTTTAACCCTGTTTGGAAGCTTTGCAGTATTGCTCTGTCTGGGCGTTCCTGTCTCTTTTGCTATCGGGCTTTCCTCGCTGGCAACCATTATGATGAGTCTGCCGCTGGAGCCGGCCATTGCCGTGGTCGCTCAGCGTATGGCGGCTGGCCTCGACAACTTCGCTCTGCTGGCGATCCCGTTCTTTATCCTCGCGGGTAACATCATGAACCAGGGCGGCATCGCGGTTCGTCTGATTAACTTTGCAAAAGTCCTGGGCGGTCGCCTGCCAGGCTCTCTGGCACACGTAAACGTGATGGCGAACATGATGTTTGGTTCTATCTCCGGCTCTGCGGTAGCTTCTGCAGCAGCGGTAGGTGGCACCATGTCTCCGCTGCAGAAAAAAGACGGCTACGATGAGCACTTCTCGGCGGCGGTAAACATCACCTCCTGTCCGACAGGTCTGCTTATTCCGCCAAGTAACACCCTGATCGTGTTCTCGCTGGTATCGGGCGGTACTTCTATCGCTGCGCTGTTCCTGGCGGGTTACATCCCGGGCATCATTATGGGTCTGTCCCTGATGCTGGTGGCGGGCTATATTGCCAAGCGCCGCGGTTACCCGATTGCCGAGCGTCCAACCCTTGCTCAGATTTGGGATACCACGCTGAAAGCTGCGCCTTCACTGCTGCTGGTTATCGTCATCATGGGCGGTATCATCGGCGGTATCTTTACTGCGACTGAAGCTTCCGCGATTGCGGTTATGTACACTTTCTTTCTCGCGGTACTGGTGTATAAAGAAGTGAAGTGGCGTGACCTGCCAGGCATCGTGCTTGAATCTGCGGTAACTACTTCTATCGTACTGCTGCTGGTGGGCGCATCCATGGGTATGTCGTGGGCGATGGCGAACGCGGATATCCCGTATATGATTGCTGACGCGCTGCTGGCTGTATCTGAAAACCCGCTGGTTATCCTGCTAATCATCAACCTTATCCTGCTGATTATCGGTATCTTCATGGATATGACCCCGGCTATCCTGATCTTTACCCCTATCTTCCTGCCAATCGCACTGGATATGGGTATCGACCCGGTACACTTCGGTATCATGATGACCTTTAACCTGGCGATTGGTATCTGTACTCCGCCGGTGGGCAGTGCGCTGTTTATCGGTTGTTCGGTGGCGAATGTTTCCATCGACAAGATCATTAAACCTCTGCTGCCGTTCTACGCAGCCCTGATTGTTGCCCTTGCAGCGGTCACCTTTATGCCACAGCTCAGCCTGTTCCTCCCTCAGCTGCTGCTTAACTACTAAGATGGATTCCCCACAGCTGCGGCTGTGGGGCTAAGGACAAGAAGAAAATGAATACCATTGCAAATATTTCACGAAGCGACGCTATCCAGTGGCCTGAATACGATCGCTCTCAGCTGACTACACGTATTGTCCACCTGGGCTTCGGTGCATTCCACCGTGCGCATCAGGGCCTTTATACCTGCGAAACCGCAGCCAAAACCGGCGGTGACTGGGGTATCTGTGAAGTAAACCTGTTTGGTGGTGAAGCACTGATTGAGGCCCTGCGCGAACAGAACCACCTCTACACAGTGGTTGAGAAAGGTGCGGATAAAAACACCGTTAAAGTGAGCGGCGCAGTTACCGAATCACTGCATCCTGCACTGGATGGCCGTGAAGCCGTACTGGAAAAACTGGCTGAGCCTCAGGTCGCGATTGTTTCCATGACCATTACTGAAAAAGGCTACTGCGCAGACCCGGCTACCGGCCGCCTTGATAAGAACAACCCGCTCATTCAGCAGGATGTAGCTAACCGTCATGAGCCGGTATCTGCCATCGGCTATATCGTTGAGGCCCTGCGTATCCGCCGTGATCGCGGCCTGACGCCATTTACTGTGATGTCGTGTGATAACGTGCAGGAGAACGGCCACGTAGCCCGCGCGTCAGTACTGGATTTCGCCATGCTGGTGGACCAGGAGCTGGCAGGCTGGATTGAAGCGAACGTGACTTTTCCGTGTACCATGGTTGACCGTATTGTACCAGCGGCGACCGATGAAACCCTGGCTGAGATCGCCGCTTTGGTTGGCACAGAGGAGCCATGTGGCATTGCCTGTGAGCCGTTCCGTCAGTGGGTGATTGAAGATAACTTTGTTAATGGCCGTCCGCACTGGGACGCGGCAGGCGCTGAGTTTGTACAGGATGTGGTGCCTTACGAAGAGATGAAACTGCGTATGCTGAACGGCAGCCACTCGTTCCTGGCATACCTTGGTTACCTGGGCGGTTACCCGCATATTTCCGATACCATGACCAACGAGTATTACCGCAGTGCAGCGCGGGATATGATGCTGAAAGCGCAGGCACCAAGCCTGGACATGCCGGAAGGTACTGACCTTGAGCAGTACGCGAACCTGCTGATTGACCGCTTTACCAACCCGTCACTGAAGCACCAGACCTGGCAGATCGCGATGGACGGCAGCCAGAAGATCCCTCAGCGTATGGGCGGTTCTCTGCGCTTCCACCTGGAGCAGGGCAGTGACTACCGCTGGCTGGCAATGGGCATCGCAGGCTGGATGCGTTATGTCGGTGGCGTGGATGAAAAAGGTCAGTCAATTGATGTGCGTGACCCAATGGCTGAGCAGCTGGCTGCTATCCATAACGAACACGCGACCGATGAATCCCGCGTACGTGCTTATCTGTCTCTGCAGACCATCTTCGGCGAAGATCTGATTCAAAACGAAGCGTTTGTCACTGAAGTGACCAAAGCGTACCAGCTTATCGCCAACAAAGGCGCGCGCGCCGCTGTCGCATCACTGTAAGGAGCCGTTTCATGAAAGCATTTATGTGTGAAGATTTTTTGCTCAGCAACGACACCGCCCGTGAGCTTTACCACGGCTACGCCGCTGAGATGCCGATTTATGACTATCACTGTCACCTGAATCCGCAGGAAGTCGCGCAAAACCGTCGTTTTGAAAACCTGACTCAGATCTGGCTGGCCGGTGACCACTACAAATGGCGCGGCATGCGTGCTGCCGGAGTGCCGGAGCAGCTGATCACCGGTGATGCCAGTGATTACGATAAGTTTATCGCCTGGGCCAACACGGTTCCGAAAACCCTGGGGAACCCGCTCTATCACTGGACGCACCTTGAACTGCGCCGTCCGTTTGGCATTACCGGTACCCAGCTCAGCGGTGACAGTGCGGATGCCATCTGGAACCAGTGTAATGAGATGCTTCAGTCGGATGAGTTCAGCGCCCGTGGCATCATGAAGCAGATGAACGTGGTGATGGCCGGTACTACCGATGACCCGATCGACAGCCTGGAGCACCACGCGGCGATCGCGGCTGAGAGCGGTTTTGACGTTGAGGTTCTGCCAAGCTGGCGTCCGGACAAAGCATTCAAGATGGAGCTCGATGGTTTTGCCGGATACATGCACTCGCTGGCACAGGCTGCGGATGTGGAAATCCACGACTTTGAAAGCCTGTGCTGCGCGCTGGAAAAACGTCTGGCTCATTTCGACCAGCATGGCTGCCGCGCTGCAGACCACGGTATCGAAGTGGTGCGCTATGGTCGTATCCCGGAGACCAAGGTACTCGATGACATTCTGGCCCGCCGCCTGAAAGGTGAAAGCCTGAGTGAAGCGGAAGTAGACCAGTTCAGCACCGCCGTTCAGGTATGGCTGGGTCAGCAGTACGCCCGCCTTGGCTGGGTAATGCAGCTGCACATTGGCGCGCAGCGTAACAACAACACCCGTATGTTTAACCTGCTTGGCCCGGACAGTGGTTTTGACTCGATTGCAGACCGCCCGTTTGCCCTGGAACTGGCATCGCTGCTGGATGCAATGGACAAAGACGATGCGCTGCCAAAAACCATCCTGTACTGCCTGAACCCGCGTGATAATGAGATGATGGCAACCATGATTGGTAACTTCCAGGGTGGTGGCGTAGCCGGTAAAGTGCAGTTTGGTTCAGGCTGGTGGTTTAACGATCAGAAAGATGGCATGCAGCGTCAGATGGAGCAGCTGGCTCAGCTTGGCCTGCTAAGTCAGTTTGTGGGCATGCTGACTGACTCGCGCAGCTTCCTCTCTTATACCCGTCATGAGTATTTCCGCCGCATTCTGTGTGACATGCTGGGACGCTGGGCAGAAAATGGCGAGGTACCACGCGACATCCCAATGCTGGGCAGCCTGGTGCAGGACATCTGCTTCAATAATGCAAAAGCCTACTTCGCTAAGGAGGCCTGATGAAGAGCATTGCCTTAATAGGTGAGTGCATGATAGAGCTGAACGGCGAGCCGTTCGGCGCTATGCGCCAGGCATACGGTGGTGACAGCCTGAATACCGCCGTCTACCTGGCCCGCATGGCAGGCAGCACGTGTCACGTACACTATGCGACTGCCATGGGGACAGACGCACTCAGCACGGAAATGGTCGCCCGCTGGCAGGCTGAAGGCGTGGAGACAGATACAGTATTAAGCGATCCCCATCGCCAGCCCGGACTGTATCTGATCCAGCTGGACGCCCGCGGCGAGCGTACCTTTCTTTACTGGCGAAACCAGTCTGCAGCGCGCTATTTGCTTCGTCATCCGGAGTTTGACCAGCTGGAGACGCAACTGCTGGATAAAGACTGCCTGTACATGAGTGGCATCAGCTTGGCGATTCTGCCGGATGCTGACCGGGAAATCCTGCTCGAAACGCTGCAGGCGGCGTCACAAAACGGCGCTAAAATAGTGTTTGATTCAAACTACCGCCCGGCTCTGTGGCAAAGTGCAGAGCAGGCGAGGGAAGCGTATCGCCAGATCCTGGCGCTGACTGACCTTGCGCTGGTGACCGACGATGACGAGCGCAACCTGTGGGGTGATGCTGACGATAATCAAACCCTGATCCGCCTGGCGGACGCAGGTGTGAAACAGGCAGTGCTGAAACGAGGTGCGAAAGCCTGTCTGTGGCGGGATTTTGTGGAAGACAAAGCCTGTGACGTTGAGCCGGATGACGTGGAAAAAATCGTCGATACCACTTCCGCCGGTGATTCATTCAATGCCGGTTTTCTGGCTGGTTACCTGAATGATCTTCCCGCCGAAGAGTGCGCCCGTCTTGGCCATAAAATGGCAGGCAGGGTGATTCAGCACAAAGGGGCCATCATCGACCCGAACACGATGAGCGATCTGATGAATTTAGTGAACAAGGAAAAATAACAATGAGTACTATTGCCGAGCAACTGGGCCAGGTAAAAATCATTCCGGTAATCGCGCTGGACAACGCGCAGGACATCATCCCTCTGGGCCGCGCCCTGGCAGAAAACGGCCTGCCAGCCGCTGAGATCACTTTCCGCTCTGAAGCGGCAGCAGAAGCAATTCGCCTGCTGCGCGAAGACCAGCCAGACATGCTGATCGGCGCAGGCACAGTGCTGAACCGCGAGCAGGTGATCGCTGCGAAAGAAGCGGGCGCAACTTTTGTGGTTTCCCCGGGCTTTAACCCGAACACGGTTAAAGCGTGTCAGGAAGTTGGCATTGAAATCGTTCCGGGCGTAAACAACCCAACAGCCATCGAAGCAGCGCTTGAAATGGGGCTGACTACCCTGAAATTCTTCCCGGCGGAAGCCTCTGGTGGCATCAACATGCTCAAAGCTCTGCTGGCTCCTTACGGTGACATCCAGTTCATGCCAACCGGCGGCGTAAACGTGAAAAACGTGAAAGACTACCTGGCGCTGGACCGCGTATACGCCTGCGGCGGCACCTGGATGGTAGACAAGAAGCTGATCAACGAAGGCAACTGGGAAGAGATCGGTCGCCTGGCGCGTGAAGCGGCGGAACTGGTTGGGTAGGAGCCATGTGGCCCCTTAACTTCCCCCAATCCATCGGCATTATCGCATTCCTCGTCGGCGTCAGCGCGTTCTGGCAAAAAGATGGCCGGCATTTCCGTCTGCACCTGATGGTGTTTCAGGCGGTGCTGTTTATCCATTTCATCCTGATGGGGGCATGGGTAGCGGCGGCGGGGTGTGGTGTCAGTGCGGTGCGCAGTTATGCGTCGACTAAAACCAGTTCGGTGTGGGTGATGACCTTTTTTATCATCGCACTGTGGGCGTTTGGTCTGCCTAAGCTGCAGTATGCCTATGAGTTGTTGGCACTGTTTGGTTCATCGATCGCCACATACGGGCTGTTTCGTGCCCAGGGTGTGGCGATGCGGCTGATGATCCTGTTTAACTCCTTCTGCTGGCTGACCAACAACCTGCTGCTGGGATCAATCGGTGGCTCCATGATGGAAGCCACCTTCATCGTGACCAACATTATCACTATAGTGCGGATGGTGCGTCAGTCAGGGGAGAAAGAGCGCGACCTTGTCACTTAGGCTGCTGACCCGCCAATGTTTTTGGCTTCGCCAGCTGGTTTCACCCCAGACGTTTTCATCGTCATCATGGCAGTCTGAACAGATCTCCCTTGGATCGAACTCTTCATGGGGCAGGTGGCACTCAACACAGTCCATCTGCTTTTCATCCTGATGTTTAATGTTATGAGGTTTTCCGCCTACTTCCGTCATTACCCCATGGCATTCGATACAAGCCTGCAGCTCAAACTCCAGGTCATCTGATGGCCCTTCTTTTTCATGGCAGGCTCCGGCGCACTCTTCATCTTTGAGATGATAGTTGGCCAGATTATCTTCGTCCGGATTGGGCAGCTCATCGGCACTGACAGTTGCCGAAAATAACAGAAGCAGAACGCTGATAATCAGTTTCATTGTTTGGCTCCTTTATGACAGTCAACGCAGAGTTTTATGCGTTGCCTGGGCGTAAGCGATGTTATGGGGTCGTCTGGCTGGTGCAGTTGGTGGCATGCAGAGCAGTTGATCTCCTTTACGTGGACATCATGAGTCCAGTCATACTGGCGAAGGTCGACCGCTCTGTGGCAGTTAATGCACCGGATGTTTTGCTCAAGTGCTGTATAGCGGGGGTGAGGAGTATGAGAGATCATCACGTCATCGTTCAGGGGATGTGAGCCTTTGTCGCCATGACATGCGGTGCAGTTATTCGCGTACTGTTCACTGTCATGGGCACCGACTGTTTTGATAGCCTCTGTTTGAGACTTTTTCCTTATCACCCTGTGGCAGCGGATACAGCGCTGATTTTCTGCGACAATATGCTCAATCCCCTGCATAGGGGATAGCTGTGAATCAAAATCGGCGGCCAGAGCACCGCCGATGGTGGCCATACAGAACAGCCACCAAAGGCGAGAGAGTCCCATGCTCTATTTGAACTTCATGTTCAGGACATTTCGGTGGTAAATATGGTTGATTTGAGAGTTATCAAATACCGCGATACCGAACGGGTACACTTTACCTTTGTCGCTGAACTGAACGTCCTGGATTTCGGCCATTTCGCCGCCTGTCACCAGTTTACGCTTCATTTCCAGTGTCCAGATTCCGTCTTTCCATACCCCGACGGTGGCGATATCGCCACGGGAGCCTTCAAACGGCTTGGTCAGCAGGTTGGGGATGCGATCCAGTTTGTCGTAACCAGCCGGAATCGGAACTTTCTTCGAGTCTGTGATCGCTGCTGTTTCCATCGTCATATCCATGACAATGAACTCTGGTTGGCCATCTTTTTTGTTATAGCCATAACCACCACCAGTTTTGTTGTCGCCTTTACGTCCCCATCCTTTGTTTTTCTTGGCGTCGGTATTACTGTCGATGTACTGGTCATCGAGTTGGCCGTTAGGGTTAGTACGTACTGATTTCCAGTGCCACATGTCAATCGTCTGGCCTTCTTTGGTGAACTTTCTGGCCGGAGATTTACTTGGTTTGCCATCGATCATGCCGTTCTTGGTCTGGTGGCAGGCTGAGTTACAGCCTTTTTCGGCAAAGCCATCACTATTGATATCCCACAGGATGGCGAACTTATCTTCGTAGTAGGTGTTTTCGTGTCCGGTGTTGTCTTTGTTGGTCAGAGATTTCCAGCTGCCGTCGGGTTGTTTAATCCAGGGGTATCGTTCAAGGCTTTTGGTCGGATCTTTGTAGGTGACCAGGAAATAGATGTACTCGTCGTCATAGAGTGATTTCATTTCAACATTGGTGCGCTTGATTCCTTCATAGCCATTGTTTGGCTTATAGGGAAGTTTGTTCAGCTTCACTTTTATAGCCGGAGCCTTATCCCAGACACTGTCTGCGATACCGTCAACAGTGACGTTTCCGGGAGCCCGGATACTTTCCAGAGTGGTGGTTTTGGCGATGGCGGCCGGGGCGATCGCCAGTGCGATACTGCTGAGCACGAACACTGATCTCTTCATAACAATGCCTCTTTCTGTGTTGCTCGTTTGTTTTGTTGGTGTTTATTAATTGTTACCTCACTAATTATAGTGCGGGTATTTGAGGAGGCGGAACTTTGAGCTGAACAGGTAAGGTTTTTACGGGTTAGATTTTGGATTTCAGAGAGGATATGCGGCGCTTGAGCGCCGCTGCAGTTGATTAACGGAGAGCCAGGTAATGGCACAGGGACTCTGCCAGCTGATGGCTGGCGAGGTTGCGGGCGACTGTCTGTTCGTCCAGTTTTCCGTGTTCAACCACTTCAAGCCAGTCTTTGAGCATGGGCACAAAGCCTTTGGTTTCCAGCATAGGTGTCCAGTCTTTTTCGCTGATGGTGCGGATCTGGCCTTCCTGCATCATATTCCCTTGTCCAAACGAATCAAACCGGTAACTGCGGTTGTCATAGCGCGCTTCGATAACTTCGTTTGTCACGCCGTAGTTCCTGTCCATTGAAGCCTGCAACAGCGTCTCACCCAGTTGCCACTCAATATCTATCCGGCTCACCAGGTCGCCGTTTATCTGCCAGTGGATGTGCGCATCCTTGATGTCTGCTTTACCTCCGATATTGATGCTGTCGAGCGGGTGGATAAAGTCATCGAAGATGAAGGTTCTCAGCTCTCCCGGCAGGTTGTGGCGGTTCTTTTCCCATCGCAGGGCCCGGAGTTCATTATGTTGGCCGTTTTGTATGCCGGGCAGGTGTTGGTTCAGCAGTGGCAGGTGGCGGCGGTTAAAGCCCACATCTTACGAATCCCCTCATAATTTCCTTTCAAAACAATGAGTAGACGCACATCGCCCTATCTGATCTAATGAATTTCGCCAAAAACACACCTTCACAGATAGATAAGAAAGAGATTCTTAGCGATGTGCGATATCCAGATTCTACAGCAAACACTGGCTCAACAGTGTCCCAACATTCACAAAAAACGACTTAATTCTCTGATACTTGCTACCAAATCCGTTCTCGACGGCGCTGAGTTGACCCTGACCAAAATTGGTCGTTCACTTGAAGCAAATACCACGGTAAAGCATTCAATTAAACGCATCGACAGACTCCTCGGAAACCACAACCTTCACCGAGAAAAAGACGCCATCTATAAATGGCATGCTTCACTTATTACCCACGCTAACCCCTTTCCTGTTGTTCTTGTCGATTGGTCTGATGTTCGAGAGCAACTACGGTACATGACCTTACGTGCGTCGATTGCTGTTAAGGGACGAGCGGTGACGCTATACGAGCAAGCTTTCGAATATAAACAGTACAACTCACCCAACAGTCACCAACTCTTCTTGAACAAACTGCAAACCATACTCCCTGACGGATGTGTTCCAATCATTGTTTCCGATGCTGGCTTTCGAAATACCTGGTTTCGACAAGTAGAAAGTAAAGGGTGGTTCTGGCTTGGCCGTGTTCGTGGCGAAGTCTCTATCAAACTTCCTAACCAAGCTTGGTGCTCGAACAAAACCTTCTATCCAGAAGCCACTGATAAACCGCGTTTTCTTGGTGAATGTGAACTAGCGAAACGCTCCCCTCTAAAGTGTTCTGCTTACTTGTATAAGGGTCAACCCAAAGGCAGAAAGGCACATCGTCACAGCAGAACTTGTCAAAAGCACTCGGCTGGAAAAGTATTCCTCAAAGGTGCAAAAGAACCGTGGTTACTTGTTACGAGTTTGCCCAATAACATCATGAATGGGATTCAGATAACTCAACTCTACTCAAAGCGAATGCAGATAGAAGAATCCTTTCGGGATCTCAAAAGTCCTGCTTATGGGTTAGCACTGAGGCACAATCGAACCCGATGCACCAAGCGCATCGACATCTTGTTGCTCATGGCGCTACTGGCCGAAATCATTATGTGGTGGAATGGGCTAAT